>CBDUGV010000126.1:0-11752 GCA_965366815.1 uncultured Bdellovibrionales bacterium | reverse complement strand
GGGTTAGTCAGTATCTCCTCTGCGGTCGCAGAGACGAACTCAAGTAATCAAGTTGAACCGGGCTTGCCAGAAACTCCGCAAGCATTGTTCGCCGATCCCTGCGCCGATGCGAAAGCTGAAGATATTCGAACGCAACAGACTGGAAAGGGGCTCAGTGGGGTCGCCTACGATGGGAGTAGAGCAACGCACGACGGCAGTACCGATGTGTATTACCAGCAGCACGGTGCTTCTACCTACGTCTGCCAGATGAATTCACATGTCGATAAATCTCTAGGCACCGATGAAGTTGATTTGTTCTATGATTTCGGCTGGGGTCGAACATCCCATTGGGGTCAAGGGAACGGATATACTCTTCGCGATAGAGTTAACGCTGGAGACTACGTCACTGATCAGCAGGGTAAGGCGAATACCTCGGCCTGCTATATTTGTGGTCTTGTTCGGCACAGAAAGGGGTGTTTTCCCCCAGGCGTACGTATTGCCACCGATGACAAAGGGGCAAGCAAGCTAGTAGAAGATATTGGCGTGGGCGATTTACTTTGGAATCCTATCCTCAAAAAACAGCAAAGCGTTGCGCGAGTTATTCAGGGGCCAGAGGAATTGCCGCTTATCGAAATTTCTTTTGCCGGATCATCGGTAAAAGTCTCTCAGGAACATCCGGTGCTCACCAGCGATGGACTCAAGATGGCAAACGAACTTTCGGTGGACGATTCGATCTTCGGCTCGGATGGGAAAGCTCAGGTGATAAGCAAAATCAGCAAGCTACCAGTTCGCGACGGGCAGACCGTAATTAATTTTATCCTTGAGGCAGACCCGAAACTCGGCCAAGATGGAAGAATGGTGCTTGCCGATGGTATGATTACCGGCGATCTTATACTCCAAAATAGCTTGGTTACTGCTGCTGGTGGAACTGCGAAATAAGCTAGTCTCTCATTACTCAAGCGCCCGCTCTGTCGGGATTGTACTGCTGTTTCTGTTAAGCATTTCTCCGGCCGTCGTCGCAGCTGAGCCAGCTGGCGGTGTTGAGCAAACGCAGAACTACTTCCCGGTCGAAAAAGTCTATCTCGCACGCGGGGAAGAAGCCGACACTTGGAAACTGGATGTTGAGGTTGAGCGCCGGGCACGTTGTATGTTTGGCGATCTGGATCTCGTTCAGCTCGACCTCGAGCGTTCTGCCGGTAGTAAAAAGTTGCAGCTTTCGCTCGAGTCAATGGGAGTAAGCACACCAAAGGTTATTTTAGCTAGCTCAACTGAACGGGCAGAGTCGGGAAACCTGTTTCGTCGCTTTTCTTTTATCCTTCCACGATTCGAGAAACCGACCTTGCTCGGACTGTATCTTTGCTCGACCACTGTGAAGTCCGATGAAAAGGGGGGGAGTAGCGTTGTGCTCCAGCCCTGTTCAACAAAGCAGCTAATCTCTTTCGAAGAAGCAAGTCGTCCCTATCGAGTTGATAAAAGCAAGGCAATTGGAGCCGATGGAAAGCTTCAAGCCGCACCACTGTTGGAACGTCGATCAAAGGCGAGCGGTGACAAAATCTATTTCTTTCGCTTTGTGATTGCCGCAGAGGATTATTTGTTAGTTCCTACGCAAGAATTCGACGAGCCGACATACGCTCAGTTGGGCGCGTTCTTGAAATCGATCTCTGCAGAGGTAGAAGATCCGGAGAAGCTAATTGCTCGTCTCAAGGAGTTGGGGAAGGTTGTCGGTTCCATTCCGACGAAAGTGCGATCGAAAAAAGTTGTGGTGACCCTACCGTACTACAGCCGCAAGAAGTGCCTTGGGTAACTGTGTGAAAAAACACAGAATCACTCGAATCTAAGCCCTTAAGAATTCTTCAAATATTGGCGATCTCTACACTGAGGGGAACAGCCCGAGCGCTACTGCTGTGCCCGCCGCTAAGTCATTAACTATTTGATTTAATTAGACATTAAGGTCCTTCCATGTCCTCTAGATTTTCCCAGCTGCTCGCATTCGTTTTAGTCCTCGGTCTGCCAGCTGTCTGCCAAGCGGAATCCGAACGACTATTCTCAACAAACATTTCACCAGCGACTGTTGATAATCTTGCCGCAGCCGCTGATGGCTACTTGAGAAATCGCAGCAGGGTTCGCGTCGGTTTTTCTCTACCAACGCCGAATGGACCATTGAACTTGCAGCTCGAACCGCATGACATTCGCGCCGATCGCTATCGGGCAACGCGCTCTACTGCCAATGGAAGAATAGAAGATGACGTTCAGGTTGATTTGTTTCGAGGCCCGCTAGGAGTTGAGAATACTTCTTTCTTTAGTCGTTTCGCGTTAACGCGCCTTCCTGACGGAACAAGAGAATTGAAAGGCTTCGTTTTTCAAAACCAAGTGTTCTATGAGGTCACGCAAGATAAAAAGAACTCTCGAACGCTGCATGTGGGAATGCTAAGTGAAGAATCCGCTGCACAGATTGCAGCAGCTTGTGGAACGAAGGGGTCTGAACATGAAGGTGCTCCAGAACTGTTCCATACAGAAGATGACCACGACCATAGTGCAGAGCGCAGCGGTGAGGTCGGTGAGATGAACTTAAAGGTGATCGAGCTCGCAACGGATGCCGACTTCGAATACTTTACCCAAGAAGGAAGTTTGACAAATGCGAACGCCGCTATCCTCGCAATTCTCAACGCAGTCGATGCGATATACCGCGCCGAGCTAGATCTCCAGATATCTGTCGTCTTTCAAAATGTCTGGACGACAGGTGCGGACCCTTATTTTTCATCTAATCCAAACACTATCCTCAATGAATTTACGAATTACTGGAACTCGAACTTCAGTGGCGCAGTTACCTATGACCTTGCCCATCTTTGGACTGGGAAGGATCTCGACGGTAGTACCGTCGGTATCGCCTGGGTGCGTGCGCTTTGCGGTTCCGTTCGCTACGGCGTTTCGATGCGGCTCAATAGCATGGCTACTGATGTCCCGCTCGTTGCCCATGAGATTGGCCACAACGTCGGATCGAACCACGACGATCCCTGCGCGGAAGGCGATTGGATTATGTGTGCGTTCTTGCAGAGTAATGCCAACAAGTTTTCCGCAACATCTAAATCATCGATTGGCAATCATGTCTCGGCCTCGTCTTGTCTCTCCGATGGAGGACCTGGAGGCGGGAATAGCGATCCGGTATTGGAATTCATCGGGCCTAGAGAAGTGCAGGAGACTGATACTCTGACTATCACTCTCTCCGCAAGTGATGTGGACGGTGATTCGTTTAGTTTTAGTGCATCGCCGATACCGACGGGCGGGAGTTTCAGCGGGAACTCGTTTCGCTATACACCGCCTCAAGGAACGGTCGACGGCGGTTCCGGCAACAAGAACGTAACAGTGACGATTACCGTGACAGATGTAAACGGTGGGACTGATTCCGAAGCTGTCGTTATTTCGGTGACCAAGAAGAATCGAGCGCCCTCGCTTGCGAACCCTGGTAGCCCATCAACGGCAGAAGGCACGCTTTTTAACTTTCAATTACAAGGCACAGATCCAGACGGAGACCCATTAAGCTATACAGCAGTCAATGGATTGCCGGCAGGTGCGGCGGTTGATTCGGCATCTGGGGTATTTTCCTGGAAACCCGCCGGAGATCAGGCTGGCACCTATGCATTGCAATTTCAAGTCTCCGACGGCTTCGGCGGCACTGCTGTTGCAACTATGAATCTGACCGTGAATGACGCGCCTGGAGTAAGCCCACTACCGACTCGCCATGCTCTTGGCGATTTCGATGGCGATGGAAAGGCCGATTTCGCGGTGTATCGCTACGGTACCGGAGAATGGTTCTCCGCAAGTGAGGATGGTGTTCCAGCCGGCGCAGTGAAGCGAGTGCAGTGGGGTGGACAACGCGGTGATATTACTGTTCCGGCTGATTACGATGGAGACCGTATCACTGATTATGCGATTTTTCGAAAGGCATCGTCCACCTGGTATATTGTCTACTCGGGCAATGGGTTGAGTACGGTAAAGCTCTTCGGTCTGGATCAGGATATTCCAGCGCCGGGAGATTTCGACGGAGATGGAAGAGACGATATCGCCGTTTTCCGCGCGTCTCTTGGTCAATTTATCTATCAGCCTTCGAGCTCACCTACTACTTCAAGCGTTGTCGTTACCTACGGGCAGCGCGGCGATATTCCAGTTCCCTGTGACTACGATGGTGATGGTGATGATGATATTGCTTTATATAGACCAGCCAATGGCACTTGGTATGTATTAGGCGGCACTACGGTGGTACTAGGGACCCGTTCAGACATTCCGGTACCTGCCGACTATAATGGAGACGGGAGATGTGAACCTGCTGTCTTTCAGAATTTAACTGCGACCTGGGTTACCAAGAGCGGTGAGTCGCTGCAATTTGGTTGGGGCGGCGATGTGCCAACTCCGAGTGACTATGACGGAGACGGGGATGATGAGCCAGCAGTGTATCGCGCGTCTCAGGCACTTTGGTACCATCGACAGAATTCAGGTGGAACCGGGGTCTATCAACTCGGTCTCGTCACCGATCAGGTGCCGCTTCGCGAAACGTTCTACTACGCAGCTCGAACCAGCAAAAGTAGCTTTGCCTTTGCGCGAAGTGATGAAGCAGGACAGCCTGGATTATATCGATCTGCGGGGCAGTCGCTGTTTAGTTTTAGCTTGATACCAGGCGCTCCTTCTACCGTGCCTGCACCGCCGGGTTCTTATGTCGTTCGTGGAGACTATGACGGTGATGGTTCTAGCGATACTGCGGTCTTCTATTACGGCTACTGGGCCTTCTATTATGCGAATGGCACGACTGGAACTGGCATCTGGGGGACTTACACTGATAGGCCAGTTACTGGTGATTTTGACGGTGATGGAACTACGGATGTTGCCGTGTATCGCCCGGACAATGGAGGAGGCATTGCTGCTTGGTATATCATTTTCTCGAGCACCGGTGCTGCCGGAATCTATAGTTTTGGTTCAGCGTTCGACACGCCGATTGCCGCTGATTTTAATGCCGACGGTTACACCGATATAGCAGTGTTTAGTCCGTTCCTCGGTTGGTGGTGGGTGCTTGACTCAAGATCCGGTTGGCTCACCCAAGTTCAGGCTTGGGGATTCAACGGAGCGGAAGTCCGAGTAGCAGATTTCGATGAAGATGGGCGATCCGATAAAATCGCTTATTTCAATGGAGCTTGGTACATGCAGTTTTCCTCGGGAGGTACGGGAACACTTTTTTGGGGTATTCCTGGTGATATACCAGTTCCGGGAACCTACTTCTCGCCGAGCAGTTTCGACTATGCGGTATGGCGGCCATCTGATGGCACGCTGTATGTGTTGAGCCAAACTGGATCAGCGCTTGGGATAAATCCTGGATATCTAGGAACCGACCAAATATCTTGTATGAAGCCATATCGACAGATCACCTATTAACGAGCGCTCTGACAGGAGAGTCCTCAGATGCGAAGACATCTCAAGACAATCGTAGCGTTGCTTGCTGTAGTTGGACTGATGGCATACTTGTTTACCGGGCCAAGTGAGGAGGAGCGGATTCTTGCTACTCTCGAATCTGCTCGTGCCTTGTGGGAAGTCGGTGAGGAGAAACTCCATCCAATAGAAGCTGCGCAGCAAGCAAAGGAGCTCATTTCACATTTTACGGAGTCGGTTCAATTTGAGATCCAACTTGATAAGGTTGATCATCTGCGAATTGTGGGACGAGAGGAGCTTCGCAAGCATGTGCTAGCCGCGAAAACCCATTTACACACGCTTGAGATACAAATCAGCGATCCGAAGGTGAGTGTGGGGGATGGCGTTGCCACAGCCGAGATAACAGCTTCAGCGCTTGGCACCTTTCCAGGTGAGAAAGGGCAATTCTTAGAAATGCACCGACTTCAACTGTCATTCACGGAGGTGGGATCTGATTGGCAGATAGCAAAGGTTTCCCATATTAAGAACTTAAGAGACTAGTGAGCTTTGCAGATTATGGTTCAGATTAGAGTATTTTTGCTTCTACTGTTTCTTTTAGGCGCTACCGTCGCTGCACATGCAGATCCCCGAACCCTGCCGCGCCTCGAGATTGATGACTTTCAATATCGAGGGGCGTTTCGGCTTCCAGCCACAACGTTTGGCGATTCTAGCCTTAACTATGCTCAGGGGCCGATCGAATATTATCCAGCGAACAATTCTCTATTTATTGTGGGGCATTCTCACCATCAAGCAATAGCGGAGTTTCGGGTTCCGGCGCTCAATTCAAGTGAGACACTGAGTGAACTCAATATGGCCGCGAGTCCCATACAAGTGTTTTCTCAAGTGCTAAACAGACCCACTGGTGGAAATACGCAAGACATAAACCGGATTGGTGGATTAAAAATCTTCGCTGGCCCCAGTGGACCCGAACTTGTTGTGAATGCCTATGAATACTACGACGCTCCGGGTGATAACACTCATACGACATTGGTTCTTAGAAACGCCAATGACCTGGCTCTCTCGACGGTCGACGGCTATTTTGAGTTTCAGGGAACTGCTGCGCATACATCGGGCTGGATGTCGGCGATCCCGACCGCTTGGCAAGGTTTGCTCGGTGGAACACATATTACCGGACATTCGAGTGGGGTTCCGATTATTAGTCGTCTGAGCGTTGGACCTTCAGCCTTTGCGTTCACACCTTCAAGTATTGTCGGAAACGCGTCTGTGCCAACCCCAATTCCGAATATTCCCTTACTCGATTTTAGTTTGGCTAATCCACTCCACGAAGATCTGTCCAATTCCGATCCATCTCGGTCTAACAAGCTTTGGACCCATCTATCACGTGCGGTGTATGGGTTCATTGTTCCCGACACTCGAACATACGTGACACTTGGCTACTCCGGAGGGCACGAGAGCGGCGTGTGTTACAAGTGTACGCAGAGCAACGGCAAGAAATGCGGTGGCTACTGTGCCCCAGACGTTGAGGACTATTATCAGTTCTACTGGTTTTGGGATGTAAACGATCTCCTTGCAGTGAAGCAAGGAACCGTCAATTCTTACGATGTTCGACCATACGCCTATGCGTCGTTTCCGACACCGTTTCAAACAAACGAGCTCGGCGGGGGAAGTTTCGATCCGGCAAGCGGTTTGCTGTATCTCACGGTGCAGCGGGCCGATCGAGAGCAGGGAACCTATTCGAATCCACCTGTTGTGATCGTCTATAGTTTCTCAACTGCTGATGTGACGCCACCAAATGCTCCTCGGCATCTGCGTTTTAAACCTTAGCTGGCTTTCTCAAGAAGTGATCGAATGGCGATGTAGTTCTCTTTCGTCGCTCTCGGCGCGAAGGGCGAAAACTCGCCAGCCTCACCTTCGTGCGTGGTGCGGATGTAGTAGTCCCGTATCTCAGCCCCCGCATCTATAAGCACTTTTGCAACATGCTGGGATCCTGCAACTATTGCCCAGCCTAAGGGTGTGTTTCGGTGATTCTCCCCAGATTCGATTTCGAGCGCTGCACCGAGATCGATTAGTTTCTGGGCAGAGGCAACAGTATCTTCCCAGGCCGCAATGTGGAGCGCTGTACATTCGTCGTAGTCTCCGCGAGTATCCAAAGCAATGCCTGCTGTGTGGAGGATCTCGATCAGAAGCGCTTGATTGCAACGGGCGGCTACATGCAGCAAGGTTCCCTGGCAGCCCAAAGTATAAAAATAAATGTTTCCCCCTTCGCTTGGTGATTCAACAGCACAGGTCGTTTCATCGATCCGCATATGCAATCTGGCGGGATTATCTTCCAGCAAGGTCTTGAAAAGTGAGGACTCCCCAATAGCGGCCGCCATAAAGATGTCTGGGCGAGCACCTTTGCTCAAAAGAAAACGAGTTATCTCAGGGCGATTGCGCACACAATACTGCGCGGGAGTGCTTCCATGGTCGATGCAGCGACTGTCAATTTCGGCACCGCGATCGACGAGCAGCTTGGCGACTTCAATCGTGCCAGCAACACTGAGCGGCATCTGCCCATCAGGGCCGCGTTTATGAAGAAGCGTTGGATTGGCTTCGAGCAGTTCTTCAACAAGCTCCAATCGCCCAAGTCCGGCTGCGGCGTGTATGTCGATGACGGCGCCGCGAGCGATGAGATGCTCAGCCATACGCAGATCGAGGTGTTGGGCACCATAGGTTACATGATGAAGCGCTGTATAGGGTCCAGGCTGCCAATCACTCTCGACGTTCACGTCAGAGCCGGCGTCGAGGAGGGCATCTACGAGACTAATCTGGCCCCGGCCCGCTGCCAGCACAATGGCCGGCGTTCCGAAGCTAAACCAGGGTTCGTCGATACACTCACGTAAATCGGCGTGTGCTCGACAAAGATCCGCAACAGTGTCGGCTTGATTCCGCTCTACTGCGATCTTGAACTGCTCTCGTATGCTGTCTGATAGTGGCGCACTCATAGCCTGTTGTTCTGCCTTAGCAGAGTGCTACAGGTTCGAACCGAGTAAGAACGCTGTTGCCACCCCTATAGGTTTGCTACGGAAGACTGCGGATTCTCCACGCGGTCGGCGAATTCTTTCGAGACTCTTGCAACTACAGCTTCACAGTCGTACTCGCACAATGAATATAATTGAGCTTGGGTGCCGTGTTCCACAAAGAAATCAGCGACGCCTAGGCGGATCAATTTACTTTCGCTGAGTAGATCTGCATCAGCCATGAATTCAAGCAGCGCGCTACCAAATCCACCTTGTCGTGCATGGTCTTCAGCGGTCACCGTAAGGCTATGGCGTCGAATCAATTGCCCAAACAAAGCTGTGTCGAGTGGCTTTGCAAATCGCGCGTTGACGACGGTGCAGGCTATGCCCCGCTGGGCAAGTTGGATAGCAGCATCGACCATAGTCTGAACGGTGTTGCCATAGCCAACGAGCAACACGGAAGCTCCAGCTCCACCGTCTCGTAGCAGCTCGGCTTTCCCAATCTCAAGCTGTTTCGGAGCTTGCGAAATATCTACGCCAAGTCCTGCTCCACGAGGATAGCGAAAGGCAATAGGGCTACTCGTGTGGAGCGTGGAGGTGTACATCATGTCGCGTAACTCGGCCTCATCCTTTGGCGCCATCACTACCATGTTTGGCAGATTGCGAAGATAGCCGATATCGAACACACCGTGGTGTGTTGGACCATCTGCTCCAACTAAACCACCACGATCCATCGCGAAGACTACCGGTAGGTTCTGAATGCAGACATCGTGAATTATCTGGTCATAGCCGCGCTGAAGGAAGGTAGAATAGATAGCGCAAATAGGTCGAAGCCCTTCACAAGCAAGACCAGCCGCGAACGTCACCGCATGCTGCTCGGCAATGCCAACGTCAAAGAAACGATCTGGCATTTGCTCGGACAGTGGAGTCAGGCCCGTGCCATCAGGCATCGCGGCAGTGATTGCCATGACCCGGGGATCTGCTTTACACAGCTCGATCATCGAATCACCGAATACCTTCGTATAGGTGGGTGGGTTGGGCTTTTTCTCGCTACCGCCGCTACTGCCGTTGCTGCTTTTCTTGAACAACTGGTGTGCACTGACCGCGTGATACTTAACCGGGTCTGCTTCCGCAGGTTCGTAGCCTTTTCCCTTCACCGTAAGCGCGTGGATCAGCACTGGGCCATCCTGTTCCTTTGCCCGCTCAAGCGCATCAACCACTTGGCGCACATTGTGGCCATCGATTGGGCCGAGATAACGAAAACCAAAGGATTCGAAGAGCATGGCTGGTGTTGAGAAGAAGCCCTGTGCTGCTTCTTCTGCCCGATCGAGCGCTCGATAAAACGCCTTGGGAATGACACCTTTTTCAACCAGGCTCTTGAAATGGCGCCGAGCCACTGTTGAGAATCGTCCAGTGAGTGTTTTAGAAAAGGCCCAACTCAGTGCGCCCACATTGGGTGCGATAGACATTTCGTTGTCGTTGAGAATCACGACAAGTTTTCGATGCAGCTGTCCAGCATGATTCAGCGCTTCAAACGCCATTCCGGCGGTCATTGCACCATCACCTATCACTGCGACGACATGACGATCCTCTCGATCTTTGTACTCGTGATGACTTGCTTCAATCATTCCAGCTGCCGCTGAAATACTTGTTCCAGCATGAGCAACGCCAAAGGTGTCGTACTTGCTTTCACATCTGCGCGGAAATCCGGAGATGCCGCCAAGTTGACGGACGCGGGACAATTCTTCCCGCCGCCCTGTGAGAATCTTGTGGATATAGGCTTGATGACCAACATCCCAAACGATCCGGTCTTTTGGAGTCTCAAACGCACGGTGAAGCGCGACCGTGAGTTCGGCAACGCCGAGACTCGAGGCGAAATGCCCACCCACCTCGTTGACGCGATTGATCATGTCCCGACGCAATTCGTCAGCAAGTGACTGGAGCTCATCAAAGCTCAAGTCTCGTAATTCGGCCGGACTCGTAATCCGATCGAGAATTGGTGTTCCGCGGTCCTCTGTCATGCCTCCGACACTCCCCAAAATTAGCGGGATGATACTATCTTTCGGTAAGAAAATTCTCAAATTTGATTGAGCGGAAAAAAAGGCAGAGGAATTACAGGGGGTTACTTGAGTAGGAGTTTGTCTGATCTCGGTCCGAGTTCTTCAATCGTGCTTCGGCGTCCTCTATTCGGCCAGCGTCAATTAGCTGAGAGACCGGTTTTTTACTGCCCCCACCGAGATTGAGCAGGATCACGGCCAGGGTAGTTTGGGGCCCAGTGATTGACCACCAGCCAGTGAAAAGGGAAATGACTGCGCAAATGATAGCTTCGGGGTGCGACTCACCCTTATGGAGGCGGTAGGGCGTAGGAATCTCAATGCTGGTCACCAAATGGCCTATACTCACTTCGTAATACCTCAACACACTGTCGTAGCGTAGCAGCAGTCCATCTACTACAACTGTGCCACCGGCCCGGAGCTCTCTTCGATGACTCTTTAATTGATTGATAAAATCAGTGCGCTGTTTCACCACACGTTCGCGAAGAAAAATAGCGAGTAGAAAACTGGCAATTGCTGCTCCCGGCAAAAGGAGAGAGACATCTGCGAGGTAACTTCGCAGAGCTACGAGGAAAAGAACAAATAGATAGAGCAACTCGCCGGCCATGTATCGTCTATAGCAAGTCCACCGACGATCTCCCAGGAGGTAAAATTCTTGACTTCTTCGGTGGCTTGGGTGAAACCAGAACTCTATTCTTAGTTATTGGCGAGGAGCGGGGAGATATGGAGTATATTATTGGCCTTGGTGGTAATTTAGGCGATCCGAAAGCAACACTTCTTGCTGCGATGGAGCATATCGACGATCGCATTGGTGCCGTTGTGCGTCGTTCGCCATTTTTTTGGACGAAACCCATGTTGCATCCGGTGACGCCGACACTTGGTCAGGCTCCGCACCTGAACTCAGTAATCGTTGCAGATTCAGATCTTCCGGCCGACCAAGTATTAGCCGAACTGCTCAAAATCGAAGAGGAACTCGGCCGGGTGCGCGCGAATGACGCCGTTCCTTGGGGTCCGCGAGTTATTGATCTAGATATTGTCGCCGCAGAGCAGACAGTGATCGAAACTCCAGAACTTACTATTCCTCATCCAGAAATGCATGCCCGAGATTTTGTCTTGATTCCGATGCTCTCGGTTGCACCTGAATGGTGCCACCCAACACTCGAGAAAACTGTGCAAGAGCTTGAAGCAGAACTTGCTGAGCGTTGGGTGCTGTCAGAGGAACAGGCGGCGGTTGAAGCCCGTTTCTAAGAGTATGAACCTAGTTGTTCTCGTACTTGGAGCGCACTAATAATTCCTTGTACGTTG
>CBDUGV010000125.1:0-11834 GCA_965366815.1 uncultured Bdellovibrionales bacterium | reverse complement strand
GAAAGGTGGTGAACGATGTTTTCGCGAGACTCCTACGTTTGGAATTTGCTCGCCGCTGGAATCGCCTTTGGTTTACTTGTGATTCTAGTGGCGTTGGCAGTATTTGTCGGCTTGTTGGTATCTCCACTGCCGCCTTAGTGCTGCTCGCATCGGTCTCTGAATACCCTCCTCGGTGGAACTTGCACTACCGAGGAGGGTTTGGTTTGGGGAGTCAGCATTGGGTTTTCTTAAGAGGAGAAACGATTTGTGTCCTATTGTAGTTGCTCGAGTGGTGCCCAGTGTTGTCTCGCAATCAACATTCCGACCGGATGAGTTGATGTAGTTGACTCGCTTAGCGTTATTTACCAAAGTGGGCCAGCAATCGAGCTTTTACAAGGTTGATAGATTTTGCAGCGAATAGCTATTCTTTTGGCGCGGCGAAGTGAAAAAAATATTAGTTACAGGCGGCGGAGGCTTTCTCGGCAGAGCTGTTGTGTCACATCTTGACCAAGGCTCGAATGCAGCAGGGCTAGCCGTACAAACGTTTCGGTCGACTGAGTATGACCTTCGCGATCCACGTGCCGTCGCCGAATTGTTAAGAGAAAAGAAGCCCTCGATAGTTGTTCATCTTGCGGCAAGAGTTGGTGGCATCGGTGCCAACCGCGAGTTCCCCGGGACGCTTTTCTACGATAATATCTCGATGGGAATCAATCTCATAGAGGCTTGCCGACAAGCCAGAGTCGAACATTTTGTACTCGCGGGGACGGTCTGTTCTTATCCGAAGTTTTGCCCTGTTCCCTTTCGCGAAGAGGATCTCTGGGCCGGTTTTCCGGAAGAGACCAATGCACCCTATGGCATTGCCAAGAAGGCGCTCTTTGTCCAGCTCGCGGCCTATCGCGATCAATTTGACTTTCAATCTACCCGTCTGCTGATAGTGAATTTGTACGGACCCGGTGATAATTTCAGTCCGAGCAGTAGTCACGTGATTCCGGCGATGCTGAGAAAGTTTCATGAAGCAAAGCTCGCAGACCTTGGAAGTGTGCAGCTATGGGGCGATGGCAGCGCAAGCAGAGAATTTCTCTATGTCGATGATGCAGCACGTGCCATCAGTTTGGCGTTGCAGCACGGCCCCATCGATCAACCGATGAATTTGGGTACGGGCCAGGAAATTTCTATGAAGGACTTGGCTTCGCTCATCAGAGAAATAGTCGATTACGAAGGTGCGATAGTCTGGGATAGCAGGCAGCCCAACGGACAGCCCAGGCGCTGTCTGGATACAAGTAGGGCTCAGGAAACTCTTGGATTCACCGCATCTATGGAGTTACGGGAAGGATTGCAGCGAACCTATCGGTGGTTTTGCAGTCATTTCGACGAGATTCGATCTATGGATGGGCAGCGGGAGCGGCGGTATCGGGAAACGTTTGGGATGTAGGTAGACTCGAATCCAACGTATTCAAGTTGAGTTATAGAATTTCCCTCAGCGCGACTCGAACCCTTACGTCCGTGCAAACACATGGAACTCAACACTAATTGAGGTTGAGAGGCTGCGGCGATGCATGAACGTGCCTACATGCATCGCCTACAGTTCCATTCGCGGAATGGTGTTGGAGGGCAAAAGAATACTAAGCGATAGATTTTCTTTTCAGCCGTCTCCCCAATAATCCGCCTGAAGCCAGCAAGAGTAGAGTGGAGGGCTCGGGAACCGCCGAATGTAGTGGTTCTCCGTAAATCTGCCAGCTGACGAGGAAAGTGTATCCAGTTTGGTTTTGAACATTTCTGAAACCAAGCTCTTCGAGCGAGAGTGTAATACGATCTATTGTGAATCCTTCATAATCAATACCATTAATTCTCGGGACTTTTACACTAGAGAAATTCGGATTAAATTTAGAGGACTCAGACTGCGAGCTTGCTGAGCCACTAACAAAGGTTCCGTTATTGGATCGGGTTGACTGAAATCGAATCGCTTCATCAATACCGTTGGTCAGCAAGGCGGCAAATGCGTCAAACGCACTCTCTCCTGGTAGAAATTCAATAATTCTGCCGTCATCCGCGAATCCGAAAAGCTGAGAAGTGCTAACTAGCTCAGTGCTCAAATCAGAATCGTATCGCAGCGAGAAACCGAATTCGTTTGCCGGTACGTTCCCACTGCCACCAGCTATTAGTGAATCGTACAACAGTACCGCATGGGCCGGGCTAGACCAGAAAAATACCAGTAAAAACAGAAAGCTCGATTTCTTTAGGGGATGCATTTTCATGATCTAGATTTATCCAATACATGGAGTTAGTAACTAAAAGTTAGAGATCAGTAACATCTTCTGAAATAGAAATCCACTTGTTTAAGGCGATACTCGTTAGCAAGAAGTGGCCTGCCTAAAAACTTTGAAATGATGTTTGCCCTGGGAGAGACTCGAACTCTCACGTCCTTGCGAACACATGGCCCTCAACCATGCCTGTCTACCAATTCCAGCACCAGGGCGTTTGGGGTAGGGGATTACCGACCAAACTTTGGCAATCCTAGTTTGTTTCTGCTTGAGCCGGTTCTTCTGTAACCGGGGCGGCAGGTTCTACGGGGGCAGTAGTGCTAGTTACTGCTTCCGTAACTTTCTCAACTGCAGCTTCGGACGTCGCCGTTACTTTTTCGGCGGTGGCTTCGGCTGCGTTTACAACGGTGTTTCCAACTTCGGCGGCTGCTTCTGAGGTCGCGGCGGCAACATCTGCTGCTGTTTCGGCAGTAGCGCTTGCTGCTGCTGCCGTCGTGGCTACTGCTGCGTCAACCGTGCTGCCTGCGTCAGTTGTTGTTTCCGTATCTTTTACCTCTGCGAGAGGCTCGGCTTCTGTCGTTGCCGCGGCGGCTTGCTCGCCGGCTTCTGTAGATGCGGCGGCCTCAGTTGCTTCTTCTGTTGCAGTCTCTTCCGTAGTAGCAGGTTCAGTAGTCGTAGTTTCAGTAGTAGCGCTTGAAGAGCCAGTTACTGGAAGCTCTACTGGAGCAGCTGTCTCAGGTAACTGATTTACCAGCGAGCCTTGATGTGCAGCACCACTTCGGCCGTGGACGGCGAGGGTGATGGAAGTTGCCATAAAGGCAATCGCGGTAAAGGTAGTTACTCGTGTTAAGAGATTGTCTGCACCACTCGCGCCAAAGAAGGTGTTTCCTCCTCCACCAAAGGTGGCCCCGGCATCTGCTCCTTTCCCCTGCTGCAAGAGCACGATCAGGATCAGAAAGAGGGATATGAAAACATGTACTACTGTTACGAGTGAAATGAGCACTTGTGTAACCTCTCAGTTTTTTTGAAACGGATTCCTACCTAGAACACTAGATAATCTACGTCAACTAATTCCCGCAGTTCCACTTATCGCTGCTTCTCAGCATAGGCCTTTCTGCCGTTCACGATAAGCGCGTTGAAGACGTCTGGCTTCAAGCTCGAACCACCAGGTAATGCTCCCTGGACGTTTTCTACGGAAATTAACTCGGAAATATTTTCCGGCTTGGTAGAACCGCCGTAAATGATAGCGACTTCTTTGCCTGCATCACCAAACTTATCGCAGAGCACTTTGCGGATAACATTGTGCATATCCTCGGCGTGCTGCGGCGTGGCCGCAAGGCCGGTACCGATTGCCCAGACTGGTTCATAGGCAATTGTTAAGTAAGGTACATGCTCGGCTGAAAGGGTGGCGATACTGTCACCAATCTCTCGCGCAGTAATTTCGGCGCTCTTGCCAGCTTCGTATTCTTCCTTGCTCTCTCCACCGCAGACCACGACCTTCAAGCCGTGGTTTGCAGCAGCGAGGGCTCGCTTGGCAACGTTCTCGTCGGTCTCTCCATAGAGCGCTCGGCGCTCGGAGTGACCGACCAAGACCAACTCAACCCCAACTGCCTTAAGCATCGGCGCGGAAATCTCGCCAGTATGTGCACCGGAATCCTCCCAGTGCACATTCTGAGCGGCGAGCATTACGCCTGGAGTACCGGCGAGTTCCTGCTGAAGGATCGGCAGCAGCACCGCAGGAGCGGCAATTGCGCAATCTGCTTCTTCTGCTGCTTCAAACTCAGTGAGGAACGTTCGGCAATACTGAACCGCTTCATCTGGAAGCATGTTCATTTTCCAATTGCCAACGAACAAGGCTTTGGGATTCGCCATCAGACTACTTGGCTCCAACGAGCTTCATGACATCAGTCATGCGGTAGGAAAAGCCCATCTCGTTGTCGTACCAAGAGAGAATTTTCACAGTGCGCTTGTTGCTGACCATCGTGTTCGCCAAATCAACAGTGCTTGACTCAGGCGTGCCGTTGTAATCACAGCTTACGAGCGGCTCATCAGAGACGGCGAGCACCCCCTTGAGTGGTCCTTCTGCTGCATTGATCAGCGCCTGATTTACCTCTTGCGCCGTAACATCAGCGTCAACATTCACAACCAGGTCGACCAAGGATACGTTTGGAGTTGGAACGCGAACGGCCATACCGTCGAGTTTGCCAGTGAGTTCTGGGATTACCAGCGAAATCGCCTTGGCAGCACCAGTTGTCGTCGGAATCATTGAAAGTGCAGCTGCACGCATGCGGCGTGGGTCTTTGTGCGGCAAGTCAAGGATTTGCTGATCGTTGGTATATGAGTGAATAGTCGTCATGAAACCGTTGACGATACCAAAGTTCTCTTGAAGAACTTTTGCAACAGGTGCGAGACAGTTTGTGGTGCAAGAACCGTTTGAAATAACGTGGTGGTTCGCAGCGTCGTACGTGCTGTGGTTCACGCCGTATACAAACGTTGCGTCTGCATCAGAAGCTGGTGCAGAAATGAGAACTTTCTTCGCTCCAGCTTCCAAGTGCATGGCTGCTTTTTCACGCGAAGTAAACACGCCGGTACACTCAAGCACGACGTCCACATTTAGTTCGCCCCATGGGAGTTTCGCAGGATCGCGCTCTGTGAGCATGCGAATTTTCTTGCCGCCAACCAACAGGAAGTCGTCATTCACTTCAACGGGAGCGGGAAATCGGCCGTGGACTGAGTCGTATTTCAACAGATGGGCCATCTGCTGAGAGTCAGCTAGATCATTGATTGCAACGCAGACGAGATCGTCATTGTTAAGCGCTGCGCGAAGAACGTTTCTTCCGATTCGTCCAAATCCATTAATGGCAAAGGAGACGCTCATGTAGTACCCTCAAAATGCTTGTTTTTATGCTTGTTCGCGGTTAGAAAACCACCTAACTTTATCCGAAGCTTCGCTCTGCTTATTGCGAAAGATGGGCTGGCTATATCACATCTAGTTTTTTAGGCAATATAAGCTGACTATGTTGGCGCTCAAATCGAAGATAGAAGTATTTCAATCGATATCGTGCTAGTAGTGAGCAAATTCTCTGGTCTTAGTTGACTATTATAGTATGGAAATCTGACACGAGGTCGGAATGGTATCTCCCTCAAACTTGATTGTTTTACCCGGTTTAATGTTAGAAGAGAATCTCAGCGAGACCTCTTCAATCCAGACACCGGTTGCAGAAGTCGCTCACCAAATGTCGATCCTCGATCTGGTCTTGGGATCGGGACCTGTCGTTCAAGGCGTCTTGATTCTCTTGGTGCTCATGTCAGTGATGACCTGGGGGATCGTTTTGACCAAGACTGCAAGCCTTCGCAAGTCCAAGATGCAAAGTAAAAAATTTGACGACATATTTTGGTCGAGCAAGAACTTGGCCCATATCCACGAAGCCAGCAGGGCGCTTTCGGCTAGTCCGGTAGCGGCGGTGTATGAAGCAGGACATCGCGAGCTGAATGCGATTCTTGATTCCGCTGGTGGCGAACTCGCAGCTTCGGGGATAGACAGTATTGATCGCTCGCTTCGAAAAGCGAAGGCAGAAGAGGTAACACAGCTCGAGACGGGAACGACGTTTCTTGCGACTACCGCCTCGGCGGCACCCTTTATCGGATTGTTTGGAACCGTTTGGGGTATCATGAACGCCTTTATCGGACTGAGTAAGGTCAAGAGCTCGTCGATTCAAGCAGTCGCCCCTGGTATCTCTGAGGCGTTGATCGCGACAGCGATTGGTTTGGCGGCAGCGATTCCGGCAGCGATTTTCTACAACTACTTTATGCAGCAGATTCGCTTGATGGCGCGGAGCATGGATATGTTCTCGGCTGAATTTCTTAACATAGCACGCCGTCATTTTCTGAAGTAGGGCGAGGGGTAGCAGATGGCTTTCGATGAAGGTAGTGCAGAAGGTGCGATCTCGCAGATAAACGTTACGCCGCTTGTCGACGTAATGTTGGTGCTGCTCGTTATCTTTATGGTGGCAGCACCAATTCTCCAGCAGGGGGTAGAATTGGAACTTCCGAAGGAGACTATCGCTCCAATAGAGGGTGGCGACGGAGAGCAGTTAGTTGTCTCAATCGATAAGGATGGGGCGGTTTATATCGGGAAAGGTAATAAAGTGGAGTTGCCTGACCTTGGTGAGCGCCTCAGTAAGATACTGAGCACTCGTGAGGATAAGCGAGTGTTCATCAAGGCAGATCGCCGAGTTTCCTACGGAGAAGTTATGGCGGCAATGGGTCGAATTCGTCGATCGGGAATTTACAAGGTTGGTCTGATCACCGAACCTTCTTAGGTCATATGCGTCCTCAGAAACGAAATGGGAATGTGGGATTTTTTGTTGGCGTTACTACGTCGCTGATTCTTCATCTCGTTTTCGCTATCGTTGTGATCATCGCTCTTGAAGCTCGAGCGGCGCAAGCGGTTAAAGTGCCGGAAATTTTTACCGTGACGCTCGAGGGAGGTGAAGTGCTCGGTGGCGTTGATAGTCTGCCGGATAAGATTCCAGAGAAGCCAGCAACTGAAACGGAAATTCCATCATCGGCACCAGAACCTGAAGTGGCTGAAGAGACTGAGCCAGAACCCCCGAAAGAGCAAAAGCAGATCGAAGAGCCCACGGTAGTCGAGCAGCCGAGCGAAGAAGAGATCAAGAAAAAGAAAGAAGCCGAGGAAAAAAAGAAAAAGGAAGCCGAGCAAAAGAAAAAGGCTGAGGAAGCGAAAAAGAAAAAAGAAGCCGAGAAGAAAAAGAAGGAAGCAGCTGAACAAGAGAAAAAGCGCAAAGAAGAAGAAGCAAGAAAGAAAAAAGAAGACGAGAAGAAAGCCAAAGCAGCCCGGCGGCGTGAGTTTGAAAAGCGTATGGCTCGACGAGTGAATGCGTCTAAAAAGCGGATCAACTCCGAGTCGTATGACGCCGGTGGCTCAGGGGTTATGGGAGCGGCGAAATTCCAAAAGGGCGGAAAGGGGCGCGGTGGTGGAACCCTTACAAGCCTTGCCAAGCTTACCTACATGAAAGCGCTCGAGAATCATATTAAGAGTGGTTGGCGCTGGATTGACAGCAATCAAAAGCTGACTGCAATAGTGCGGTTTCGGATACTTGCAAATGGTGCTGTGCAAAACGTTCGACTTGAGCGAACATCTAGTAGCGTGAACTTTGACGACTCGGTAATTCGTGCGGTTACGAAAGCAGCACCAGTACCGCCTCCACCAGCGGAGTTTGTCTCTGATTTTAGTGATGTGCGAATCACATTTGATTCTCAGCAATAGCCAACTTTACTGTAAAGGGTATGGATAACAAGCAACGATTTTTCTCTCTCCTACTAGTTTCTATTCTCGCCTTTGTTGGCTCAGCTGTTGCTCAGACTGCTGATTTGAACATCCGTGGGGCGAAGGCGGGGTTTCCGATTGGACTCCCGCAGCTCTGTGATGCGGGAGGTGCTGGAGCTGGGGCGGTGGCGATTCCTGAGGTGGTGCGAAATAATCTCCAGGTGTCAGGTTTCTTTAAGGTGCTTCGACCAGCGACTTATGTAGAGACGCCAGGCAAATGCGATATCGACGGTCAGATGGCGTACAGCGATTGGTCGGTGATCAACGCTGAAGGTGTGGTGAAAGGGGATGTTAAACGATCGGGCGATAAGGTCATTGTCCGCTTGTATCTTCATGATATCCAGCAGCAGCGCGCCGTGGTCGGCAAAAAATACGAAGTCGATGCTCAAGATGTAGCGAAAGTCGCTCATAAGTTTAGCAATGAAATTGTTGCTTACTTCACGGGGACGCCAGGGGTCTTTGGGTCTCGCATAGCTTATGTCTCTCGCATGGGGCGTTTCAAAGAGATATTCGTTATGGATATGGATGGCTCGAATGCAACGCAGCTTACTTGGGATAAAGGTCTGGCGATGTCGCCGGCGTGGTCTCCGACAGGTGATCGCCTCGTGTATACTTCGTATAAGACTCGACAGCCTGAGCTCTATATTATGTCGCCGGGTGTTGGCAAAGGGAAGCAACTGACCAACCGACCTGGACTGGAGATGGGTGCGGAATTTTCTCCTGATGGAACGAAGTTAATTTCCGCCGCGAGTGTTTCCGGTGTTTCGAAAATCGCGCTGTTCGATCTCAAAGGACGTTTACTTCGCCGACTTACTGCTTCTAGTTCGATTGATGTTTCTCCAAGTTGGTCGCCAGATGGGCGACGGGTTGCCTACTGCTCCAATCGAGCCGGTGGCCCGCAGATCTATGTAATGAATGCTGACGGCTCTAATCCGCGGCGCATCAGTTACGCCAACAGTAACTACTGCACGTCACCGGCATGGTCGCCAAAGGGTGATAAGATTGCCTTTGTCTGTCGCTCGGGAAATCGAAACCACATTTTTATAGGCTCTCCTAGTGGTGGGACCGCAACGCAAGTGACCTATTCTGGAAACAATGAAGATCCAGCTTGGTCACCTGATGGCCGTTATATTGCGCTGAGTTCGAACTCTGGAGGAGGAGCGCGAAGTATCAATCTGCTCTCCATCCAGACTGGACAAATGAGCCAAATCACAACTGCTAAGCAGGAACATAGTCAACCAGCCTGGTCAGTTGTGATCGACTAGTATCAGCTTTTTTGCACGAAGATTTTTTTGTTGCAGAATTTTTTTGCGAAGAGAGTTTACACTCACACTTCACATAGCGGTGCGAAACGTTTTACTGTTTAGGCGATCAGCTTGAACACGACGTTCTGGCCGGAATCGTCTGCCTCAACTTTACCTTCGGCGATTAAATCCTTGAGTGCGTCGAGGATTCCTAGTTCGCTCGCATCAACACGGGGTCGTTGGTCCTCTTCGTGTAGATGATAGAAGTTCTCGATAAACAAACCTTCTTCTGCTTCCGGATGTGCGAGGGCGCTCAATACGAGTGCTTTGATTTTTGCGTGCTGTTCTTCCATTTCTTCCCTGTGGAGTTTGTGAATTAGATGGTCTAGCACGGAGATTCCTTCCTCACAAAGCAAGAAAAACCGCGAGTTGCGGTCGGGAACTCGCGAGAATTTGCTAGAGAAATTTGCCAGTACTATAGAAGTTGGGTATTAGATACGGTAAGTTAGCGGAAAATTCTCTCATACTGGAAAGGGAAAAAGAGGATTGCTGGAATTTAGCTCAGCGGTTAGTTTTCGATCTGATACTTTTTCTAGCTTGAAGCCAAGTTTGAAGTTACAAACCAAGTAGTTGTGTTTATGTATTACAGGAGGAACCGATGCGTCGAGTCCGTTTAGCAGTGACAGCGTTACTAATTCTTTCCTTGTTTGCCTGTTCGAAGTCCGGCAAAGGCGGGACGGGCTCACCAGAGGATTACGATCCAATGGGTGAGGGCAATATACCAATTGCCGAACCAGGCCAGGAACTTTCTGATATTAATTTCGAGTTCGATTCAGCTTCGCTCGCACCAAGCGAAAAAGAGGCACTTCGCGCAAATTCTCAATGGTTGTTAGACAACCCCGATGAGAAAGTTGTGATCGAAGGCCACTGTGATGAGCGAGGAACTGCAGAGTACAATATGGCTCTCGGTATGCGTCGTTCACAGTCGGTCTTTGATTTTCTACGAAGCCTCGGTGTGAACGAATCGCAAATGAGCCGGGTGAGCTATGGGGAAGAGCTACCACTTGACCCTGGCCACAGTGATGAGGCTTGGGCGAAGAATCGCCGAGCTCACTTCTCACTGAAGTAAAGTAGTTGGACAATACCCACTGGATACTGCCCACAGGTTTCGACCCGACGGCTAGTACCCAGTGGGGTATTCTCCAGATTGTTTCCAAATCAGATACTACCTTGTATTCATGATGAAGCGCTTTCTCTCCGTTCAAAGTACATCCCTATTGCTTTCACTGGCCTGTATTGCTGCAAGTAGCACGCTTGCAGGTTGTGCAGCAGGGACGGAACGACTTCGGAAGGATATCCAAAGTGATTTCTCAGAGCTTCGTGGGATACAAGCGGAGCATACTGCGGCAATTAGCGAGATTCGCGCTGAGTTGCGCACGGTCTTGGGTAAAGTCGAAGAGTTGCAGTATGTGTCGGCTGGGAAGACTCAGGAGCTAGAGAAAACTCTTCAGCAATTGGGTTCTCGTGTTCCACCTCCACCGGGCGTTCCGGAAAAACTCCTCAATCGTGACGAAGAGAAGATTGCCCGCATTCAGGGGGCAGCCGCAGATAGCTTCCGCAAGGGGCTCACTCTATTGCGCGCCGGAGATTTTCAAGGCTCGCGCCAGGTGCTGGCTGATTTTGCAGAGGCGAATCCCGGCACTGCGTTTACTGACAACGCTCTCTTTTGGCTGGGAATAATTTACACCAAAATCGGTCAAAACGATCGGGCAGTGGTGTCGTTTAGCGAGGTCTACCAGACGTATCCCGCTGAAGACATGGTCGCTCCAGCACTCTTTTACTTAGCTGAAACCTTCGCCAAAGGCGGTTCAAAGGAGGACGCTATTTTGACATTCGAGAAGCTCTCAGACGAGCATCCCCGATCCCAATTTGCGGTCAAGGCTAAGCAGCGCTTACGCGACCTAAAGAAGGGACGCACGCGACGTCGCCGCGGGTAAGGCTCCGTGCAGGCCCCGCTTCAGCTTATTACCTCTCTCAGACAGTTCCAATCTGAGTCAATTCAAGAACGATTAACAAATGCTGCCGCGGTGGGAGTGACCATTGGTAACTTCGACGGTATGCATCTTGGCCATCAGGGTTTATTTCGCGAGTTGG
The DNA here is from genome assembly GCA_965366815.1 of uncultured Bdellovibrionales bacterium. GTDB lineage: Bacteria > Bdellovibrionota_C > UBA2361 > SZUA-149 > SZUA-149 > CBDUGV01. The sequence continues at coordinate 846 of CBDUGV010000125.1, read as the reverse complement.
ATTCTCAGCTGCAAAGCCGCGCGGGGAACGAGGCGAAAGTTAAGGCCTTGATGACTTTCACCCCCCATCCCCGCCGAGTCTTGAGCAAGCGCCCCCGTGAGGAACTAGTGGCGGATCCGAGTTTCTGGACTATCTCGAGTCAGCGGCGAAAGATTCAGTTGGCGGCAGAGATGGGCTTCGATTTCTTTGTATTGCTTCGCTTTACTCCAAGTTTTGCGAGTTTATCACCGGAAGAATTTGTACGTCGCTACATCGTGCAAGCCTTACAGGCGGATGTAGTAGTAGTTGGTTACGATTGGAGCTTTGGAAAAGGGCGCTCAGGTACGGTTGAAACACTGAGCGCATTGTCGGCGCAGTATGATTTTCATGCTGAGATTGTCGAACCAGTATTGGTCGCTGGCGATAGGGTCAGCTCGAGCACCGTGAAAGCCGCTTTGGCTTCTGGTGATTTGCAATCGATCCAGCGGCAACTCGGCCGTCATTTCGAAGTCGAAGGGATTGTTCGACATGGGGAGAAGCGAGGTCGAACGCTGGGCTTTCCGACTGCGAATCTTCGACCTCGTGAGCAGCTACTCCCACCGGATGGAGTGTATGCGACCTATGTGCGGATCGAAGGCGATGAGACGAGATACGCTGCCGCCAGTAGTCTTGGGGTTCGCCCAGTTTTCGAGAAGCAGGGAGAGCGTTTGCTTGAAGCCTATTTGCTGGATCAACAGGGCATCGACCTGTACGGCAAACGAATCCGAGTTGAATTTGTTGAAAAACTGAGAGATGAGCAGAATTTTGACTCACTCGATGACCTACTCGTCGCAATGAAGCAGGACGTGGCCAATGTCCGCCGAATTC
>CBDUGV010000124.1:0-11880 GCA_965366815.1 uncultured Bdellovibrionales bacterium | reverse complement strand
AGTACGAGAGTTTCATCGCGCAAATTCCTCCTTTCGTAAGAGATACGCGGATGTGAGGGACACAGGAGAGCGCCAAACGGCTGCTTGCACTGAAATCTAATTTCAACCCAAGCAACCATCTGCGTTCAATCAATCACTGACCCTAGCTCTCTATCGACTCGCCTTGTTTCGTTTCGTCCGAAACACAGTAAAACCTCGTGGTCTATGTAAAGACCTATCGGTTATCTCCAGAGCTGAGAACGGGCATAGGATCTATGCCGATTGTTTGCCCCGGAAAGTTCATCGCCTTCCCGTAATTCGATTGTCAGTAAGGATTAACTATAAAAATAATAGGTTGATTTAGAACTGCACCCATATTGTCGTCACCCTGTGATGACCAAGATAGATTCAAACTAATTTACCTGTCAATGCTGCTGTTTTTACGGCCACTTATCATTGCGTAACAGAATGAGCTGCGGGCTAAGCCGGTGATGCCGGTAAGCACACAGCTTTTCAGGTGATTCTTTCGTTGGCTATCGAGTTGATCCCCCTTAGCCCTTCGTTGCAGGAGGAACTTGGCCGTGATGTAGGGGATATGAGCGACACTGGGCGCAACCCTCCAAGAGATGTCCTCTGATTCAACAGCTTCAAAGCCAGCATGCCTCAATGAATCTATGACCTTTGGAACTACTCCCATGACCGGGAGGGCCCAGCCTTTGCAGAGTTCCTTGTGGCAGCGGCGAAGGAAAGGAGAGAGTTCAGCAACTGGCTTTTTGAGAAAGCCGTCAGCGATGACGAACCGCCCTCCCGGTTTGAGCACTCTATACATCTCGGCAATCATCTTTGCTTTGTTCTCGCCGCTGGCGTGAGACATGCTCTCAAGGGCGTAGACAAAATCAACCGATGCATCTGCAAGTCCAAGCTGCTCGTAGTCATCAATTGAGACTCGCACTTTCGAGTAGCACTCGCTTTGCTGCGACATTTCGTTACAACAAGCTTCTTGCTCTGGGACGATGGTTACCCCATGCCAAGAAAGCTCTGGAAACAGTCGCGCTCCAATTCGCAAGCTTGCGCCAATTCCGCAGCCCAAATCGAGCACTCTGCCAGTAGTCGTATCCTCAACAAGGCCCAGCCGAGTAAATACTTGCTTCGGCATTTCATCGAGCATCTCTTCTAGCTGAAAAGGGTCGAGCCCTTTTCGGTAGTAGCCCAGGTGCATATGGAGGTTTTTGCTCCAAGCCGCATAGTCTGCACCAGCCGCTCTATAGTAGTTGAGCACATCTGCCTGTTGCCAGGCGTCTTTGTCCGGACTGCTTTTTTCTGGGGCGGGTCGCTCTCTTACAACTTCCATAACTAGAATCTACTTATGTCTCGTCCGAACCACTTCGTTTTACACCAATCAAACAACACCAAGATTTTATTTCGAAGGCTTACGAGCTTGGTGAGGTAGACCGAGCGCCACATCAACCAGGCGACAAATCCTGTTAATTTTGGGCCCGGAGTATCTGCGAGGGCTTTGTTGCCACCGACATAGGCCAGCATTCCCATATGGAGATAGAAAAACGGACGTAACTTTTTGCCCTTGGCGATACGACGCAGCGCTTTTGCAAGAAAACGGCCTTGTTGCTGAGCAACTTGAGCGGTGGTTGCCATTTCTTCACCGCGAATTATCGCACAGTCGCCGGCAGCAAATACATTGGGGCAGTTAATCACCTCGAGGCAGGCGTCTGTGAGAATTCGCAATTCCTTGTTTTTGGGAAGTTCGCTTTTTGCGACTAGATCTGTTGCGGTGATGCCGCCTGACCAGACTAAAAGACCGAAGGGAATAGTGCTTCCATCTGCTAATTCGGCATGGTCTGCGTGAACGGCGGTGACAGGGGTATTTTTGAGAACCGTAATATTGCGCTTCTCAAAATTTCGCATGGTATAATTGCTAAGCGTTTTTGCGAAACTGTTGAGCAGACGATCTCCTGCTTCAATCAATGTCACATGTATATCTCCGGCGATCTCTGGATACCATTTGCTGAGATCTTGCTGTAGAAAGTCTTGGAGCTCGCCGGCAAACTCAACGCCGGTCGGTCCACCACCGACAACGACAAAGTGCAGGAGACGGCGACGCTCTTCTTTAGAGATATTTGGTGCCCCCGCTCGTTCAACACAGCGAAGTAGTTCTTGGCGGATAGCGCGTGCATCGGGAATATCTTTGAGAAACAAGGCATGCTCAGTAACCCCGGGGACGCCGTAGGTGTTGTTGCCTGCGCCGACCGCAATCACCAACTTGTCATACTCGACCTCAAAGGTCTCTTCTTGTTCAAGCGCTTGGCAAAGAAGTGCCTTGCCGTCGAGATCGATGCTTTTACATTCTGCCTGGATATAGCGAACTTTGCGCCGCGCCGTTCGGATCGGCTCAATGATTGAACGAAATTCGAGAGTTCCTACGCAGGTGCTCGTCAACAGCGGAGTGAAGAGGAAGTAATTTCGCGGACTCACCACAGAGACGTCATAGTGTTTGAGACTAACGTTTCTCAGCAACTGAATTGCGGCAAACCCCGTTCCCAGAATGACGAGTTTCTCTTTCATGTGCCAAGGATCCCTTTCAGTTTTTTTCCTAAGCGCAACAACTTCACGAGGGCGCTACTTGGCAAACCACGGACATTCTCGTAGAGGTCATCGAGGTCGTCTAAGAACACCGCCATATTGCGGATCGCTGCTGCGCTTGGCGTGTCAGAAAGTTTGAGTTGTTCGGCTTCGGCAAGGCATTCGTGAAGCAGATTGCGTGTTGGATCGAATTCGCGTCGCTTGCGCTCTTCCATAATGATGCGAAACAAGTCAGTGATATCTTTTGTCGTCTCAAAGTGATCGCGTCTATCACCCATCACATGGGTAACGCGGGTCAGGCCCCAAGACTGTAGCTCGCGCAAGCTGGTGCTCACGTTTGATCGAGCAACGGAGAGCAACTCGGCGATTTGTTCTGCATGGAGCGGTCGAGCCGCGAGATAGAGTAGGGCGTGAATTTGGGCGACGCTTCGATTTACTCCCCAACGAGTTCCCATTTCGCCCCAGTGAAGAATGAATTTCTGTTCGTAGCTGTTAAGTTTGTTCATTTTTCTTCTCCGTCAGTAATTTCAGTATAGACAGAAATTACTGAAAGTTCAAGCCCTCGGGTCCCTCCAGCACAGTATCTCGATTCTAAGTGAGGCTAATTAGTCAGAAAGCTCGGTGGGTTAAGTGGACTTTAAAACTTAGCAAATTTATGATAGAAAGTATGGGAGAATTCTAACTCACCGCTCTTTCAGCTTGGACCGCAATCTGGTCGACGTTGCAGTAGATGTACCCATTCCTAGCTCCTGTTCAGTCTGGCTGTGTCTCAAAACTGGCCCGCCTAAACGAGGAGGAGCTACCGAAACTAGGTATTTTTCACCCCATGATCTAAGTCGCTGCGTTGAAGGCAATTTGGCTCATGGGGTGTTCGCCCCAAACCTTTCCGTTACTCAACTAAGGAGAATGCCATGAGACGTGGTCCGCCAGCGTTATAGTTCTTCGCTTTTTTCACTGAACATGAGGTCGGTGAACTACAAGCCTGCATTCCCCAAATGAATTACCCATGTCGTCTCCCTTGGGGAGCGCATGGCACATTTCTTTTGAGGAGGCGGTGAGGAGTTCACAAATGTTACTTTCCACGAAACTGACCACTCGAAACGTCTTTCGTTACTGCAGCAACTGCAGTCTGTATGTTCCGAATCGGAACAGCCGTGCCAACCTCGAGCGAATCTTCTTTCGCATGGGGGGCTTCGGGAGTTTTCCCGAACTCGGCTTGCCGCTGAACTGTGGATACTTGGCTGTCGAAGACATGCATGTCGCGCCAGTATCTGTCGACGGTCGCCTGGTTTGTCAGGGTTGTCCTGAGCTTGCTCAGTATCTCCCGGGCCAACCTCGTGCCGACAGTTTCAGGTACAGCGCGATGGAAGGCCGACTTTGGCTTGCTGCCTACGACAGGCTGCTGGCTGAATACGCATGAAAGTGGTCACAAAACCAGCAGGCCGCGGCGGGTGGACGAACGACATCGTTTGTCGTTCGTTTCCCGCTGCGGCTGGTTTTTGTCTCGGTTCCTTCGGTAGTTTCCCACTGCAATTTCCCCGGCTATTTTCGGCCTTTCACTTGACCGCGAGAAACGATCAGATAAGACTGTGTCACTCGGCGGTATTTACTCTCCATAATTCTGTACGGAAATGAGAATTCTCAACTTCCTGCTTAGGCAGCGCTTCGCCTCTAGTGTCCTTCCTGTATCGCTCATCTTTTTCTTTGCCTTGGTGGTTTTTCTGATACCCGACTTAGCGTTGGCGCAGGGTGACGATGTGGCGTATCGAGCATTCCCGATGACGGGAAGTAGAGTCGCAATTTGGATTGTTGCGCAGTTGCATCTGTACTTTGCAGCATTCGTCTTAGCCGTGCCGATGTTTGCTTTGATTATCGAGTTCATCGGCTATCGAAGCGGTGACAAGAAATACGACAAACTTGCCTACGAGTTTACCAAGTTGCTTTCAGTGTCGTTTTCGTTGACTGCAACATTTGGTGCGATTCTCACTTTCATGCTGATTGTGCTCTATCCAAAGTTTACGAATTACTTGGCCGGAGTTTTCGGACCGACCTTCTTTCTATATGCCGGACTCTTTTTCGCTGAAGCGTTCTTTCTCTACAGTTATTATTACGGTTGGGGAAAGTTCTCGCCAAAGATCCATTTGTTGCTTGGCTTAGGGTTAAACATAGTCGGAACAGCGATTATGTTTATCGCAAACGGTTGGGTGACTTTTATGACCTCGCCAGCTGGAATCGACGAGAGTGGTGCGGTTACCAGCGTGAAAGCTGCGATGATGAACTACACCTGGATGCCGATAAACATTCACCGAGTAATTGCCAACGTGGCCTTTGGTGGTTCGATTGCTGCGGCCTATGCCGCGTATAAATTCTTGGGCGCGAAGAACGATGAGGAACGCGCCTACTATGATTGGATGGGCTACGTCGGTAACTTCATCGCAATCTGCGCATTTCTTCCGCTGCCGTTCGCTGGATACTGGCTTGGAAAAGAGATCTATGGCTATTCACAGAATCTCGGCATGACCTTGATGGGTGGAGCTTTCTCTTGGCTGTTCATCATCCAGGCTATTTTGATTGGCGTCTTGTTCCTCTCAGCAAACTTCTATCTCTGGACCGGCATGGGTCGTATCCCCGGTTCGGAGCGGTACAAGGGGTATATCAAATATATTCTCGTGGCGATTATTCTCTGCTTTGCGATATGGGCAACACCGAGTTCGGTAATTGCGACCGCAGACGAGATGGGAAAGATGGGCGGCTCTCAGCATCCGATCCTAAAATACTTCGGGGTGATGTCCGCGAAAAACACTGCGGTAAACATTCTTATCCTCTCTACCTACATCAGCTTTCTGCTATATCGACGCGGAAACAAAACTCCAAGTCTGGAAGGATCAAAGACGAGCAACCTGACCCAGCTTCTTTTGGTCGGACTCGGAGCCGTTTTTATTGGCTGGATGGCCAAATACAGTTGGGGACTTCCTTCCTTTGCGTATGGGAAATGGGATCTTGCTCCAACGAGCGCCCAGACTATGTCTTGGATTGGTGGCCTTGGTTTTCCACTGCTTGCGGTTGCCCTCTTGTTGTCGTACTTCCGCTACCGCAGTTCCAAGAAAGAAGATTTTCTCTCCTGGGCACCGTTTGGCAATAAGCTCCAGGTGTTCATTCTCTCAGCTGTGATTTGCTTCGTTATCTTTATTGGAATCTATGGCTACATGGTTCCGACAGCGATTCGAATCAAAATGTCGGTGCCCCAGGTCTGTTCAGTGCTTGTAACTATGGTGTTGATCACGATCATCGACATATTGCTTTTGAAAAACGCCGATGAAGCTGGTGGGATTCAGTGGGGCAAGATGCGCGCTGTTTCTCAGTATGCCCTTTTTCTCACGGCGATTACCTTTACCTGGCTGATGGGCTTGATGGGTTATGTGCGCTCCGGCTTACGACAGCATTGGCATGTGTACGGAGTTATCAAGGATACCTCGCCTGATGCATTCACCCCGACGCTTGGATTTGCCAGTCAGGTCGTATCAGTAACGGTGTTGCTCTTCTTTGGCTTCGTCGCATTTATCTTTTGGCTCGTTAATCTGTCTTCCAAAGCGGATTACAGTGTTCGTGTGGAGGGCAAAGCAACAGCATGAAGAACGCCATTTCAATTTTCATTTTCACCGTTTTGGTGACCGGATTTTACAATTACGTCGGGCAGCTTGTCCCACAGAAAGAGGTGCATCCTCCGAAGAACGCCGAAATCAGTGGTGACATGAGTGCTGAGGAGATGGTTGCAGCCGGGAAGATAATTGTCGAAGGGAAGGGAACCTGCCTGACCTGCCATAACGGTAGCGCGCGGTTCCCGGTACTCGATGGAGTTGGAGCCCGAGCCGCGAAGGAACGTGATGGCTTAGATGACGTCGCCTATTTGGCTGAGGCTCTGTATGCGCCGAATGATTACATCGTCGAGCCCTATGCTCCGGGGATGCCGGCCGTAAACAAGCCGCCAATCGGATTAAATGATCAAGAGATTCTTACCGTGATCGCCTATCTTCAGAGCCTAGGTGGCACGGTGAGCGTTGATATGAACACCGAGCTCAAGTACCAAGGTGAAGCCGGAGCCAGTGCCGCTGCACCAGCAAAGCAGGCCGGGGGCACAGAAGAGGTGCTTGATGGTCCAGGTATTTTCGCTAAGTATGGCTGTGCGGCTTGCCACGCAGTGGATGCGCCGACCCGTCTTGTCGGTCCAAGTCTCTACGACATTGGTGCTCGGCAGAACAAAGGTGAAATTTACGAGTCGGTGGTTGACCCCGATGCGCAGCTTGTCGAAGGCTTCCCTCCTGGAGTTATGCCTGCAACACTTGGGGCGAACGGCTTTTACGATATCTCTCAAAAGCAGCTAAAGCTCTTAGTCGATTATCTCTCAACGCTTAAAGGAGGGGAGTAACGCTTAATGAATATACTCGTTATCCTCGGAGTGATAGCAGTCCTGTTTTTACTGCAGACGCGAAAACTCCCGATTATTTGCTGGCTGTTCATTTGGCCTTTGGCGATCTACCTGTTAGTGCGCTTTGGAATTGAAGTCCATGTCCCGGCGTCAGTGCTAAAAATTTATCTCTGGCTCACATTAGGTGGAGTAGTTTCCTATATTTATGCCGATGATGAGCGATATACGGTCGTTGCTTCGCAGCTCCATACTTTTATATGCGACGACAAGTACACCTTCCCGCGGCTGATCATGACGATCTTGTTGCCCGTGTTATTTGCTACAAAGATCTATTTTGATGTGAACGTCGAACCTCGGGCGGCGACTTTTGGTCGAACCGTGCATCCGGCCCCGCCTGGCAACATCACGGTGAACGGCAATCAAATCGACCTCATCTCCGGCAAGAATCCCTATCGCGAGTTAGAGGAAAGCGACAAAGAAGCATTTGCCAAGCACCTAGAGAACGGCAAACGCGTGTACTATCAGAATTGCGTCTACTGTCACGGCGACGATATGGGTGGAGATGGTATTTTTGCCCACGCTTTAGCCCCTGTTCCGGCGAACTTCAACAGCGCGACAACTATATCTCAGTTGCAGGAGGCCTACCTGTATTGGCGAATAGCCAAGGGGGGTCCGGGATTACCGGATGAGTCGGGTCCCTGGAGTTCTTCAATGCCAGCCTGGGAAAAATTTTTAACGGAGGAGGAAATGTGGGACGTGATTCTCTACCTCTACGACTACACGGGCTACACGCCGCGAGCTGAGGAGGAACATCACTAAAATGAAAAGATTCTTTCTCGTACTCAGTCTTTGTATCGTCGCCCCAGCAAGCGCAGCCGATCTTGGAACCGAGGCGCAAAAAGCGGCTGGAAAAGTGTTGTATGATAAGCATTGTGCACAATGTCATGGCGTCAACGGTGACGCAAAAGCACCTGCTGCGCCGTATTACAAACCGCGGCCTCGCGATTTTACCAGTGGAAAATACAAGGTGCGCACCACCCTCAACGGTGAGTTGCCGACAGACCAAGACATAAAGAATGCGATTATCAAAGGTCTGGCATTTGGCGATAAGGAAGTTGGTGCCTACACGGTCATGCCACCGTGGCCGAAGTTCAGTGACGAGCAGGTAAGCAATCTGACCTACTATCTCAAGTCGTTTTCGAGCGATTTTGCGGACCCGGAATACAACAACCCGAAAACGGTAGAGATCCCAGAGCCTCCTGCCTTTACGGAGGAGTCTGCGAAGAATGGTCGCACGATGTTTGAAAACAACGAATGTATCAAGTGTCACGGAGTCTACGGACGGGGAGATGGAGCATCCGCGCCAACTCTCAAAGACGATTGGGGCCATCATATTCGTGCAGCAGATTTAACTAAACGTTGGACCTTTCGTGGCGGTGGGAGTCGAAAAGACATCTTTCGAACAATCTCAACTGGTTTCAATGGAACTCCCATGCCGTCGTACCGCGATGCGTTGTCAGATGCGGATCGCTGGGACCTAACGAATTATGTCTATTCGCTCTCGACGAGCGACAAGCCGAACTACAGTAAGCCGGATAAGCCGATTGTCGTGCAGCCGACAGAGGCAGCGATTGATCTCAGTGATATCAATGCGGCGATGGAACTCTTTGCCTCAGCAGAAGTGGGCAACATCGCAATTTCTGGACAGGTAGTAGAACCAGGCCGGGAGTTTTTCCCTTCTGCAACAGAAGTTCAGGTAAAGGCGATCTACAATAAAGAAGAAATTGCGATTCAAGTGCAATGGCACGACATGAATGACGATGTCGGTGGGACGAACGCTCCTGATGCTGAAGTTCCAATGTTTGATCCAGAGGCCGCCATGGCTACTGAGGCCGGGGCGTCAGCAGATGATGAGGATCCATTTGCCGATGAGGAAGAAGCCGAGGAAGAAGATCCATTCGCTGAGGAAGAAGAGGATCCCTTTGCTGAAGAGGAAGGTGAGGCCGGGGCGGATGCTGGCGGGGCTCCTGTGAGCAAGTATTCAGATGCAGTTGCCGTGCAATTGCCTTCAACTGCGACCGATGGTTTTAAGAAACCCTACTTCGTTTTTGGTGATTCCAATTTGTCTGTCGATTTGTGGTTTCTTGATCTAGCGAAGAGTGAGCCTCAGTTATACCTCGGAAAGGGAAGTGATAGTCTTACCCCAAAAGATTCCTCGCTTGCCTCGGTTGCGCAATACAAAGAGGGTGTTTGGACTGCGATTTTGAAGCGCCCACGCGTAGTAGAGGGAAGTACTCCCTTTGAAGAAAACACTTTTGTGCCGGTAGCGTTTTCCGTGTGGGACGGTTTCAACGAGGAGCGTGGCAATAAACGTGGATTAACCTCCTGGTATAATTTTTACCTCGAACCAATGAAGAAAGAATCAGCGATAGGTCCGATGCTCGGCTATGGTGGTGGCTTGCTGCTGCTTGAGTTACTGCTGATTGGCTATGTGCGAAAAAAGAATCGAGATGGCACAGAAGTCGACGTTAAGTTTATAAGATCATAGTATTCGGGACTTCCCGGATCACATTGAGAGCAATCCAGATGTATAATGAGATTTTCGTTCCAGTAGATAATTCTGAGTATTCCAACCAAGCGGTAAAGAAGGCTACGCAAATTGGCCAGAGCTTCGAATCGACGATCACCGGCTGTCATGTATATGCCGCACGGATGCACGATTATCGCTTTAAGCAAATGGAGTTTACCCTCCCGGGTGAGTATCTCATTGAGGACGAAATTGAGCGACAGCGCAAGATCCACGATAGTTTGATTACTATGGGTTTGGAGCTGATCTCCGATAGCTATCTCGATCAGCTAGGTAAAGAGTGTGATGAAGTCGGCTTGCCGTATAAGCGCAAGATGATGGATGGAAAACATCACATTGAGTTGCTTAAGGATATGAAAGAGACGGGCTATGATCTCACTGTCCTAGGCGCACTCGGTGTCGGCAAGACTCGCGATAGCTTAATTGGCGCTGTTTGTGAGAATGTCTGCCGCCACGCCGAGAAAGACGTGCTCGTTATCAAGCATGTTCCGAAAGACGATGAGCCTGAGCGAGATACCATTCTTGTTGGGGTTGACGGGAGTCCCCAGTCATTCGGCGCGTTGATGACCGGAATGGAACTGGCGAAGCGTTTTAACAAGAAGCTCGAATTAGTTGGGGTCTATGATCCCTACCTCCATTATGCGGTGTTCAACAGTATTGTCGATGTGCTCTCTGAGAAAGCAGCAAAAGTGTTTCGCTTTGAAGAGCAGAACCAACTACATGAAGAAATTATTGATTGCGGCCTTGCACAGATTTATCAATCTCATCTGAATATCGGTGAGAAGATTCTTCAGGCGGAATGCGAAGGGCTCGAAGTTAGTAAAACGCTTCTCGACGGAAAAGCTTTTCAGAAAATTTTACAGCGCGCTCGCGAAGTGAATCCCTGGCTGCTGCTGATCGGCCGAATCGGTGTCCACAGTGAAAAAGACGAGACGGGACTTGGAAGCAACACCGAGAATCTTCTGCGCTTAGCCCCCTGTGACGTATATTTGAGCACTCGTCTGGAGCATCCAGAGCTAGATATTAAGGCGGAAGAGTCCATTCTTTGGACTCCTGAGGCAGAAGAGCGAATGACTCGCACGCCGGTAACTGTTCGAGGAATTGCTCGAACCGGAATTCTCCGCCTCGCGCTCGAGCAAGGCCACAGTGTGATAACGAATGCGGTAATCGATGAAGCGATGGATCGTTTTATGCCGAAGTTTACGGCAAATGCGACCGAGAAGTTAGCTCAACGACTCGTGCTCGAGCAGTCGAAAAAACACCATATTTCGATGTGCAAGAAATGTGGCACTACGGCGCGCGAAGCGAATCCGATTCGCTGCGGTGTTTGCAGCGGCAAAGAGTTCACAGTTCTTTCTCCAGATGTAATTGAGAAGATAGTTGCAGAAGAGGGTGGTTCTGAGGAAGAAACTACCTTTGACGGTCGAAAGCTTCGTTGGAGTCGTGAGGCTCGAGAACAATTGCTTGCGATCGAAGACAAGTATCAAAAACGTCGGGCCAAGGCGCGGATTGAGAAAGCAGCCCGAATGAAGAAGATCGATACTGTAACTGTAGAATTTGCGTCTGCGGTTATCATGGATGAGATAGGAAGAGTCTTGTTCGAATCAGACGACGAAGAGACTGCGAAAAAGAAGCTTGAAGTAACGAGTCACGATCTTACTGTAGATAAGAACCTTATCGGAACAGATGAGAAAGGCGGTGAGCTTCATTCTGTATTTTCTTGGGACGATGATGCAGTTGCTCGATTCTTTCGCGTCCCGGCTGGGTTTATGCGCGAGCGCACGCAAAAGCGTGTTGAAGATCTTGCCCTTGACCAGGGAATTGAAAAGATTTCAATCTCTATGGTTGATAGTGCAATCGACGTCGGCCAAGATGCGATGATCGATGCGATGAAAGAAACCGGATTGCTGACGGAAGATCAAGAGCAAAAGCTTCGTGAACTGCAAGCTGGAGGTGCAACAGCGAGCGCCACCGGTGAGAGCAAATGCCCCTTTAGCGCGTTGAAAGAGCAAGCCAATGAAGCGCCAGAGAAAGCATCAGCCTGTCCTATGACAAAAGGTGATGGACTCGGTTCTGACGGGAAGCCTGTGTCGAACGTATATAAAGGAGTCGTCTCACAAGTATTAAATGAGATCGGCGTAATGTCTGAGCTCTCAAAGCGTCGGCAGGAATTAAAGGAATAGATCCACTTTTTCAGCCAACTTTATTTGGCAATTCTAGTTCGGATAGATTTCTAAAAAAGGGAAAATCGAAAAAAAATGAATGACAGGCGGGCATCAGAGGAGACCCA
>CBDUGV010000123.1:0-11980 GCA_965366815.1 uncultured Bdellovibrionales bacterium | reverse complement strand
CGAAGTGAAAAGGTTGAACTAATAGATTTACGTTTTGAAAATCAGGCAGTTGTTCGCTAGGTATAAAGAGGCGAAGCAACAAGAGAAATTAGATTACCGCTGTATTTGCTCAGAATAAATGGAAAATAGTCAGATATTTTTCTTGGCAGGCCGGTATGGAATCTTATAGAAGTAAACTTTAGCAAACATGAAGTAATCTATCCTGTTGATAACTGCCCTGAATTCAGGGGAGAAACAGATGGGTATCGGCTAAGGAAATGCTGTGGCAAACAAACCAGACATAGTTGTTGGTCTTGATATCGGGACAACGAAGATCGCCATTATCGTGGCGCAACGTCGACCCGGTGGAAAAGTTGATATTATCGGAATAGGCAGCCATCCCTCTGAGGGGCTACGAAAAGGCGTAGTGATCAATATTGAGGCAACGGTAAATTCCATACAGGCCGCAACCGAAGAAGCGGAACTGATGGCCGGCTGTGAAATCAGTGAAGTGTATGCTGGTATTGCTGGGTCACATATTAAAGGATTTAACAGTCACGGGATTGTTGCTGTTAAAAACAAAGAAGTCACTCCAAAAGATGTTGAGCGCGTCATCGATGCGGCTCGTGCGGTAGCGATTCCGATGGATCGGGAGATTCTGCATATTCTTCCACAGGAATACATGGTCGACGATCAAGATGGCATTCGAGAACCACTTGGAATGTCAGGTGTGCGTCTTGAGGCGAAAGTGCACATTGTCACTGGTTCGGTCACCAGTGCACAGAACATCGTTAAGAGCGCCAATCGCGTTGGCTTGAACGTGGCAGACATCGTCCTAGAACCAATCGCTTCTTCTGAAGCTGTGCTCTCTCAGGAAGAGAAGGAGCTGGGGGTTGCGATGGTCGATATCGGTGGTGGAACTACAGATATCACTATTTTTCATGCTGGAGCCGTAAAACACACGGCGGTGCTCCCCTTGGGTGGAAGTCATGTCACCAACGACGTGGCAGCGGGCTTGCGCACACCGTCTTCAGCAGCTGAAGATGTGAAGTGTCGCTACGGTTGTGCGCTGTCGTCTATGGTTGATGCTTCTGAAACGATAGAAGTCCGTTCAACCGGTGGGCGTGAGCCGCGCGTCATACCGCGTCAGGTCCTGACTGAAATAGTTGAAGCTCGAATGGAAGAGATTCTCAATCTAGTTCATCGAGAGCTTATTCGCTCTGGATTTGATGAGTTTCTCTCTGCCGGAGTCGTGCTCACAGGTGGTTCATCCACCCTTGAGGGCTGTGCTGATCTAGGTGAGCGAATTTTTGATATGCCTGTGCGAGTCGGCTATCCAAGTGGAGTCGGTGGCTTGGTAGATGTCGTCAACTCTCCAAAGTATGCCACGGGAGTTGGTCTCGTGCTGTACGGTGCACGCAAAGGCGAGTCCCGACCGTTTCGAGGTAGTGAGGCCGGGATATTTGAGCGCGTGAGAGCGCGGATGGCTGATTGGTTCGCCGAACACTTTTAGAGCTTCTTGACACGTAATTCGCGAATTGCCGTTGCGATTCTGATTGCCATCGGTATTGCAATTAGCGTCAGCCTCAAACTCGATACGAATAATTCGTCGCTCACGCTGCGCGGAGATTTCCCAGCGTTCTTTGCCGCGGGCTCAATTGCTTTGAGCGGGGAAGGTGCGCGGCTCTACGAAGAGCAACTGCAAAGCGATATAGAAAACCACCACTGGCCGAGTTTGGAGGGCCGCTACTACTCCTTTGCCTATCCACCCTATGTAGCAGTCCTACTCAGTCCCTTCGCACTTCTGCCTCCGTTGTTTGCCAAGGCGCTCTTTACTCTGTTGATGCTTGGGGCCCTCTGGTTCACGGTTAAGTATCTGCTCCAAATTAGAGGCGAGTTAAGTTCTGAACCTCTGGTATTGTTCGCGGTGTTACTTTGCTGCGCTCCGGTGTTTATCTCGATTTTGGCCGCCCAAAACGTCTCTCTCAGCATGCTGTTATTCACAGTGATGCTTTGGTCTACTCGCCTCCCAGACGATAGGAGAGCGATTATTCTGGGCCTAAGCGCCGGCATTTGGGCCTTCAAACCACAGTATTCAGTCATCGCGCTGTTCGTCTTGTTCCTGGCGGGAGAGATTCGAGCTGTCTATTGGGCGATGATCCCATTGGGAATATACTATTTACTTGGAGTGCTACTTTTAGGTCCCTTGTGGCCAGTTGAATGGCTTTCGGCAGTCGCTCTTTTCGCTGAACGCGATTTTGCCGCAAATCAGCATCAGATGATTTCGCTTCTCGGCTTCAGCCGAGCCTTATTTTCGTGCTTTTCATTGCCGAGCTCCGGTCTGGATGTCGCGATCTCGGTCCTCGGACTCATACTCATACTGCAAACCGGCTGGGTCGCGTTTCGCCTCAGGAATTGCCAGGAGTTGGAAAAGCGACAGGATGCCTTGCTCTTGCTCATTGCAGTCATTGGTCCACTTACGGTCTTGGTCTCGCCGCACAGCCTATTCTACGAGCTGGGAGTATGCGCAGTGGCCCTTGCCGTGAGCCTGAAGAGTATACCAAATAAGTCAACAATCCTGCTGATCTGGGCCGCACTTGCACTCGGCTGCTACCTCCACGAGAGCCTAGCGGTCGATCTGTTGCTGGTCTTCGCTATCTCCAGTTATTTCCTTGTATATACTCGTGCAAAACGATGCGGCGATTTAGTGGTAGGCCATTAGCCAGAGACAATTCCTCCGAGGCAATTCGTGACCAAGCCGTAATTATACTATCTTCATCTTTCAACTATCGTTAGGATTCTCTTTATGGCTTTCAATACTGTTATCCGATCTGTCGCTCATCAAGTCCCCGAGAGAGTTGTCAGCAATGACGATTTATCCAAATTGATGGACACAAGCGATACTTGGATCCGTGAAAGAACCGGGATACAGGAGCGGCGATTTGTTGAGCGGGGAACCTCGGCTAGCACATTGGCCTTTCCAGCAGCTCAGGAGGCAATCAGGCGCTCAGGGATCAAACCAGAAGAGTTTGACCTCTTGGTTGCCGCTACTCTTTCACCTGATTACTACTTCCCTGGTATTGGCACACAGCTCCAGCACGCATTGGGGCTGGGAACCATTCCTGCACTGGACATTCGAGCCCAATGCAGCGGACTGGTGTACAGCCTATCGCTCATTGATGCCTACATCCAATCTGGACAGGCTAAGAATGTCTTGCTCGTTTGTGCGGAGGTTCAATCACCTTGCCTCGATCTAAGCGACCGGGGGCGAGATATGGCAGTTCTCTTCGGCGATGGGGCAGGAGCCTTGGTCTTGAGCGCGGAGCAGGGGACAAGAGCCACTGCGGTGAACTATGAGCGTGGCGTCATTGATTCACTGCTAGGCTCGGACGGTTCAGGTGCAGATGTGCTCTGTCTCAAAGTACCTGGCTCGGCGAACCCCGGTTTCTTTGGCGAAGACGACTATGCCGAAGGGCGATGGCACCCCGAAATGGATGGACGCCACGTCTTCAAGAACGCTGTATTTCGAATGTGCCAAACGGCCGAACAAATACTGGAACGAAACGAAATTGCGGTTAGCGAAATCGACTTAGTTCTGCCGCATCAAGCCAATCTCCGAATCAACGAAGCGGTCCGCGATCGCCTAGAAATCTCTGAAGATAGGGTGTTTAACAACATTGAGAAATACGGCAATACGACTGCGGCGACCATTCCAATTTGCATGTCGGAAGCAGAGCAAGAAGGGAAGCTCAAGCAAGGCGATCTCGTCTTAACGCTCGCCTTTGGTGCAGGCTTCACATGGGGCGCGAACCTTCTCCGCTGGTAAGTGAGGAAACAGAGCTATAGCTCGCTGGGTCCCTCTCGGGCTTCACCGGTTTGCCTGCTAAAGGCTTGAACGTTACCGGGGGCGTTCGCAGACTCTCCCAAGAGCTTGATAGACTTCTCGAGGCGCTCAAGGCGACCGACGAGAGTATTGATTTTCCAAAACCAACAAAAGAATTCTCGGACCGTAAACATGACACAGATCGGCACTAACAGGGCAACGGCATAGACCCACCACGGCTGTCCACCGCTCATGAATGATTGCATAAGGTCCTTAATCGCGGGCAATGGGAATCTCCTTAGTTCTTTGCGTTTTCTAACGCGAGCAAGTCTAGCAGCTATACCCTGAGCCAGAAAAGAAGTATGAGCAGCTTGGCGGAGAAGTTAGATTAAAAATATCGGGAATTATCTTTGCTTGTCGGCCCATCGAGCCGCAGCGGCTCCTCGGCTTGTGCATTCTCGCTCCAGTCAAAATCGACTTTGAGCTTTGGCAATTGCAGCTTGGAGGTTCGCTCTGCAAATTGGTGTTGGAGAAAGAGAACGACGTTCTTCGCCTCCATTGATGGTGCTTCAGGGAATTCTGCTTGGCTAAATGTCAGGTAGGCTGCGCCGAGGGCAAGTCCACCGATAGCGGCCAACTTAACCAATGCTAAAACCATTTTTAGACACAATTTCAGCAACCACCACGACAAAACTGGGGCAACGACAGCTAAAACCAGTAAAACCAATGTATCCATGAAGAGAACCCTTACCGAAAAAACCTTTACAAGGCCCCAACATAGCCCTGCTTATCTTTAGTATCGACAGAGTGGAGGAAAAACTTTTGGCCTTTCCTGACAAGGGCAATTACTGCAATTCTTACGAGTCGATTACGACGGCAGCTTAAAAACCGTAAGATTAGGTGCGTTTAGGTAATGGAGAGTGCGAGGCAGAAGAAGGCAAAGAAGGGCAAACTTGGTCTGGTCCTCGGCATTGTAATCAGCCTTGGCATCATCGCTGCATTTGCCTATGCCTTAGACTGGAAGAAGTTCGCAACTGAACTTAGTAAAGTTAGCTTTCCGTACCTGGTCCTGTACCTACTCGTTTTTATTCTGAGCTATGGCATTCGTGCACTGCGCTGGAGATACCTTTTGCCGGCAGACAGGCAATTCTCGCTTCGCTATCTCTATGATTCGTTTTCAGTGGGTTTGCTTGCGACTTTTATTCTCCCATTCCGTGCAGGTGAGTTTGTTCGAGCTTGGAGTTTGAGCCGCTGGCAGAACGTTTCATTTGGTATTGCATTTGCAAGTATCGTCGCTGAGCGAGTCTTTGACATCCTCGCACTCTTGTTCATTCTTTGGATTTGTTTACTTCGAGTCGAAGATCCTCCAACCCAGGTAACTTCCGCGGCGCTCGTGCTGGGATTAGTCGCAGGCTCGATACTAGTAGTTATGCTCATGTGCTATTTTTGTGCCGACTGGTTACTGAAGACCGGTGAGTCAGTTCTGCGCTTTGTCATGAAGGATAAAAACCCGAAGCTGCAGCAATCTCTCCTTGCCTTTGCCACAGAAATTATTGCTGGCTTTCGATCTATTTCCAGCTTTAAGCAATTGCTGACTGTGATCATTTTATCTTTCGCCACTTGGCTGCTTTTGGCTTTATCTATGCAAATTGGGCTCTGGTGTTTTGGCGAATTCCCATCACTTTGGGTTGGGCTAAC
The DNA here is from genome assembly GCA_965366815.1 of uncultured Bdellovibrionales bacterium. GTDB lineage: Bacteria > Bdellovibrionota_C > UBA2361 > SZUA-149 > SZUA-149 > CBDUGV01. Next base: position 6,480 of record CBDUGV010000123.1, on the reverse strand, counting down.
CGCCAATGCGATAGTAGCATTAGCGGTCGCGGTCCCGAGTGCCCCCGGATTTATCGGAACCTATCAAGCCGGTTGCTGGCTCAGTTTGTCGCTGGTGTTCGGCTACCCTCGAGAGTTCTCAATTGCCTATGCAGTTGTCGTCCATGCACTACAGGCACTCGTCGTCTTTGCGCTTGGCCTAGTCAGTTTGCAGAGAAACGGATTAGCAATTGGTGATTTACGTCGCTCGAAAGCCGAGGCAGAATCAGAGCCCCAGCCAGAGCAAAGTCATTAGCTTTGCTCGAAATTTCCTGCATTTGAAACGATGTGTTCGAAAACCGGCATAACTTCTGCGGGATGGCTTACTGAGGTTACGGGAATTTCCAGATGAAACGTGCAACTAGATATTATCTCTCAATCGTACTGCTGTTGTTTTTTGGAACTCTACCAATCAACGCTTCGGCGCAGTTTCTCGAATCTCGCGAGGAAATAAAGAAGAGTAAGTCGAGCGAAATGGAGATCCGACTGCCAGTCGGTGAAACAGTACAAATCGAATTTGGACAATCAGTCGTGGGCGGTTTTAAGCCTGAAACAATTGCCCTCAATATGGAAATTCGGGGCCGTTCGTTGTTTATGACCGCGCCCAACGGACTACCCGCAAAAGGAAGTGCTGTGGTAGTTCGCCTGAAGGATGGTGAAGAAGTGCTGCTCGTTCTAAAGCGCGACGACCTTCCCTAAAATCTTATATCTCAGCGGTCTGCGCCTTTATCGCGGTATATTCGCCGTTCAATGAGCGACGTTTTGAGCACCTTCAAGGGCTGCTCTGAGCCGGGAAAGCGATCTTTGTGGGTTGTTCCATTCTCTAACTTAAGCACCCCTCTCGGACAAACTGCCGCACACACGCCGCAGCCCACACATGAAGAACGGACAATGTTCTCACCTCGCTGCGCGTATCCACGAACATCAATGCCCATCTCGCAATAGGTAGAGCAGTTTCCACATGAAATACATTGATCGCCATTAACGGTGATTCTAAACCGAGAAAGAGTCCGCTGGAACAGTCCGAGAATTGCCGCCATTGGGCAGCCGAAGCGGCACCAAACTCGACTTCCCATAATCGGATAGAAACCAACTCCGATAACGCCGGAGAAGATCGAACCAATGTAAAATCCATACCATTTTTTTGATGAAGCTGTTGCGCTGCCCAATATTGCTTGGTCGTAGACCTCGTTGATCCAGAGCATAGCTGTGATACCCACAATCGCCACCAGAACCAGGTGAATCATCCAGCGCTCAATCACCCAAGAGGTCTCAGAGGTACTGGAGTTCTGACGCCATGGATCGCCGAGCGTTTCAGCCAAACCACCGCAGCCGCATACCCAGGAGCAATACCAACGTTTGCCAAAGAAATAACTAAGAAAAGGAGTGGCAACAAAGGTCATCCCTATGCCCCAAATCACCATATACGTGCCCAATGACCCAGCCGATTGCAGTTGCTCGATACTGTTTGGGAAAAAATACTCGGGTTTCAGTGGCCAAAAATAGGTGAAGTAAAACTCTGGTTGATTGATTCGTTTGAGAAAGGCCGGAACGAGAAAGGAGAATCCAAGCTGGAAGAACATTACAGAAATGGTTCGAAGTATCTGATACCTGTTCCCTCGATATCTCCAAAGCATCCGAATTCCCATAATCAATATCGCGAACGTGTAGAAGGCTCCGTATAAGAACCAACGATCGGCATTGCCACCATAAAGCAAATGTGCAAGTGGGTTGAGCATAGCGATCCACCCATCAAGGACTGCTGGCATACCGTAGGCTTGGAGGTCGTCATAGAAATAAAGCACTACGTAAAAGGCGGTGATACCAATGCCCAGTACCCAAGCTATCCAACCGCCAGCTTTGGTCGCACTAAAGAACGTGCCGTTATGCTTCACTCCAGGTGTGCTTGAGGCGTATTGGAAATAGAACCATAGCATTGCACCGAGGGCGAGTGGTCCAAGACTGAGGGACAGGGGCGCCCATGTGCCAAAACTATCGAACGATTGTCCTAGCAGTACGAACAACAACGCCGTTGCGCCACCACACATCAGTGCGCTCGCAAAGAGCTTGCCGCTCGTCGAATTGCTGCTCTCAGATACTGACATTGGAAAGTCCAGGTGTCGAAACACTCAACTGTTTTCGAAATTCACTGGCAACAGCCGACTCATACTTCTTTGAGAACTCCGGATCAAAGTTTGCATCTGCAAGTTGAGCGAGCACGTCGCCAATCGGCAGTTGTTCGGCAATCCATTTTTGGCAAATCTCTTGGCGATACCTGATACCCATTACCGTCACTCCTCGAAGCACACCGTCTCGTGCGACAAGCCGAATACTATGTCGACGATCCTTTGCTTCCCAAAAAAGGTGTTGGTCCCGATCGACGGGTGCGGCAACCTCTCCGTAGGTCTGATACTCCATATCGATGAATTTGGCGGAATTGTAGAACACTGGTTTGTGATAGGGACGCGCCTCGCCGAGCATATTTCTCGCAAGCTGAATCCCTTGCATCTTACCGGTATACCAAAGCTGATCAATCGAGGAGCGCTCCTGGTCATATTGGATTTCTGCACAATCACCGATCGCATACATGCCCTCGACGCTCGTTTGAAAAAAGGGGTCTACCAAAATGCCACGCCGACAATTGAGACCAGATGCCTCAGCAAGCTGTTTGTTCGGACTCACACCCGGTGTCAGTCCAACGATATCGCAGGGAATTTCCTCTCCGAATTCTGTGACAACCGCACGACAGCGACCATTTCCGCTATCGAGGATTTCCGAAAGATTTGTCTCGAGTACGAGCCGCATTCCTTCAGCGCGGATAACTCGATTTACCATCTGTGACTCTTCTTCGGTGAGAACATTGTTCCAATAAGAAGTTTCTCGAACGAGGAAGGTAACCTCTAGGCCGCGTTGATGAAGCATTTCGGCCATCTCGATGCCAATCAATCCACCGCCGACAATCACTGCGCGTTTCGCATCGCGAACATTGGACTCAAGCAGCTCAAGGTCTTGGAGTGAATACAACCCTTGCACTCCATCGAGTTCCTGTCCCGGCCAACCAAAGGTATTCGATACCGATCCGCTCGCAATGACGAGACGATCGAAAGAAACCAAAGAGCTATCGCTTAGGCGCAGCTCACGCCTCTCGGTATCTATTTCACTGACCCAACCTTTTTTCAGCTTTACAGTTTGATTGCGCCAAAATGAGGCTGGATAGGGCAGGGTGTCCTCGTAGCGCATATGCCCCATGAAGATATACATGAGCGCTGGTCTCGAGTAATGAAATTCTGACTCGCCTGATATGACAAGAATCTCAAGATTCTTGGCGGTAGGTAGCTCAGCGCTAAGTCGTTGCAGCTCTAGCGCAGTAGAGATACCCGCAATGCCGTTGCCAATTATTACAACACGTTCTTTCATTTCTACCTTGTCTCCGAATAAACCTATACTTACTACTTCGGGGTAGAGTCGAAAAGGTTACATTCGCTCCATTGCATGACAGTGACAGCGCAGTATTTTCATGCAGAGATGACTCTGTCACTTATCTTTGAATTTCCCGTGGGTGAAGAAATGAACGACCTGTTGAAGAACTTCATTGGATTGCATAATGAACGTATGGCCTTTGGCTAAGACAAGAAAATCGGCCGCTTCCTTGAGCTTCGCATTCTCTATCGAAACTTTACCGTCGTCTGGGCCGTCGATAAACGGGGAGAACCAGGGACTGTTCGAGCGGTCGCCGGTGATTACGCCAGTTTCTATTTCTATAGGTCGAAGATTTCTAGGAACACTTTCTGCGTCAGTGCCTATCTGCTGTCCGGCGGGTCCCGTCGTGAGTTGATAGAGGAGTAGGGGTTTGAGGGTATCTGCCAAGTCACTGCCATTATTCGGTGGACTGAGCATGACAAAGCGACCTAGGTTGCCGATTTCGTGTTCCTGCAAATAATGACGCACAACAATTCCGCCGAGGGAATGAGCGAGAAAATGGATCTTTGTAGGGTTCTTTCGCTGGCACTCAGCAATTGCTGCAGGGAGATATTGTTTCGAAAGCTCCTCGATCGGTTTGCGAGTAGAGGGATAGCCGAGATTTACAACCCGATATCCTTCTTTCTCGAGATAGCGGCTCGCCTTCCACATCGAGAACTTTGTCCTTCCCATCCCATGAAGGAGGAGAACGCATTCAGATGCGTGCGAAGCCGCCATACCTATCTACCGCAGGGTTTCGAGCTACTGTCTTAGTGAACTCACAAAACCCTGATCGCTCATCAACTGAGTGATCGCTTCATTCATCGAGATACTAAGCGACTGACCGACATCTTGCCGAGAGACAATTGGGAACTCGCTGGCACGACTGCCATTGTACATTCCAGAGAACAATACCTTCCCGTCAGGTGCTAGAGTTTCGATATAGAGAGAAGCTGTGCTACTGAGCTTACCTGTCGCTGCACCGGTAATTTCAACATGCCAGTCGCGAATCTGTCCGCGGATCTGATTCGTCGCAGTAGGCGTTACCTCGGACCCATTCGTCGTAAAAGCGTCGACCAATGCTTTCTCAACCAGCTCATCAACAGCGCCACCGGCATTCAGTTTTCGAGTGCCACCTTCTTCCGTCGCGACCTCCTCACGAGCATCCAGCACTTCGATTACTGAAACTTGAATTCCCGAAGGTAGCTTTGCGCTGTTGCTAAATTTGTTGAGCAACTCCTCCTCTGGTTCAACCTCAGTTCCCAGGGAACTAACACAGGCAGAGAACAGCAATAGAAGGCTGAGCACACAGAAGCTGAGTACGCAGTGCCTAAGTACACGGTGCCTGAGTACACGGTGGCTGAGCAGAGAAAGTGATTTGCTGCGAGTTCGAAGATGCATTGGTTGTAGACCTCGTTTTTACTATTACAAAAAGGGTTTTCGCACCGGATACTCTACCAACGGTGATTGGCCAATAGCAATCTCCGAATTCCCCTCAGCTCGAGGTGGAGGAGTAACACCTAACTAGCTGTTGAGACTAACGAATTAGCTCATTGCCAGGCTGAGCCTCGAGGCGGCCCTAGAGCACTTGGGTATGGGAGCGGAGTCGTTTTTGCAATTCCGCTATCTCTACATCCTGAACGGCAATGTCTTCCTCTATCGCCATTGATGCGGCAACCCCAACACTGTGGCCAAGAATCATGAAGACTGGCTCCATTCGAAGTGAGCTATATGCTACTTGGCTCGCTGAAATTGCTACGGGGACCAAAAGATTATCTACTTCATCGCGCTTTGGTGTCACACTTCTATAGGGAATCGCATAGGCCTTAACTCGCCCACCGACAAGGCCCTCGTTTACCACCGATCCATCTTCTCGCACGATGCGCTGAACGTGATGAACTTCGATTGGACAAGACGCAAGGCCAATCACGTCGTTCTTACTTCGTGATTCGAATAAATCTTGTTGCCGAAGCACATATTCACCGATCATCCGTCTGCCTTCGCGAACATAGAGATGCGTCGGGAAATGACCAGAATTGACGAATTCATCCTTGCAAAGCCCCCAGCGTTTCATGTCTTTTCGGATATGCTCTGGAACTGTGCTGTCATGGGCGAGAAAGTGAAGGAAACCCAGGGTGTACTCCCTGTGCTCAGCGGCGATTCGTTCCCGATCTTCATAACTCGCCGTGGGCCAGTCCCAGCTGCCACCTATCAAATCGGTAGAGAAGGGGCCCTTTCGGTTTATACAAAACTTCGCTTCATGCATATGGTGAAACGACATGAGATCGCCCAGATCGAGGTGGGGCATCTTGCTCAAGTAGCGCCCGAGTAATTCATACTCATCCCGATTGTAGTTCTGGGGCTTTGGGATCTCTGCTTTGCCACCTTCTGCTCGAGTGAGGCAAAAGCGATAGTTATATGCCATGACTTTATCATCACCACTCCCAAGCTCGGCCCATTCTTTCGAATGAACCCCTGGAAGTAATTCGCCATTCTCGTCATATGCTGAAACAGGAGTCTCGAAATTCCGCACATCGATAAAATCCTGCACACCAGCCATCGACTCTCCGTAGGTGTCCTTGGCTTCACGCCCAACGAAATAAGAAACGTCAGCGGCGGCCAAGAGATCTCCCTCGTAACTGCCATCGACAAAGACTCGTGCGGCAAACTGCTTGCCGCTTTGCGTTCGTAGTTGAGTAATCCGCTTGCCGTCCTTAACCACATCCTTGAGTTTCTCACCGCGAAACACTTCTACTCCTGCCTCGGCAATCATTTCTTCAAAGACTTGTTCTGCGACATGCGGCTCGAAATTCCATCGATGTGTCGTCTTGTACTTCTTACCTACTCGGTTAAAGAACTCTCTCGAAGTAGCGCCAATTCCCAGCGTGGCACACACATCCGAGACGGTGAGGCCACCAGTGATGATTCCACCGAGTTGTTGAGTCGGCTCCACCAGAATTACAGAGCGTCCACTTCGCTTTGCGGCAATTGCAGCGACGAGAC
>CBDUGV010000122.1:0-12023 GCA_965366815.1 uncultured Bdellovibrionales bacterium | reverse complement strand
CATTGGTCTTACTTCCTCTCATCTTATCAAGCATCCACGACATGGCATCTACCACGTTGAGTGGACTCAAGACTTTTCGGAGCAACCAGATTCGCTGCAAATCTTCTTCACTGATAAGCAGCTCTTCCTTACGTGTTCCAGACTTATTGATATCAATAGCTGGATAAATGCGGCGATCTGCGAGCTTACGATCAAGAACCAATTCCATATTACCGGTTCCCTTAAACTCTTCAAAAATCACCTCATCCATTCGAGAACCGGTCTCAATTAACGCAGTTCCGATAATAGTAAGACTTCCACCCTGCTCGATGTTACGCGCCGCACCAAAGAATCGCTTCGGCTTATGCAGCGCATTAGAATCGACACCACCACTGAGGATTTTACCACTTGGTGGGACGACTGAGTTATAGGCTCGTGCGAGACGAGTAATCGAATCAAGCAAGATTACAACATCACGGCCATGCTCGGTCAGGCGCTTCGCCTTCTCCAGAACCATCTCAGCAACCTGCACATGGCGAGTCGCCTGCTCATCAAAGGTCGAACTGATAACTTCAGCATCAACGGTGCGAGCCATATCAGTTACTTCTTCTGGACGCTCATCAATCAGCAAGACGATAAGAATCGCTTCTGGGTGATTTCGAGCAATCGAATTAGCAATCTGTTGTAGAAGAATGGTCTTACCCGCTTTCGGTGGTGCAGTAATAAGTGCACGCTGCCCCTTCCCGATTGGCGACATCAAATCAATTGCCCGCATTTCATAGAGATCCGGATCAGTTTCTAACTTGAACTTCTCTTCCGGATAGAGCGGAGTTAAATTATCAAATAGAATCTTTCCTTTCTGAGCATCGGTGGGCTCAAAGTTAATGTTGTTTACTTTGAGCAATGCAAAGTAACGCTCACCTTCTTTCGGTGGGCGAATCTGTCCTTCAACAGTATCACCTGTTCGAAGTCCAAAGCGTCGAATCTGCGCTGGAGAAACATAAATATCGTCTGGGCCAGGCAAATAGTTTGAGTCAGGTGCACGCAAAAAGCCAAATCCGTCAGGAAGTGTTTCTAACACTCCAGAACCGTAAATCTGGCCATCCGAGTCAGCCTGAGCTTCAAGGATTTCAAAAATAAGGTCTTGCTTTCGCTTACTCGCTGCGCCTTCGATCTTAAATTCTTCAGCTAACGAGGTAAGCTCTGTAATGTCTCTTTGTTTTAGTTCGGCGAGGTTCATTATTATAAACTTTATAAATTTCGGATTGAATAGAAACGAAAGGCTATTTCAATACGCATAGTAAAAAAAGATTGGTCGTCCAGCATTTCTTGATAGAGAAATTGATCGCCCCTAGAAAATTCACCGCATCCGCAATAAGAGGTCTAACTGTTACTTTTCTGTAAGGCTTATTCTATTCTGGAAGTGCTTTTGGACCGCCCTGGAAACCAGGGGGGTATGAACAGAATTATTCACTGTTAGGGTCAAGGATAGCCTATCTGCCCAAGAGCGTCAATCGCATATTCAGAATTAACTGACAGGAAAATAACTCGATATTTGCCGCAAATGAGGCAATATCTAGGCCAAATAGTGGTAATTCCCTCACCTCAGCAGGCCGCGCTCAGCGAGGGTCTTCGCGACAACCCCTTTGCCATAGGCGGGCATCAGACCAATTCCCCTATCGCTCAGCTGATAGTGCCCAAAGGCATCAGAAACGCTACAAGAGAGACGTTCTTGGGCAACCAATTGGGCGCAGCCTACAGCGAGACAGTTGCCATCAAGCAATGCAAGATCGAGGACCTCGACCGGAGTTCCCAGTGAATCCGCCGTACTCAGTGCGAGACTCGCTGCTTGCTCAATCGTTGCGACGATAACCGCACCCAAGGGGCGAAGCCCCTCTCCCTGCCCCTCTCGAAGCATGGCGCTACAGAACACATCCGCTGAGGAGGCTTTTCTGCTTACGACTGCGCATTGAGCTGGATTCTCGATCAAGGTGGCGTGCGCCAGTAGCGCCGAAACGCCAATCACCGGAATATTCAGACCGGCCGCAAGTCCTTGCGCACAGGAAATTCCTCCACGGATACCAGTAAAGCTTCCTGGCCCAATTGTTACCGCGATGTGCGTTAGTTGGCCCAACCCCAGAGAAGCCTCTTGTAGGCACTCGTCCACCAAGGCGACAAGCTGTTCAACTGACCTCTGGCCAGTCGCGCTGCGAGTTGCTCGCACACCGTCCGTAGTGGCGACAGCGGCGTGCGCACCACGATCAGTGGTATCGATACCCAATACCAGTCTTTGACTCATCGTCTATATACTTGCCGGGATTGAAACGATTGCTATTGTGCGGCTTCCTTCGGTTCAGTTGTACTCGAATTCCTGCCCTTGGATTCAGCGGTATGAGAGTCAGCATCCTGAGTCGCAGATCCATCCGCTGGTTTTTCGTCAAAGGAGATCGAATTGCCACCTCCCATATCAATCGGGTCACGAGTGATATCATTGTGAACCGCGAAGATCATCAACCCGAGCAATAACAGCAAACCGAATTGCTGCGCATACTCTTTCTTGCGAATACTAATCGGTCCAGACAGGGCCTCGATGGTAAACAACAACAAATGGCCGCCATCGAGAATGGGAATTGGCAACAAATTGAGTACTGCCAAGCTGATGCTCAGTATCGCAGTGAAATACAAGAGCTTTTTAAACCCTGCCTTCGCCTGTTGCTTGGTCACCTGGAAAATAAAAATTGGGCCGGCGATTTCGTTGGCCGAGACCTGGCCACTCATCATTCCCCACAACCCTTGGTAGGTGAGGACGGTTTTGTCGATCGTCCACAATACACCGTATTTCGTCGCTGCTAATAGGCCGAGTTTCTCAGTCGGTGGTTCAATACCAATCACATACATCTTGATATCTTTACCATCTGGCCCACGCCAATCCTGCTCTACCGGAGTCGCGCTGACCGAGAGTTCCTGCTGACCTCGCTGAACCGCGAGCTGAATCGGCTCCCCTGTCCCCGCATGGATGATCTTCGCCATCGAAACCCAGGAATCGACAGCAACACCATCGACGGAGAGCACCGTATCATCGGCCTCCAGCCCAGCTTTTTCAGCTGGTGAGTTTTCCAAAATACCACCGATCTGCGCCGGTGGGCTTTCCATAGGCAGGCCATAAATAAATCCCGCCATCCCGGCTAAGACAATACAGAGAAGAAAATTGAAAAACGGACCGGCAACAACAATGGCGGAGCGTTGCCAATAATTTTTCTCGATAAACCAACGATTGCGGTCCTGGAGCGCCCGCAGTAGATGAGGGTTATCCTCAACTTCAAACTCACTTTCTTCTTCCTCAGAACGCAGTGAGTCATCGGTCTCCTGTTCACCCGTAAGCATATCGGGCATGTCGCCAACCATCCGCACAAAGCCGCCGAGTGGAATGATACCAATCTGGTAGATGGTTTCCTTTATCCGGAAACGAACAAGCGCTGGACCGAAGCCGACCGCAAACTTTACGACCCCGACCCCGCACCACTTCGCGAGGAGAAAATGGCCGAGCTCGTGAATGAACACGAGCAATCCTATAACTAGGATAGTCTTAAAAACGAGAATGGTGTTTGCTACATCAATCATGGCGTCCAATTAAGCTCTAAATCTGCGCCCGGCCTTCAACCGAGGTTTGTACTATATACTTCGATGCAGTATCACGCGCCCAAGTATCAGTGTGCATAATATCTTCAATAGTTGCAAGGACTTGCAGTTCGTGCTGCAGCATCACTTCCCGCACCACCTGGGCGATATCGCAAAAAGCGATTTGCCGTTCGCAAAACGCCGCAACGGCGACTTCGTTTGCTGCGTTAAGCACCGTTGGCATACTAGCACCTGCATTCAGTGCGCGATACGCCAATGCGAGCGCCGGAAAACGCTCGAGATCTGGTTGAAAAAACTGCAAATTTTGAGCCGCGGCCAGATCGAGCATCGCACAACCTGAAGATAACGCCGCCGTCCCCGGACTTTCTTTTGGCGACTCACTACGAAGGTACTCGATAGCAAAGCTAATTGGAACTCTCATGTCTGGATGATACATTGCGGCAAGGCTCATACCGTCGTCGTACTCAACCAGCCCGTGGACGATACTCTGCGGATGAACAAGCACTTGAATCAGATCCGGCTCAAGGTCAAACAGCATTGCTGCCTCAATCACTTCAAGCCCCTTGTTCATCAATGTCGCTGAGTCAATTGAGATTTTCGCACCCATATCCCAATTCGGATGCTGAACTGCCTGCTCAACTGTAACTTCGGCCAGCTCCGTAACACTGTGATTGAGAAAAGGGCCGCCAGAGGCGGTGATAATCATTCGACGAATTCCACTTGGCCGCCCAAGCGTACACTGAAATAGGCTATTGTGTTCAGAATCTACAGGTGCGATGACCGATTCGCTGTCGAGCAAGCGCTCCCGAATGAGTCCGCCTGCGGCAATCAGGGCTTCCTTATTGGCGAGAGCAATGTGTTTCCCTTCGGCAATCGCATCGAGCATTGCGGGAAGACCTGCAAATCCAACAATTCCAGCAACCACAGTATGAACCGCGGAACGTGTTGCCACTTGTCCAATCGACTCATTGCCAGCCAGAACTTCGCATTCAAAGGGCAGCGTGAGCGCAGCGAGCTCAGTCCGCAACTGCTCAGCCGCGGCAGGATCACTCATCGAAACACAGACTGGCGCAAACTCGACAATCTGCTCCCGCAGCAGCGCAACATTGGTATGGGCGGCGAGTCCAACCACGTTGAACCGCCCCGGATTTCGACGAACAATGTCGAGGGTCTGGGTTCCAATAGATCCGGTTGATCCGAGTATTGCTAGATTGCCAATCTCTCTCGCATTGTTCACCATCATCACTAGACAATCACCAACACTCTGCTGACGAGAAACAGAGCAGGAATCGCAAAAAGCAGCGCATCAACTCTGTCCAATAAACCACCGTGCCCAGGTAAGAGGGTACCGCTGTCTTTGACGTTGTAGATTCGCTTAACCATCGATTCAGTGAGGTCGCCAAACACGGAGAAACATCCCACTACAAATCCACTGAGCGCCAATAACGGCCAGCTTGCGTGGGTCGGCAGCAACAATCCTGCGAGGCAACCGAACAAGGCCGCAGCGCCGAGACCGACACATAACCCCGAAACGGTCTTATTCGGACTGAGTCGAGGTGCGAGCTTTACGCCACCGATCGCCCGGCCGCCAAAGTAGGCAAAGGTGTCTGCTGCCGCAACCACGAGCAGCGTCCAAAGTGTGAGTGAACCGGGGAGTTCAGTTACTGCAACTACGAGAAAACTCGCCAATACGCCAGGGTAGCACACGCCCAGTACTGAGGCCGGGACAAATAACTCGAAGCTACCGACATGTACTTCTGATTCTATGGTAACGATCGAACAAAGCAAATTGAGTACGACACTAATCAATACACCAGCTGCAAGTCCAACGAATCCATACGCGAGGTAGGCAGCTGGTATGATGCAGTTAATAATCGTCAATTGCAGAACTTTCGGCTGTTGAAACGGAAGCGCAAAGCTAAAGTACTCAAAACTCACAATGGCATAAACGAGAAATGCGAGAGCAATCGCTGGATAACTCCCAAACCACAAGATCAATACGACAGGTGGCAGGAGTACGGCGGTTGTCATTGTGCGAATTCTAGTAGAGGATGCCAAAGGCAATACCCACGGGTTTGCTAGCTACTCACATGAGCGCCATTGAGGTTCGACTTCTCGAGTTCCTTTAGTTGCTCTGAAGTCATACCAAAACGTCGCTCTCGAGAATGAAAATCGGCGAGACAACGATCGAGAATATCTTCGTCAAACTGCGGCCAATATTCGGGCACTATAGAGATCTCCGAATAGGCGATCTGCCAGAGAAGAAAATTAGATATCCGCATCTCACCACTCGTGCGAACCAACAACTCAGGGTCAGGAATACCATCGGTCCAAAGGGACGAGGCGAAGGTACTCTCGTCAATATCCTCTGGTCTGAGTGCGCCCTCTGCTACTTTCGTCGCGAGCAATCGACTGGCGCGCAGAATTTCTTCACGTGCTCCGTAATTCATCGCTAGAACGAGCTCAAGGCCATCACAGTTTTCTGTGAGCTGAATGTCCTTCTCAAGCGCTGCGCGAACCGACTCTGGAAGTCGAGACACGTCCCCTATAACGCGAAGTCGGACGTTTTGCTCAAGCAAGTCTGGCAAATGGTTCGTGAAGATGTCTTCAAACAAATCCATCAAGCCGCTGACTTCATCAGATGAGCGTTGCCAATTTTCCGTTGAGAAACTGAAGAGTGTGAGGTAGCGAACACCCCGATCTAAGCATGCATCTACTACCCGTCGCACGGCGGTTGCACCAGCACGATGACCTTCAAGACGCGGGAGCCCTCGCTCACGGGCCCAACGGCCGTTGCCATCCATGATAACAGCTATGTGCTGTGGGATAGACATGTCGTTACTGAGCTATACCTCCATACACTCAGCTTCTTTCGCAGCGAGGAGTGAGTCGATCTCGGCAATATAGGTATTGGTTTGTTCCTGAATTTGATCGAGGCCTCGCTTGCAATCGTCTTTGTTTGCAAGCCCATTCTTCTCGGCCTTTTTCAGTTCATCGTTCGAATCACGACGATGGTTGCGGATAGAGATGCGATACTCTTCTGCCACCTTGTGAAGGTGTTTAACGATGTCTCTTCGAGTTTCTTCGGTCAAGGTAGGCACCAGAATTCGCAAGGTGTTCCCGTCTCTTGACGGATTAAAACCGAGATCAGAAGTCTGAATTGCCTTCTCAACAGACTCGACCGCATTCGCGTCATAGATCTGCACGAGAAGCTGCCGTGCTTCCGGAGAAGACACCTGTCCGAGCTGCATAATTGATGTTTTTGTGCCGTAGTAGTCGACCATCAAGCCCTCGAGTAAACTCGTCGAAGCCCGACCAGTTCGCATTTTCTGCATGTCACGCTTGAAAGCTGCGATTGAAGTTTTGCAACTCTCTTTGTGAAGTTCGAGCACATCCTTAATTTCGAAGGTATCCATAGCTCGCCTCTTAGCCTCAATTAATTAGGATAAAGTAATGTGACTTCCAACCTGCTCACCGGTGAGCAGTCGTTGGATATTGCCCGGCACATTGATATTAAACACGCGAATTGGCAGATCCTCTTCCATGCACAGCGATATCGCAGTTGCATCCATTACTCGTAGGTTCAGTTTCAGCGCGTCAATGAACGTAACCTGATCGTACATTTTCGCATCGTCATTCTTTACCGGGTCCTTATCGTAGACACCGTCTACTTTCGTTCCCTTGAGAATCACCTCTGCACCAATTTCTTTCGCTCGGAGAGCGGCAGCCGTATCAGTAGTGAAATAGGGATTACCAGTTCCGCAGGCAAAAATAACCGCACGACCCTTTTCAAGATGACGTTTCGCCCGACGAGTAATATATGGCTCGCAGATCTCGTTCATCGTAATCGCAGACATCACCCGGGTCATAACCCCGTTGCGCTCTAAGGCATCTTGGAGCGCAAGCGAGTTAATCGCAGTTGCCAACATTCCCATGTAGTCACCGGAGACTCGATCAATTCCTTGAACCGCACCCGACAAACCACGAAAGATGTTACCGCCACCTATAACCAACCCGATTTCAATACCGAGCGCGTGCACCTCTGAAATCTCTCGAGCGATCCGGTCTAAGACCTCGGGTTCAATACCAAAACCCTTATCACCGGCAAGGGCTTCACCGCTCAGCTTAACTAGAACTCTCTTATGGGGTGCACTCACGCTATTCCACCGCTACACGTTCGCTGCCGCAGCTACTTCAGCTGCGTAGTCGACCTCAACTTTTTCAATACCTTCTCCGACTTCAAATCTCTGAAACCGTCGAATCTCAACTTTCTCGCCGACACTTGCACTAAACTCTTCAATCAGCTGCTTAAAGGTTTTCTTTCCCGAAGGATCTTTCGCATCGATTTGCTCAAGCAAACAGACTTCTCCGAAGAACTTCTCTATTCTACCAGCAAGGATCTTGTCGGCCATTTTCTCTTGTTCTGGCTTGAGCTGGGCTCGAAATACTTCCTCTTCCTTCGCAATGACGTCTTCAGGCACTTCTTCTCGGGAGACGAACTGTGGCTTCGCCCACGCAACGTGCATTGCAATGCTCCGTGCGAGTTCGCCAAAGTCTTCACCTCGAGCGACAAAGTCAGTCTCACAGCTCAATTCCAAGATAACCCCTACTCGTCCACCGGGATGGATGTAGGAACAAACTGTGCCTTCAGCGGCGACTTTATCAGAGCGCTTTTCCACGCTCTTTAGACCTTTCTTTCGCAATTCTTGAACTGCCTGCTCCATGTCGCCATTGGTCTCGCCGAGAGCTTTCTTGCAATCCATCATCCCTGCGCCAGTCTTCTCGCGCAGTTCTTTTACCATTTGTGCAGTAATAGTAGTCATGTACACCCTATCCACGTCTGCTAGTTAGCAATGATTAGTTGAGTTTGTTGAAAACAAACAATTTGTCGATAGTTAAGAAGCGCACTCGCCACTGAATTACTCAGTAGCGGGTTTCTCAGAATCGGCTGCGCTCTTTTCGGCAACAGTTTCTTCTTTCTTCTCTGGAACCGGCTCACCTGTCTCCGTCGCAGCTTTCTTCTCTGGAACTGGCTCACTTTGGTCGGTCGCAGCTTTTTTCTCTGGAGCCGACTCGCTTGTGTCCGTCGCAGCTTTCTTTGCCGCCGCAGGTTTCTTATCAGCAGCAGTAGCTTTCGCTGGCGAAATCTTTTTGCCTGCTCTCGACGGTGCGCCTGAATCTGCAATCCCGGCTTTCGAAACTGGAACTTCAGAGACTGAAGGTGCAGGAGTAGCTTTGCGCTTTTTGAACTGAGCTTTCCCTTCCATAACCGCATCTGCAACAGCAGAACAGAACAGGCGAATCGCTCGCGTGCCGTCGTCGTTTGAGGGAATCGCGTAATTCACGGTTCGCGGATCGCAATTCGTATCAACCAAGGCAACCACTGGAATATCCAAGCGTCGAGCTTCGCGGATAGCGATATCTTCGCGCCGAATATCAATCACAAACATCAGCTGCGGAGCTCGCAGCATTGTGCGAATACCGCCCAAAGAAAACTCGAGCTTGTCGAGTTCACGAGACATCATTAGGCGCTCTTTCTTGGTAAAACGAGTACCGAGTCCATCTTGCTGTGACTTCTCTTCCTCTTCCAGAACGGTCTCTAACTTTGCGAGTCGCTCAATACTTTTACGAATCGTTTGAAAGTTAGTAATCATTCCACCGAGCCAACGGCGCGAGACATAGAACGCACCACATCGACGAGCTTCCTGAACTACCGCATCAGCAGCCTGCTTCTTCGTGCCAACAAAAAGCACGTTTCCACCAGCAGCAGCTGTTTTTACGATGACTTCACGTGCTTGCTCCCAAGCCTGCAAGGTGTGAGGCAAGTTAACAATGTGAATCCCGTTGCGAGAGCTGTGGATGTACGGCGCCATTGCCGGACTCCAACGAGAAGTCTGATGCCCAAAGTGGACACCGGCTTGCAGCAATGTACGGAGATTTACTTCAACAGGTGGACGATCTGGAATTTCAATTTCTTTTCTTTTTGAATAGATCGTCGGCTCAGCTTTGGTGATTTTAACTTTCGGTTTACCACCAACTTCGCCATTCGGAGACTCGGCACCATCTAGGTCCGCAGCCTTATCAACCGCCGCATCGGCGGACCCAGCTTTATCAGAAGCAGCTGCTTCTTCCATGCCCTGGGCTACATGTGGACTAGTTCCTTCCACGATTCAAACTCACTTATTGTTGTTCCTTGGTTCATCCTACTCCCCGTGCAAGAGTAAACTGACGACGTATCGCCCGCTAAGGCATACACATCTACAGCTTCTCCCCAACCTTTTGTCGGAAAAGTCCTTTTGGAAAATAATCCCTAATTGATTTAACCTGAAGCGATTAAACCAAAAGTGATTAAACCGAAAGTAATTAAAACGGCTGCCGACTAAAGCACCAAGAATGCGCAGGGGCGCGATTCAATATAATTGTCTCAATACAAAACGAGCTTGAGACATTTCCGTCTGAGACATTTCACTGTTTCTGACGGCTGCGGCAAGCTACCATGTCATCCTAGACATTTCAATACCTTGTCCGGCTCCTTAGCTGGAGTATATCGTCTTTAAACTGGTTATTCTGAACAATATTGGACTGTAGCTCGAAGAGACTTCGAATTTTAGTGGCGGCTAGGTGCCTGGCACCAATTAAACTCTGCAATTTCTGATACTTACTAGTGAGCGAAGCAACGACATCGAGCAAAAAAAAGAACGATGCTGCCGGCAGCGGACGGCATGTCACTCGCGCTACCGGGGTTGTTGCGCTGTTTACATTACTCAGTAGACTACTCGGTTTACTGCGGGACATCGCTACTGCCAACTACTTTGGCGCCAATGTCGCCACGGATGCCTTTTTCGTGGCCTTCAAGGTGCCAAACCTGCTGCGCCGACTAGTCGCGGAGGGCTCGCTGGCAACCGCCTTTGTGCCGGTCTTCACCGACGAGCTGCGTTTAGGGCAAAAACCTGCTCAGCAAGCGGTGCGGGCCGTCACAGGATTCTGTCTTGCGCTCACTCTTCTCCTGAGTGGGCTAGGCATTATCTACTCCACCGAACTGACCTACGTCTTCGCATTGGGCTGGACCGATCAGCCCGAGAAAGTGGCGCTCGCCAGTTCACTGTTGCAAGTCATGTTTCCCTATCTCGTCTTGGTCAGCTTGCTTGCCTTGGCCTCTGGAGCACTCAATGCGATTGGTGTGTTCGCCTCCCCGGCCGCAGCTCCAGCTATACTCAATATCGCTTTCATAAGCGGTATCGTTCTATTCAACGATAGTTTAGAGCAGCCAATCTACATCCTGGCCTATGCGCTACTGGTTGGCGGATTGCTTGCACTGCTCCCGCAGCTCTGGATCTTGCGAAAACGCGGCTTCTCGATGCGCCCTGCCTCTCCCTTTGGCTCCGCACCAGTGACCCGACTGCTCAAGCTCATGCTGCCCGCCGTCATCAGTGCCTCGGTCTACCAGATCATGGTTTTAGTAAATACGACGATGGCAACCATGCTCAAAGATGGGACGCAGACTTGGCTCTATTTCGCCGATCGAATTTTTCAATTCCCCTTGGGTGTGTTTAGTCTCGCAGTTGCAACCGCGGTATTGCCGTCTTTCTCACATCTCGCTTCGGCCGGAGACTCGAAACGGCTAAGCGAACTTCTCAGTTCAACGCTGGGCTGGATCGCATTCATCACCATTCCAGCTACCGTTGGTCTCATCGTCCTCTCAGACCCCATTGTCGATCTGCTCTACCACCGGGGCAAATTCACCCCAAATGACTCGGCAATGACAGCTCTGGCATTGCAGGGCTACGCAATTGGTCTCTGGTCGCTCAGCAGCCATAGTATTTTGGTTCGCGCCTTCCTATCAAAGAAGAACACGATGCTCCCGGCAATGATCTCTATGCTTACCATTGGCCTCAACGTCGTACTGGCAATAGCATTGATGGGACCGCCACTGGACGCCGACGCAAATATAGCCACCCGCGTTCTCGCAAGCCTCCAGTCGCTGCTCACCATACAAGATCTCTCTCACGTTGGCCTGGCGCTCGCGGGAAGTCTCGCCTCCTTGATTTCGGTGGCTGGACTTGCACTGCTTCTGGGGAAAGTCGAGCTACAGCTCCACTGGAAGATTATCTTTCATTCCTATTGGCGAAGTCTGCTCTCAGCTGCGGTCATGATCGTTCCGATCAAACTAATCGCTGATATGCAGTACTCTTCGCTGACTACGATTGTCTCGGGGATTCCACTTGGGGTGCTCTGCTTCTTTTTCACAAGCGCCTTGCTTCGCTCTGAAGAAGCGGCGCTGGTGATCAGCCGAATTCGCCGCAAAATATAATTCGAGGCGGTTGTCGCAGGAGGCAATTCTCTGCAACAACCACTTCGAAAAGGTCTGAATGTGTCAGTTGGCCACCGGTACTCACGTAGCGAAC
>CBDUGV010000121.1:0-12070 GCA_965366815.1 uncultured Bdellovibrionales bacterium | reverse complement strand
AAAAGTCGACTCAACTAGAATCGGACCCTGATGCCACAAAAAGAAAACGTACTGTCTCTTAAAAACCGAGCTTCGCGCATGGGAATGTCTCGGGCGAAGTACCTGCTGTACCGTTCAAGACAGAATCTCCAGCTTTTTGTAGACAGCACACCGTTTA
Organism: uncultured Bdellovibrionales bacterium; assembly: GCA_965366815.1. GTDB lineage: Bacteria > Bdellovibrionota_C > UBA2361 > SZUA-149 > SZUA-149 > CBDUGV01. The sequence continues at coordinate 11,913 of CBDUGV010000121.1, read as the reverse complement.
ACTTCTCAGTCGCCATTCTCATCTTAATTAGCGTCGGGCTCATCTTTGCCGAGTTCCTCTTAGTAAATGATCCGGTTCTTTCCCATCAGCTGATAACTCTCAACGATCTGATTACTTGGATTTTCGTTGTCGAGTTGTTTCTGCGTTATTTTGTGGCACCAAATAAGCGAATTTTCTTTTTCAACTACTGGATCGACATTCTGGCGGTTCTACCAGTACTGCGAGTCTTTCGAGCCTTGCGCTTGCTCCGACTGCTCAGGCTTTTACGACTCTCGAGAGCTGCTGTCATTCTCCTTCGTCAATCCGGTTGGCTCTCGCGTGGAGTTGAGCGGTATTTCGGGAGTTTTGGTATACTCTTTGTCACAGCTTGCATGCTTGTTCTCTCGGGGACACTCGCGTTGCTCACCGTCGAGCAAAGCGCAGGTGGGGCGCAAGGTGCATTTAATGCATTTATGGAGAAGGCGTGGCTTACGTCCTTTCTTTTTGTTTCGGGCGAAGTCGTCGGCGAATTGCCGGTTACCCCTGGTGGACGACTAATCGCAATCGCAATGAGCGTCGCCGGTCTTGTTGTTTTTGCTGTAATGGTGGGAACGATATCGGCGTCAATGACTGCATTTTTCAGGACTAAAATGGACGAGAAAGATATTTCACTCAAGGACTTGAAGGATCACATTATCATTTGTGGCTGGGATGGGATTGCACCCGTCGTTCTCTCTGAATTCGAGTCGGTGAAGGATGTTTGGACACGAGGTATCGTCATCGTCGCTGAAACAGATGAGGACATCGTCAAACGCGCTAAGATAAAGAATCCGCGCCGGTTTTTCCACCTCAATGAAGATTTTACTAAATTTGACGTTCTTGAAAATGCCGGAGCAAAAACTGCAAAAGCTGCGATAGTGCTTGCCGGTCGTGGCCGTGGCTTAAGTGACCAAGATCGGGATGCGCGAACGGTGTTAGCTGCGCTCACGCTGGAGAAGCTAAACCCCGGCATCTTCACCTGTGCTGAGTTGCTTGACGATTCAAATGCGCCACACCTACGAATGGCTGGAGTCGAGGAAGTAATTTCGGGTAATAACTTAACCGCCGGTCTCGTAGCCTCTACCGTTGTGAATCAAGGTATAACCGCGGTGCTTTCCGATCTCCTGACTCATAAAGAAGGAGCGACGATGCGCAAGTATGCTGTACCAAAGCAATATGTAGGCAGCCAGTTTGTCGAGGCATTCGAGCACTTCAAACGAGAGCTCGATGCGACTGTGCTCGCTGTCGAATCGAGAGAGGCGGATGGCAAATACCGCAGACAACTGAATCCTCCAGCAAATCAGACTCTGCAAAAAGATGATCAACTGGTTATCGTGGTTAACATTGATTCAGCGTTTCGCCCATTGGGATAGTACTTCCTCTTACTCAGCTGTGTACAGCGACTCAAACAGCACCTCAGTAGGACAGGTTCTGTAGTGGGATTGGATATTCCTTCGAGACTGATTAACCTGGTTATTCTTTTTATTCCGTAGGAATTGGGGTTTCCGTATTCCGCTTTCCGAATACTTCGTTGATATCTTGCTGCTCAACTTCTTCAAGCATTGATCTGAGATAAGTGAAAAGCACGCGAATCGATGCTGCAGCTGGAATCGCAAGTATTAATCCGATCAATCCGAATAGTTGTCCGCCTACAATCAAGGCTAGCATGACACCAAGTGGGTGAATTCCGACGCTTTCCCCGACGATTTTCGGTGTAAGGAAATTACCCTCGAACAACTGTACGACCACAAATACGCCCCAAACTAGCAAGAGCTGCGAGATACTTGGGTCGGTTACAAGGGTAATCACCGTGGCCAGAACGAGTCCACAGGCAATTCCCAAGTAAGGCACCACATTGAGTAGACCCGAGACGCAACCAACGACAAGCGCCGAAGGAAGTCCAACTAACCAAAGTCCAATGACGTATAAGACAGCAAGCAGAGCCGCCACGGTCAGCTGGCCTTCGAAAAACGCATAGACGTGGGTTAGGATCTGCTTTCCAACAATGGTTACTCTCGTCTGTATATCTGGGCGCAAGAAGCCACCCAACAGTTCGTGGAACTTCTCCAAGTCACGGCCGATATAGAAAACGATGAACGGCAGAAGAAACAAATTCAAGAGTGTGAGAGTGAAGGAATAGCCTCGCAATACCGTCTGCCCTACCGCGAGGGCGCTCGATTTAATCTGCTCGATGCCTACAGCTGAGACCAAGTCCTTTGCGCGCTCTACAATTGTTTTCGCATCACCGGACCAGCTTACTCCCAGCCAGGATTGTGAGAGCTGACTCCCCTTCTCGATCACTGTTTGAATGTAGCGCGGAAGATCGATCAACAGTTGGTGATATTGTTGTAAGAGCGGTGGAATGGCGAGCAGCACCAGCAGCAAAAAGGCGACAAACAACAAGAATCCAATAAGAACAATGCTAAAGGCTCGAGAGAGATTGTACTTCTCTAGTTTCCGCAGCAGCGGATCCAAAAGAACTGCGATGCTATAGGCTGCTAAAACCAGAGTGGTGACTTCTTTGACTGCTATGAGCAGTGCTATAAAAAGTGCTGCGGAGACAAGCCAGAAAATAGTTCGACGATGCGTCGTTATACAACGTGATAAGTATTGAACAGTTGCTTCGAGCTCGCTCATTGTCTTTTTACCTAAAACTCAGGACTGGTTCCCCGAATAAGCGCTCAACTTCATTGCAGAGCTCTTCAGAGGCCGCCACCGAAACCAGACTTTTCTGGATCGCAATCGTCGTTTGACTATGTGACGCTCGCTCGACAACCAACTTGACTTCGCAATTGCCACGGTGTGCTCCGAGCACTTGTCGAAGCTTGCCGAGTCGCTCGGAAGAGCAATTCTTAGCATTCAAGCGAATTACTGCCTGCCTCGCATTCTTATTTCTCAAAGCAATGGCCGACTGAATTTCGTTTACGATTATAGTTCTACGCTCGTCCGAAACATCAAGCCGGCCGGTGAGAAGCACGGGGTCCTCACTGCTGAGTATATCTTGCACCTTCTGATAGGTATCAGGCCAGGCAATTACTTCCACCGTTCCAAGTAGATCCTCGAGGATAAAAGTGGCATAGCGATCCCCTTTTTTGGTGTTTTTGAGCTTAAGAAAGGTAATTATTCCTGCAACGGTGACCTGTCCACCGTCGGCGGCCCGTTTGAGGTCTTCCACAGTAAGTGACCCAAGGCGAATGAGTTCCTCACGAAACTTCTCAAGTGGATGCCCCGAAAGATAGAAGCCAAGCGCCTCTCGTTCCATCCCGAGTTTCATGTTGACCGGTGCTTCCGGCACTATGTCGCGGTTCGGACTATACTCGTCATCCTGCGCCTCTTCAGTGTTGTCGAAGAGGCCCATTTGGGGAGAGTTGCCGCGCTCACGAACTCGTTGTGCATACTTCAGAACATCATCGAGTCGCTCCAGCAGCTCTGCTCGAGGCAACTTCGTGAAATCAAAGGCTCCAGCCTTTATCAAATGCTCCATGGTGCGGCGATTCGTGAGAGAGCCATCGAGTCGCACACAAAAGTCCAACAAACTTTTGAATTTTCCGTTCTCCCTTCTCTCCTCCGTCAAGCGCTCGACGACCTTTTGTCCCACCGATTTAATCGCGGCAAGTCCGAATAAAATTCGGCCTTTGACTACGTTAAATCCAACTTCCCCGTGATTGATGTCCGGTGGTAGTACCTTAATGCCGGATTCACGACACTCATTGAGATTCTTTAGGGTCTTATCGGTGTCGCCCATTTCGAAACTCATCAACGCAGCCATAAACTGGGCTGGGTAGTGCGCCTTGAGATAAGCGGTCTGGAAGGAGATCATCGCATAGGCCACCGAATGACTACGGTTAAACCCATACCGGGCAAAGGTCTCCATTTGGTCGAACACCTCGGTTGCAACTGCCTCAGTTACTTTGTTTGCCAGCGCCCCTTTGAGGAAAATCTCCCTCTGCTTTGCCATCTCCTCGGGTTTCTTTTTACCCATCGCGCGGCGAAGCATATCGGCTTCTCCGAGTGAGTACCCTGCCATATCTCGAGCAATCTGCATTATCTGCTCCTGGTAAAGGATAATGCCGTAGGTATCAGAGAGTATTTTCTTTAGCATTGGGTGGAGATAGGTTACCGGCTCTCTCCCATGCTTTCGATTGATATAATGGTCAACCATACCCGCATCGAGAGGTCCCGGACGATACAGCGCAAGGATCGCAACGAGATCCTCGAAGCAGTTCGGCTTGAGGCGGGTGACCATGTCAGTGATACCACTCGATTCAAGCTGAAAAACCCCGATAGTGCGACCGGCACTGACGAGCCGATAGGTCTTCTCATCATCAAGCGGCAATACGTTCAGGTCGAGGTCTATACCTTTGGCTTCTTTTACCAGGCGAGTCGCTTCGTTTAGCACGGACAACGTTTTGAGGCCGAGAAAGTCAAACTTGACCAAGCCGATTTTTTCCACCCAGTTCATAGAAAACTGAGTGACCACCTGCCCGTCCTTATCCATCATTAACGGCAGATGTTCGACGATAGGCTTGTTACTAATAACAAGACCGGCAGCATGAGTAGAGGTATGGCGCGTGAGACCTTCTAGCTTTTGGGCTAGAGTAATTAGTTCTTTGCCTTCGCCTTCAGCATACTGACGAAGCCGCTTCTCCATCTTCAAAGCTTCGGCAATCGGATAATCGAATCCTTGGCGGGGCGCAGGAATCAGCTTGGCGATTCGATCGGTTTCTGCATAGCTCAGTCCGAGTACGCGCCCCACGTCTTTAATCGCCGCCTTTGCTTTAAGTGTTCCGAAGGTGAGGATCTGGGCAACGTTGTCCTTGCCGTATTTCTCAGTCACATACTTGATCACTGCATCGCGACCGAGTATGCAGAAATCAACATCGATATCAGGCAAGCTAATTCGTTCGGGGTTCAGAAATCGTTCAAAAAGGAGCTTATTGGGGATTGGATCGATTTCGGTAATCAACAATACGTAGGCAATCAAGGAACCCGCCGCACTTCCTCGACCGGGTCCGACTGGAATACCCTCGCGCTTCGCCCAGCGGATAAAATCAGATACGACGAGAAAATATCCGGCAAATCCCATCTTCAAGATGAGATCGATTTCTTCTTCAATGCGCTGCTGATACTCTTCAAGAATTTCTTCTGAAAGCTTACCGTGTTGAGCTTCGCGTGCTTCTATACGTTTCGCTAGCCCAGCTTTCACCTCTTTCACAAAATAATCTTCAACGCTGAGGTCGCTTTCAGGATCAAACTGAGGCATATGGTACGTGTTAAAGTCGAAATGAAGATCGCATTGCTTCGCAATCTCTGAACTCATAGCGACGGCTTCACTAAACTCAGGCATCTCTTCCAGCATTTCATCGATCGACTTAAAGTGAAGGTGAGATTCATCGTGCCTAATGCGATCGTCATCAGTAATGAGCTTGCCGGTCGAGACGCACATCAGGACTTCTTGGGAGTAGTGGTCGTCGGCTGTAGGGTAATGAACGTCGTTTGTCGCAACGAGCGGTAGGCTCAGTCGCTCGGCATAATCCTTTAACACTGCATTGTGATTTTGCTGTTCGCGGAATGTGTGCGGTTGCACCTCAAGATAGTATCGCCCATCAAATATTTTTTGATAGTCTTTGATAAACTCTTCGGCAACATCAGGTTTGCCATCCTTTACATACATCGCCAACTGACTCGCCATACAGCCACTCAAGCAAATCAAACCTTCGCTATATTGCTCCAATACCTCGCGATCGATTCTCGGCTTAAAGTAGAAGCCCTCCATGTATCCGATAGTCACGAGCCGACATAAGTTGCGGTAGCCGACCATGTTCTGACAAAGCAAAGTCAGGTGATGCGTACTGGGCCCACCCTGCGATCGAGGTGTTCGATCGAGACGGCTACCCGAAGTGATGTACATTTCGCAGCCGATGATCGGCTGAATGCCCGCTTTGGTCGCAGCAGAGTAAAACTCAACTGCCCCGTGCATGTTCCCGTGGTCGGTAATTCCGACTGAGGCATGTCCTAAATTGCAAGCGCAACTAATGACATCGTTTATCTTGTTGGCACCATCGAGGACACTGTATTGCGTGTGGAGATGTAGGTGAACGAACTTAGACATAGGGTACAAATAGATAAAGCAAATTCAACAACTTATCATTTAGTAGCCTATTCTCTCTCAGGGACTACCCCCGGTCAATCACCAAGCAGTTATCCACAGCTAGTTCACAAGCACCGACTTGTTCTATAAGTGGCGCGGAGGTTGTTACCTCCGCGCACAAGGAGATCATATCCTAGCTACCGTTAAGCTGTTCTTTGAGAATCTCCGAAGAACTAAATTTTGGATATTTCTTAGCCGGGACGTCAATCGGATCTCCGGTCCTAGGATTGCGGGCCTTTCTTGGAGCTCTCTCTTGCACGTAGAACTTGCCGAACCTTCTGATCTGCACAGCTCGCCCAGCCTGAAGCTCTACCGTCAGGGCCCGAAACACTGCGTCAACTTGGCTCTTGGCTTCGTCAACAGTGATTCCACTCTGGGTGGCTACAGTTGATACAATAGATGGTGACTCCTTGGCAGCCGCTGGTGCAACAGCAAACAGTGCAATACAGCACAGCAACAGTAGTACGCTTAGAATTCGGATTAATTTCATGTGACACTCCCTAGATTGATAAATACCATTGAGTAGATATTTATCGGGAGTCATGCAGCAGCGTTGCCGGACATTAGCTACTTATTTGCGAGAATCTTGATGAGCTGGATTGCGCCTTACTTGGTGCTGGCTTCTACTGCCTCGGGCTTTCTGCGAGCGACAAGCTCCTTTAGACCTTGGAAGCCCGGGTTCGCCAAGCGAATCTTTGCAACTCTGTTCCCGATTTGCCCTAACGCGTTGGCATTGGAAAACGAGAAGAAAGTAAAGCCACCACTTGGCCAGCGCTCACGGAAGAATTCTGGGTTTTCGCAATGCACTAAATCGAAAGCGTGAAATCCATGTTTCTCAACCAAGGTCGGTATAGCTAGGTGATGATACGGTGTTTTGTCTATCCGACTCGGGATAACTACGCCATCACTTGATTCCACAGTCTTCAAGACAGTCGCCAGATCGGTTTCAATGACATAGTCCGGTCGACCCTTGGCGGATTCTGGAATCTTGAGCTGCTTCATGACATCACGGATCATCTCACCCGTATGAGTCGGGGGAAACAAGGCTACCGCTGAAATTTCGTCACAACCCTCGACGCAGCATCGCATGTCAAATCCCGGGAGCACAGTTACTTTGCTGCTCTCAGCGTATTGACGAACCGAATCAACGTAGGTCGTGCTGTAGTAATCAGTCAGCCCTATCATGTCTACACCTTTTACTTTGGCGAGACGAATCAAAGCTGGAGCTGGATCAACTCCACCAGTCGTGAAGAACCCCAATGAGGCAGGCGTGTGTATACGCAAGTCCATTGTGTATTTCTTACCTTTACGACTTGGTTTCGCTAGAAAATCAGTGCAACGCTTGCTGGCTCGCTCGCGCTCTTTAATTGCTTTTTTGTTGCGCTTTGCAGCTTCGCGAAACGGCTTCAATACCTCGACGGTTGGCGATGGAATGGGTGTCATTCGAGTCGACTTAGATTTAGTGGAGGTAGTTCCCTGTTTCTTCTGCGATGCGCGTTGAATGCGTTTTTTGATCTGAGCCTTACCACCCTTCACCACTGCGTCCATAGGCTTTTTCTCAGCACTACTCTTCTTCGCAGTCGAAGTCGGTTTTTTCGCTTTCTTGGCTTTTGTTTTGCTTGAAGCTTTCTTGGCGGTTGTAGTGGAGCTGGCGGTTTTCTTTGTGCTGGCTTTCGTCGATTTTGCCTTCTTAGCTTGAGTCGACTTCTTCTTTGAACGAGTACTCGTAGAAGCGGCCTTCGCCCCTGTCGCAGCTTTCTTCTTGGTCGCCGTTTTGCTCCGCTTGGACTTGGATTTGTCCTTCAGCTTTACCTCAACAACCCGGACTTTTTTCTTATTTTTCGGCGATTTGCTGCTACCCAAAGATTTTTGGGTAGACCGGCCTTTGCCCGACGTTTGCTTGCTACTCATAAGCCACATCCTCTGGAAAACTAACCTAGTTAGCCTTCAGATGCAGCCAGCGACTCGTCAGATTCAGTTTCTTGATTGATAACGCGGGTTTTAATTCGAACCGATTCTACTCGTTGATTATCAACTTTCTCAACAATTACAGACACTTCTTTCTCATCGGCTTCCTCGTCAGGAAGATCGTTCTCCGATTCGCCCTGTGCGCCGTTCTCGCCTACCTGACCTATACCGCTCATTCCGGGATAGGCTATCAGGACCAATCCGGCGCTGTTTATCACAACTCTATCCTGGTCTTTCGGGATGCGCCCAAGCGAAGTCGAGACAAAGCCAGCGATAGTGTCGTAATCACCTTCTGGTATTCCATAATCGAATCGATCATTGAGCTCCGAGACCAGAATACCTCCGTCGACCATAACATCGCCGTTTTCTTCCACCTCGATTACTCGTTCTGGAGTATCGGATTCGTCAAAGATATCCCCAACAATTTCCTCGAGCAGGTCTTCAAGTGTCACAAGGCCGTCTACGCCGCCATGCTCATCAAGTACAACAGCCATGTGGAGCTTACGACGCTTAAATTCGTTGAGCAGATCATCAATTGCTTTGGTGTCAGGGATAAAATAGGCACTACGCATTACTTCCGACACATTGAAATCCCCAGCGGATTGCTGGTATTGCGCAAAGATTGGCAGGAGATCCTTTACGAGCAATACTCCCTTAATATCGTCAATTGCATCCCCGCGAACTGGAAAGCGAGACAAACCACTTTGCAATACAGTCTGTACCACCTCATCCAATGACGCATCGATCGCAATAGTCACAAGGTCGGTTCTTGGAGTCATCACTTCCCGAGCAACGGTTTGTGAGAAACCGAATACACCGCGAAACATTTCTTCTTCGTCCTTGTCGAAAACTCCCGTTTCAGTCCCTTTGGAAACGAGCAGCGAAAGGTCTGTGGCGGAATGTGAGGAAGCAATTTCTGTTGGCAATGTGCTGTCAACACCTCGCAGTGCAATATTTGCAAGTCCAGCCACTCCACAAACAAAGGGGCGAAAGACTCTCACGCAAAAAAGCAATGTCGGGGCAACGAGCAGCAAGGTGCCTTCAGGGTTTCGCAGCGCCAATGATTTGGCGATTAATCCTGCGACGATAGAATGCACCATTGTCACAACGAGAACGGCGACTACCGCAGTCAACAGTCCGCTCCACTCAGCGCTCCAGCGCATAGCTATAGATCGGAACTGATCGAGAAACAGAGTAACCGCCATGACCGAATAGATAATAGTCGTGCCACTCGCACCTATCTGCGTCACGGTAAGGCTTCGATCAACAGAGGAGAGGACTCGACGGGCCGACCAGGCCCCACGCCGCCTTCGCAATTCCTGACTGCGCAGTCTTGTTGCCTCAGTCAATACAATAGAGAACTCCGCAGCAACGAAGAAACCGTTTAGGAGGAGAAGTAAGACAATGCCTAAGAGCGCCCAAAGCGTCTCTAAAGATCCTTCCATAAGCAGGGAATTGTATCAGTTCAAATTACAGACAGTGTTGTCACAAATCATTAGACGAAGAAGTTTGAAATCTGTTGGTTTGCACAGAAGCCTAGGCGGATATCGGAATGACCTAGATGGTAGTTAGATTGAAAAATAGAACGAACTGACGACGTAGCCAATGGACCGATTGCTGATGCATCGACAGCCGAGAAGGAAAGGAATGATGAGTTGCTACTAGGAGGCTCCACTATATGATTAGTTTCTCTGTATCTGTTGCTGCTGTCAATAGGAGCTTGCCTGGTTTCAGTAGAAAAACTAACAATTTTAGTGTGTTATTAGGCTATTAAATTACTGTCCTAACTACACTATCGGGCATTCTTTGGTGAATTGCCCACTTTTCTAAGTCCAGAGCCTAGTGGTACAAGAAGGGGTATGGATTCTTCCCAAAGCCTCAACATCTCTCAAGCAAGCAGAGAAATACTCTGGAATGTCGGAACGCTTCCGAATGTCGTTACGATGTATGCGATCTTCGGAGTCTCAATGGTTGTCTTTGCCTGGGGCCTTTGGCGTCGCTACCAACTCTGGACCGCAGGTGGCTCGGCCGACGAACGGCTTGGAGATTGGTTCCGTCGATTCCAGCTTTTGCTCAAGTTTGTCCTGCGTCAGCGCGGGGTCAATCGCGAGAAACACGCACGCATCTTTCACATGCTGATTCTCTGGGGCTTCATCGTCCTATTGTTCACCACAACTATGGTCGCGATCGATCATGATTTGGGCATTGATATCTATCGTGGCAGATTCTATCTGGCGGTTACCATCCTCAGCGACCTATTCGGTTTAGCGCTTTGGTTTGGCGTCTGCTACGCCTTTTATCACCGGTATGTCGATCGACCTGATCGCTTACACACCACTAGCGCCGACTTCTTGATGTTGGTGCTGCTCGGCCTCTTGGTTGTTCAGGGGTTTGCGCTTGAAGGTATGCGAATCTATGCGACGGACGATCCCTGGGCTTTGTATTCACCCGTCGGATATCTCTTTAGCCTGAGTCTCTGGAATTTATCTACCTCAGCTGTTGGCGTTCTTCACTACGGCATGTGGTGGTTTCATGCAGTCAGCGTATTCGTGTTTATCGCCCTACTCCCTTACACGAAGTTTTTTCATATTCTCAGCAGCAGTGCGAATCTCTTTTTTCGCGAAATTCATCGACCGAAAGGTGCCCTGCCCTATCCTGGCGACATAGAGCAGATAATGGAAAAAGCAATGAGCGATGAAGGGGACGGCGAATTTAGGATTGGCGTTTCAAGCGTCGAAGATTTGAGCTGGAAGCAGCGACTCGACTTGGATGCCTGTACTTCCTGCGGTCGTTGCCAAGCAGTCTGCCCGGCTTACAATTCCGGGAAAGTACTTTCTCCCAAATGGCTCATTCTCGACACGCGAGCTCACATGCTCAAACTCCACACTCAAGACGTGCTCAAAGAAGGGAGTGGAGCCAATATGCTCGATACACTCGATGCTACATTGCTACAACGATTGACTCTCGATCCCCAGTCGCACGACGAGAATGGCCCAAACTATAAAAGGGCTGAGAATGAGCTAGTCCAGAATTCAGTTAAGCAACTCGGCGGAGATTGGGGAGACGCTTTGGCTGGGACGGTGATGGACGAAGATGTGTTCTGGTCCTGCACAACGTGTCGGGCCTGCATGGAGGTCTGTCCGGTCGGCATAGAGCATGTAGACCTCATCGTAGAAGCGCGTCGCTCAATGGCGCTGATGGAAGGCAACATCCCCTCGGAAGCACAGAGTAGTTTGCGAGCGATTGAGACACGGGGTAATCCGTTCGGTCCAGCGGAAGAGCGAACGAACTGGGCCGATGGGCTTGATGTGCCAATCCTCGAAGAGGGGCAGTCTGTCGAAGTGGTATATTGGGTTGGCTGTGTCTCGTCGTACGACAAACGAAAGCAAAAAATAGCGCGCGCGGTAACGGAGATACTAAATGCCTCGGGCATCAGTTGGGGCATCATGGGCAATCGCGAGCATTGCAGCGGAGACCCTGCCCGGCGACTGGGAGAAGAGAACCTCTTTCAAAACTCAGCGAAACAGAACATCGCACTTCTTTCAGCAATCTCCTTCAACACGCTAATCGCCAATTGCCCGCATTGTTTCAATTCACTGAAGAATGAGTACGGAGATGTTGGAGATTTGGCAAATGGGCGATCTGTCGAGATCCTTCACCACAGTCACTTCATAAAGCAGTTGATTGAAGAAAAGAAAATTACCGTTGAACAAAACTTCGAGGATGAAGTGACGTTTCACGACCCCTGCTACCTTGGACGATACAACGATACCTAT
>CBDUGV010000120.1:0-12079 GCA_965366815.1 uncultured Bdellovibrionales bacterium | reverse complement strand
CTAGGATCCAAGGTGCCAGGCTCTTGAGCAATCAAGTGATACGACGATTCTGCATATGGTGCCAGGCTCTTGACCAAGTAAGTGCTATGGTGCTTCTCGATATGGTGCCAGGCTCCTTGCAGCGGGAGAATCTAAGATTGCGAAATCATTCGAAACACGAGATGCATAGGAGAATGAACGCTCATATGTCGCGGGGGGCCGAGGCTGTTCTCTCCCTATTGCTGCTAATCCTTGCGGCTTTTCTTTGTGCCGGTACCGAAATAATGGTGGACGACTGGGCGACGGTTGTTGTGTATGCCCGCAACTTCATCAGTTCAGGGTCCTTCTACTATAATGCCGGTGAGGGGGCTGTTGATGGTTTTACCAGTTTGCTCGATGTGCTGGTAAAGGCAGCTGCCTTGCGGTTTTTCCCGGAGGCGCCGTTTCGAGTCGTGTGGTTGCTCTCGCTTGGCTACCTGCTCCTTGTACTTCTGTTGGCGTTTCATCTCGTTGGAAAGGCGACCGATGACATTGCGCCGACTCCTATCTCGGGAGTCGTTTTCTTTGGTATGCTGACTTTAGTTGTCTTTCGGCCAATTACTATTGAATTCGGCTTTTTCCTCGAAACGTTCTTATACATCGCAGCTGTCTTTTGGCTTGCCCTCGTCTTCCTGCGTTGCGTGCAATCTCGAACCCCAGTTGCACTCGTCATCTTTCCAGCACTCGTAGTATTGCTAACCCGACCCGAGGGATTGGGCTTGGCGGCTGTTGGCCTCGCAATGTTTGCTCTGTTGCTGCCGAATGGCTACTCCGCAAGGCAGCGTTGGGGGCCGCTACTTACCTATGTGCCGCTGGCTCTATTGTATATTGCTTGGCGTTGCTATTACTTCGGGTATTGGGCACCAAACACCTATTACGCGAAGCGATCGGCCAATCTCTTTTTTGAGCTACAAGACGGATACCGCTATCTCTACTATGCGTTTGCCAATCCAGCTATTGCGTTGACGCTTGTTGCTGCGGGTGCGCCAGTAGCTGCTTTTATCCTTCGTCGTGAAAGTCCGAGAAATTCTGCGGAACGACTGTTGCTGTTTCTAAGTGGACTCGCTGCTGCCGCTACATTTGCGACTTTGGTTGGGGGAGGTGACTGTTGGCCCGGGATTCGATTCCTTCTCCTTCCCGCCGTGATCGGGATTGTAAACCTCATTCTGCTGGCTAAGTTGCTCAAAAGGCGTATGCGTCTGCTCCCACTCGTGCTGCTTGCACTGATTGCGGGTAACAGCCTGTACGCCCACGGTCGCGATGGGCGATTGAAGCTCGGCGAGCAGATTGAGCGAATGGCGAATGCTCGCCTTGAAACGATTCCACAGTTGCAATGTATTTGGAATTTTGGTGAAAAACTTGCCTCGGTGAATCCGAAGTTTCGCGTTGCCCATACTGATTTTCAAATGATCAAACTCGCTGGGGCGAATCTCAATGTCTTAGATTTGAGTGGTCTGAACTCCCAGCACATTGCACACACCCCCGATCGGCGAAGAGTTCTTTGGGGGAAAATGCGCTTTGCCTCGATCTTTGAAGAACTTCCCGAAGTAGTGTTCCCTGGAGTTATCGTGCGGCCCCGCCGTCTTGATATGTCTGAATTTTCTGTTGAAGATCTGTTCCGCCAGAGGAACTTGCTACAAAACTTTGTCTACTCGATTTATCAAGAGCGGGTACGGCGTATTGCTACGCAATTGTCGCAGCACTACACTTCTGCAAGCATTGAAATTCAGCCATGCCCCGATAGACCCTTTGCTCTGCTGTTACGCAAAGACACCGTGAATCAGTTTACCGAGGCGGGATTTACGGTGAGAGAAGCCCGCTAGATAGGCATCTAGCGGGCTCAAAGGTCTTATCATTGTGTTTAGGTATCCATGTCGGTGGTGGATTCTGGTGCCTCGGCTTGTGGTTGGCAATGCTGTTTTAGCACAGCATCGATTGCCTGTTCTTTGTTATTCGCCCAGGTAGCAACTGCGTTCGGCTGGTCGTGGGGAACACCTTGAAATCCATCGGAGCGATAAATTTGCTGCATGGTGTTGCCGACTTTTTTGTAGATAAGGACGCCGGGGTAGTTCGTTATCCGATATCTCTGAAAGATAGCGGCGGTCCCCTCTGTGCCGGCACCAAAGTATTGGTAGTGTACCTTGGGAAACAGTTGTGCCAATGCATCGACTTTTGGTTTCAGTGCAATACAAGGCGAGCACAAATGGGAACCAAAGTAGTACATAGTGCACAAGGAGCCGACTGGCGGGTCAATTTCCGAAGTCGATGAAGGTACCTCTGGTGTTATCCCAGGTAGGCTCGGCAGCGTGATATCTACAAAATACTCATCCTCAAGATACTCATCCTCGGGATACGTATGGGTCTCTGGAACGATCTCGGTATCAATAACCTCGAACGTATCGTCCATCGGCGTCAGACATTCGTCATACAGACACTCATAGAGTTCGTCTTCATAGAGATAGGGATCTTCGTAGTAGTCGCTCTCTTGTGCGACCGCGTTTGTTGACAGCAATACTGCAATAGCAGTCGAAACAACCCAATTCTTACAACCCTTCATCTTACAACCCTTCATCTTACTTCCTCCTCAGAAAAGATGATTCAATAGTACAGCAGGGTTGTAGGAGAAAACCCTCTCAGTAGAGGCTCAGCTACTTAGCAGTTTCCTATCAGTTGATTTTTTTAGTAGTAGGCGAGGGCGCGAGTAGGTAGTTGGCTTTCGCGTTCTTGCTCGATGAAACTCTACTTGAGCTGAATCTGTAGCTTTTCGTTGCCAAACTCTACAATATCGCCCGACATAATCTTCTTTCGCTTCTGAGTTTCGACAGAACCATTCACTAAAACTCGACCCTCGGTGATTAAAAGCTTTGCCTCACCACCAGTCGCAGCCAAGTGCTCGAGCTTTAAGAGCTTGTAGAGCTCAATTGGTTCACTAGCTATTTCTACGAGCTTCATCGAATCAATCCTGCTTAGTCTCGCGGTAGTGTAGTTGCATACCGGTCAAGAAATTGCGCAAAATCTGATCATTACATATGCGGTAATGCTTGTGGTCAGGTCTGCGGAAAAATGCACTCAATTCGTGTTTGCTCGTTTCCAGTCCGGCGAGCGCCAGGATGTCAATCACGTCTTCAGCCTTTAGATTCAAAGCGATCTTCAGTTTCCTGAAAATAATATTGTTATTCAGTTCTTTCTCTGGCTCGGGTTGAACGCCGTCCTTCTTGCCCCGTTTCTCGTTGATCAACCCATTGAGAAAGATCGATAGCTGGACGTCTGGACAGGGAACGTGTGATTCATGGTCATCCGCCTTCAACCAGCTTGTGACTTCAGCGCGACTGACTTCGCCGTCGGCCAAAGCAAAGATTTCAATCATCTTCGAATCACCGTAGTCGAACACGTATCGAATGCGGCGTAGGACATCATTGTTAGTCATTTGCTAAATCTCGTTATATCGCTTCTTGATAGGAGGCTATCTGAAAGGCGTAACCACTCCACCCGTTGCCGACGCGCTCGAGCCTCTCGAGCTACTCTGGAAAAACGATTGTCGTCGAGCACATTGACCGCCTGAATATAGTCGTTCAACACGACTTTACCAAAAGAATAATTTTCAGCCTCATCGGTTAGCACAGCTCTTGCCAGAGAAGTCCTCTTTCGAGCAAGTGCCAAAAGCTTCCACTCTCTCTCCATTTGACCATGAAGCGTATGTAATGTCTCTCTTAGGTCAAAATCCGTATTTGTGGTGACGAGCTGTTGCTTGTCAGCGTTTATTCTCGAGATGGCGTACTCGGCCTCCTCGACCTGGTCGGAAAATGGCAGACTCACCGTGATACCGGCAAATAAGACGTTCTCCTCGTCCTTGAAAGAATAGTCATCTCCTCTCAGTCGATAGCCTGCGCTCAATTCGACCGAGGGGAGAAGGTCGTCAGCATTCTTCCTGATCTCAAGCTTAGACTTTTTCTCCAGTAAATCGAGAATCTCAAAGGTTCGACCTTCGTTGCGAAATCGAAGAAACTCCCTTTCAAACTCCCCAACTCGAGTATCGTATTGTGTCGGAGCAGTCGGGCGGTAGGTCCGCTCCTTCGGGGTCCTCATGGAGCGTTGAACGACGTAGTATGCCGTTTGGTAGCGTTCTCGAAATTCGATCAACGCCTCTTCCTTGGCCAGCACCTGGAGTTTGATCTTGTTTACGTCGATCGGTAGGGCAATCTGCTTCTTTTCCCTCGCTTGAATATCGGCAAGAAGCTTTCGATTCTCTCGGTACGATGACTCAGCTATCTGAAGGTTTTCCCAAGCTTCAAACCAGACGATGTAGGCAGTCATGACGGTGGCAAAGTAGTCTTCATAGGCTTCCACAATTTGATGTCTGGCAACTTCAACCTCAAGCCCGATGATTTTATCGAGTAGCTGCGTTCCTCTTCCAAATGCGTTCTCAGCAATCGGCTGAGCAATACTCACAAACAGCTCCGAGCTCCTCTGCTCACCATTTCGAAATTCCTCGACGGAATATCCACCCTGTACTGTAGTCCCGAGAAGCGGAAAGAGTTTACTAAGTGATACATCGGAGGTAACACCATTTCCCCCGTCTTCCAAAGCGAGCATGTAATCTTGTCTAACCGACAGTACGAGATCTCTGGCGGGTAGTCGGAGGTCTTTTTGGTAGACGAGGGTAAGCTCATCGATAAGAATCTGTTCAAAAACCGTATCTCGCTCAGTCACAATTGTGACGAATTCATTCAGTGAAATAGGGACAGCGCTCTTTTCAGCTCGTACCGCGTTGATGGGCAAGAGCCCAAAAAGTATCAACAGCAATAGGGTTTCCCTGAGGGGGTGCCCTTTTTGGCGCTTCGCGTTCTTCAATTTACAGTCACTTCATTCTTGCCAAATAAATAGGTAAAACTCTTGCCGTAGCTATACAAACAAGGCACGAGAACTAAGGTGATCAGAGTACCAAATATCATCCCCCAGGTCAGTGCCAGCATCATCTCTGCAAGGGTTGCGTCATATCCTGCGAAGCCATAGGCCGTTGGGAGGAGCCCGACCACCGTGGTTATTGTGGTGAGCAGAACCGCGCGAAGTCGAGTTCCGGCAATATCGGCAATCTGAAATCTCGCTCGCTTTCGCGGAGTGGTGCTATCAAAAGTTCGATCGAGTTTCACCAGCATGATAATCGCATCGTTTATTACCACGCCGGCCAAGCCCAAAGCACCAACACATGCATAAAACCCAAAAGCAACTTTCCCGTGTAGATAAAAGGCTATAATGACACCTACCAATCCAAACGGGATGGCAATCATTACGACAATTGGCTTGATGACTGAGTTGAAGAGTACTGCAAGTATCGCATAAATGAGAACGAGTACCATCACAACAGCATTTCGAAAATCATGTGTGGATTCTCTCGTGTCTTGAATCTCTCCACCGAATTGCAGTGAAGTTGTTGGATACTTAGACAATATTGTCGGAAAGATATCTCGTTCGAGCACTTCGGCGATTTCCAAGGGTGTTGTTGTGCTCGATTTCTCTATGTCAGCATCTAGCACAGTCGATCGCTTCAGGTCGCGACGAGAAATAGTGTTCATCGAGCTCACTTCTTGCACACTAACAAGGGAATCGAGTGTAACCAAGTAATTGTTTTGATTCTCGACCGGAAGCTGGAGAACCGACTCAATATCCTTTTTTGCTTCATCGATGGTAGTGAGTCGAACGTTCACATCTTCATTGCCATTTGAGAACTCGTAGAGAATTGTTCCTTCCAATGCCGCACGAAACGTCGACACGAGATCTCTGGGATCGATTGCGAGACGTTTAATCATCTCGCGATTGATACTGACTTGATACTCCGGGACTCGATACCCTTCATCAATTTCCACATTCGTGATTGCTGGATGATTCTCGAGCCCCTTGCGCAACAGTTCGGCTACCTCTGCCCGGATCTCATTGTCGTTTTGCTGCACGATTATCTCTATTGGACTTCCCGATTCTTGACCCCAACGTGTTTTGTTAAAGCGGATACTGTTGAATCCCTTTAGATGTGCAATCTGGGATTCAATTTCTTCGATGAGTTGGTCGGCCGTTTTACTCCGCTGCTCTTTCGTGACAATTTCAATGATTGTCCGGAACGAATTCTCTGAAGCGGCTCCTCCCCTACGACTCCGTGCAACTTCGGTGCGAAACCCCACGACCTCTTTCCCAATATAGGGAACTATGAGGTCTTCGATCTCCTGAACTTTGTTTGCCGTCTCATACCGAGTACTGCCGGCCTCTGTTTCTCCAATCAGCACGAGGTCTCTTGTTTCCTCGTTTGGAAACATGACAAACTTCATTTCTTCACTGACAATCTTCCACGAAAAAAAGAGTAGACCGAGAAAACAGAGGAGCACTAAGGTGCGAAGTGGAATAAGGTAGCTGAGCACAAAAGCGTACAGTCGCTCGACGTGCTCGAACCAATGCGTACGAGCTTTGCCGCGCCTGCGGTCTTTCTTTGGCAACACTTGAATCCCCATATGCCCAGGCAGAATGAAGATTGATTCTACAAAACTTGCAGCAAGCATTACGATTACAATCGGAGGGATGAACGTGATAAAAGCCCCGAAGTGACCTTCGAAATAAAGGAGAGGAATAAAAGCGGCACAGGTTGTAATAATACTCGCAAAAATCGGTATGAATACATAGGACGTGCCTTGCACTACCGCTTCATTCCGTGGAAGCCCTTTTTGTGCAAGGCGAGTGATATTCTCAGCTACGATAATCGCATCATCCACCACAATGCCCATGACGATTATAACTGCGGCGAGTGTCGTCCCGTTTATCGTATAGCCAATTGCCGAACCGACAATCATGGTGACGCACAGCGTAAAGGGAATTCCCATTGCGACCCAGAATCCGGACCGCCAATCTAGGAATAAAAACAGAATAACAAGGATCAGCAGAAAACCGATTGCTCCATTACTTCCAACAATACTAAGTCGATTCCTGACATCTATTGATTCATCGTCCAACAAGACAAGTTCTATGGGAGAGTCTTTCAGTGTCGTGTTCTTGAACCGCTCCGTTAACTTTTGGACGACATCGAGGGTTTCAAGAATTCCGTGAGAGCTGTCTTTGACGATGTTGAACATGACGGACTCACGCCCGTTTACTTTGTGAATTGGCTCGTTATCGTCGTAGCCGCGCTCAACAACAGCCACCTCACCGAGACGAACTACTTGTCCCTGAAATCCAGCCTGAACGGCAACTTCCTTAATCTTCTCTGGATCGTTTAATTCTGAGAGGATTGTGACTTTTGGTTTCTGTGAGCTCTCTAGTGTCCCGGCCGGGCTGCGAACGTTGTTGTTTCGAATTTCATTTATGACGCTATTAAAAGGAATTTTATGGCGAGCCATACTCTTCGGATCGAGCTTTATCTGAATCTCTTCCTGCAAATACCCTCTTCTTGTAATGCTATGGACTTCTGCCAGGTTGAGAAGCTGATTCTCGAGTGCAAAGGCGTATTGTTGCAGTTCCGCTCTGCTCTCAACGTCAAGCAGCGGAACATCTTTATGATATAAGGCTACGTCCAGGATGGCCTTTTTTGTGGTTTTGAAGACTCGAACTTTCGGTTCGTCAATAACCTCAACTGGAAGCTCTACATCGAGCACGGCCGCTCGAATCTCAAGTATCGCTTCATCAAAATTAGGGTAGTTGCGCTGGAGTTCTACATTGATGTTCGACTGCCCTACACTAGAGCTGCTCGTGATGCGAAAGATTCCGTCAATAGCCCGAAGCTCCTCCTCGATGGGCTTGGTAACAAAATACTCTACATCGGTCGCCGGAGCACCGCTGTAGCGCACTGATATTCGCACAGTGTCGAAGGTAACAGCTGGCAATTCTTCTTTGTTGGTGTTTTGCCACGCAAAGGCACCGCCGAGAAGCACAGCGAGAAATATGAAGTTGGTGAGTATATGTCGACTGGCGAAATAAGATATCAGGCGCTCAAGCATATCGATTTCATAGCACAGCTTCGAATTGCCTAGCGAGTGCTTGATGCGAACGCTGTTGTTTTTTGAAGTGGGGGTGTGTTTTCTCAGTCCAATAATTAATCGGGGCAAGATGATACTACTTTCAATTCAGGTGAACAGTACTGGTGGAGAACCAGTGTGAGAGCGAGCCCTGATGCTTCGCTTGCTGATTGCACTGCTCAGAGCAGGACGCTGCAGTAAAAAATGTTCTGTAGAGGGTGAGTCATCGTGGATCTCAGAGATAGACAAAAAAGCAGGAGCTCATCAGTAGCCGAAACGTTCCGCTCCCTCCAGCTGCCAAGTGATCCCACCTATTGAGGGTCGACTCAGTCTTGCTTTGAGCCAGGTCTGCAAGGTGGCGTAAAAACTAGGGAATCTATGCTTCCAGTTCATTCACCTCTTTGGCCGCAGAGTGAAGCTAGCTCATCGCCTTTCCCTATGATATTACCCTGCCAATTCTGGGTCTGCGGCCCAATCGTTCTTTGAAGTAAAATGACTTTGGCGTAAGAGATTCTTGCTTCGTTGCTGACTTTGGTGAGCTGCGAAGCAGCACCTCCAATAGGGTTTTCGCCCCTTCGTTCTCGCGTTGAGCCAGCACCGCATTGGTTCAGCGAGAGAACGTAGGGCATCTCGTACAGATTGTACAAACAGCCCGTTCATTTATACCCGTTTACTGTGAGGACACGGTATGTCTGACGAACGAGGCCAGTGGCGATCTATCGAGGCTTGGATCCTCGATGCCGCAAAAGGCAAGCACCGAAAGGTGAAAGCCATTTTGCGCCATTCCACTCCGAACACTACTTTGGAATTTCCGGACGAGCAAAATCGATCTCCGGATCGCATGAAAGGCGATTCGGGTGAAATTGGCTTGGCAATTTTCGATACGGAGCGAGCGAATCTTCGGGCGATTGCGCTCGACGGCGATGCGTTTTTCAATCCGATTATCGAATCGTCGGATGGCGCCTGTGTGGCACATGAGGGAACTGATGACCGACACTCGGTTGGAAGTCACTCTCTCGTGTTCACCTGGCAGAAAGGGAATACCATCGAAATCAAGGTCGAAGACGATGGAGGTGATGGCAGCCAGCAGTGGAACATCACCATGACGGACACGGAGACTCGCATCGAGTTGGAAGACGATAGCGGACCCCAAACCATCCGACTGACACCGGGAGTCGATTTCTGATGCTTGTTCGAACGCAAGGGCCGCGCTCCAGACGACACATGTACTGTCGGATGTAGCCGCGGGCCTTGCAGTTTCGATTTCCCACAGTTTTTCCAATTGAAGGTAAGAAGGAGGTGCTGGTTCAGTACTTTTGGGCGCAAGGAGATCCACTCTGTAGGCGCAAACGCTGTACAAAACAGCAACGGACCATTCCCATTGAGAATCGTCCGCACATAAATCCTCTGGCAGCACAAGCAGTGCACACCGAAGCGAGAATCTACGTTCTGCTGTTGTGCACAGTGCGCCTACTCTTTCTTTGGTGCGTTCTTCCGCTTTGGTTTGCGTCGCTTTGCTGCTCGTTCAAGCCGCTTTTCGGCGCGTTCTAACAAGAAAGTTCGATGCTGTCGTGCCCGTTTGCGTTTGTTGAAACAAGGCTTACAACGAACATCGAGCTTGTCTCGACGTTTTACACGGAAGAAATCACTACTATTGAACCATTCAACTTTGCAGTCCCAGCACGTCTTAGGTTCGGGAGCATTGGGTTTGTCACGAAGAACGAAAGCCAGGTTGTGCAAGTAGTCGCGATGTTCCTGATCGCGATTCTCTTGATCTATTGCATACTCCGACTTCAATTCTTGCCAAAGTTGCCAAAGTCGACTGCGTTCGTCTTCCGTGAGGAGTTCAAAATCTCCGATTTCATGAGTAATCCGCCACTCATGCATTAGCTCTCGGGCTTCAGTATGATCGATACGAAATTTTTCCTCCTTTCGGATTCGATCAGAATAGGCCTTTGACGCATCGAAGAGTTTGACAAGCAACGTGAAGGGGATCTCCTGTCCATACAGGTTAATCACCTCGCGGTAGCGCCGCTCTTCGTTGCCTCGCAACACCCGTCCAGGTGGAGTCGGTTGGGTTTCCAACTTGCTTCGAAGTCGATGCGCATTGTTCTCCCGCCAATTGCAATGCTTACAACGCAAGACGTATCCGTCTCGGTTCCTGCGCTGTCGATGGTAGAAAAACGCTCTTCGTGGCCAAACCTCTCCGCAGTCCTTACAAGGTTTTACACTTCGTTTCGGTTTCCCCTTCGGACCCCAAATGCGAATTCGCTCGGCACACATTTGCTTGAACAACTTCTCTCCGTGCTTCGCACTTCCTTTGCGCTTTGACGCCAAACGAGCAGCAATCTCTCGTTTTTCCTTGGCATGCTCGCGTTCAATTGCCCTTCGTTCCGTGTCGTCAAACAGTTCGAATTCAGGCAGTACGTCGAGGCGAGCTAAGGCGAAGTGCATTCGCAAAGCCACTTCCTTCCTCACTACAATGCCTAACTTTCGTTGCCAGAGTCCGATGGTATCGGCTGAGACCTCGAGCGCTGCGGCAAGATAGCGTCTTGAAAGACTTGCCGAGTAGCTTTCGAGTACCTCCTCGCGATGGATTCGAATCGGGTCGTCTTTCAGAGTAGTCCAATACCGAGTTAAGCGTTCACGCTCGGCGTCGTTGAACAGTGGATACTCGGGAAACTGCTCCTGATCGATAAACTCTCTTCTAATCTGGTGCCCGAGAAAGAGAGGAATCTCAGTTCCCTTCTCCCGGAACCAACGACTGATAGTACTCGACGAAAATCGAAGTGCGACTGCCAGTCCTGCGGTCGGAATCTCTGCTCGGTAGGCGAATGCAATTTTCATTGCTCGCCGTTGCTTGTCGGACACCTTCCTTGTCGGGGAGAGGGGCCGTGTCAGTACATGGGACATGGCCCAGCCTCCTCGAAGTTGCGGTAAAGAACGTGGTAAAAAACAGGGTACAGCGTTTACGTCAGCGGACGCTCAGCTCGGACAGAGCTTCCATAGACGTAAAGCGACACAACTACTCGTATGTCTCGGTTCAGGGGGTCGACTTGTGGTCTTACCTTAGGTGATTCGCGAGAGCAAGATTTCCGAGTAATCCACGTGAATACTCCTGCAACTTCGGGTCTCCTCTTAAACAAGGAGTTAACCAGCCCTAAAATACCCCGATAATTCATAGATCGGGCTCCGTCTTCTGCTCATCTAAAAGTAGTAGGAAACTAACCCCAAAAAGCAAAGTGAAAGATGGAAAAGAGAATTCTCCTCGTCGAAGACGACCCTGATATTCGACTCTTGGTGGGAGATAACGTCCGCAGTCTTGGCTACGAATTAACTATAGCTGAAGACGGTGAGAAGGGATGTGAACTGGCACTTGGCTCTGAGTTTCGGCTCATCATACTCGACGTCAATCTCCCCGGCATTGATGGTATCGAAGTCTGCCAACGAGTTCGCGAGGTGAAACAAGATGTTCCTATCTTGATGCTTACTGCTCGAGCTGGAGAAATAGATCGAGTTCGCGGTTTGGAGCTGGGAGCAGATGACTATCTAACGAAACCGTTTAGCGTCAACGAGCTTAAGGCTCGAATCAAAGCGCTTCTTCGTCGTGTTGAACGACATCTGGTCGTGGCACCGGAAAAGGCCGAGCCTGAAAAAACCAAAGTCCAAATGGCAGAACTGGAGATAGATCCGGTCATGCGTCGATGTACACTTGAGGGAGAACCGGTTGCCCTGACTGCGAGAGAGTTTGATTTGCTGTTTTACTTGGCTTCAAATCCGGGTGTGCCTTTTACTCGGGCTCATCTTCTTGCTGAAGTTTGGTATCTCGACCACGATGAATATGAGGTAAACGTCAACGCTCATATTAATCGCTTGCGCGGCAAGATTGAGAAAGACCAAAGCCAGAGGCGCTTCATAAAGACAGTTCGAGGTGTTGGGTACCGCTTTGCCGAAGAAAAGGAACTCAAGTGAAGTTCGTCTTTCGAAAGAGTCTTTTCGGAAAGCTATCAATAGGACTTGCGTTGCTACTTGCGCTGCTGGGAACAATCCAGCTTTCTCTGGTACTGCCA
>CBDUGV010000119.1:0-12155 GCA_965366815.1 uncultured Bdellovibrionales bacterium | reverse complement strand
ATTTGCCCAAGCATGACGAACAGTGCGGCAAACATCATGATTGCAGCCTCAATCGATCGGACGCGAAAGGTACGGTAGGCGGCAGTTGCAATGTAAAAAGCGAGCAGAGAAAACATCGCCGCGCCCAGTGGAGCAAAAAACCCATTAAACAATAGACTGGCTGCTTTCTTGATCGAGGATCCACTATAGTTGAACGCAGCAAGAGCCTGCGCTGCTTCTGTGGTTGATGCTATCGACTCCTCAAAAGCAGCGTGCGCCGCGGCCCTTTGATCTAAATCCGAGAGGCGATAGGAGGCAATCAGCTCCTGCAACGACGCCTGAGAAGCGGCAAGCGTTTCTCGAAACGACTCTGCAAGTTTTGGTTGTTTCGCGAGACTCTTCTGCATCGATAAAAAATCTGATTCGGACGACGCTCGATGTGCGACCTGCTCTAGACGTCCAACCGCTGTCTCGAGTCGAGCAATCGCTTTCTTCGGGTCATTCGCATTTTCCTTGACGATTACTTCGGAGAACAGGGCGAGATCAGAGATTTGTTTCCAAGATGCAACGCTCTTCTCTGATTGAATAAAGTCTATGCCCTGAAACAAAAACATCACAAACAGGCCGACAAGCAGTGCAACAGAGTTATACCATCCCTTTCGCCCCTTCAGAATCACTATGCCGTGGACTCGTAGAATGTTGATCAGCCCCAAGCCAATCGCCATTGAGCTGACAACGATCATTCCACGGCTGATTTGCTCGTTATATTTTCCAATCTCGACACCAAAGAACGTTTTCGGCAAGACGAACTCAAGAAAGAAATAGATGCCACCAAGAAAGGTAACAACAGCGATGATTTTCTGTCGTGCGTTTCCCTTCATTTCCCGATCTCATCCCATCCAGTTGTAATGACCTCTTTGATCGGAGTTTTCGCTTTGCCCTCAGTTACTTCGAAATAGGTCGCTTGACCGATTCCAATCAAAAGCAACAGTAAAACGACGAGCTTGGCGATATCCTGTCCCCGCAGGCTGCCAACTTGCACTGGATCTTCCGAAAGGTAGGCGCCAGCTGCGTACAGTTCTTCACCGATCAATGTGTAATCGCAGGCGGTAATAAAAAATGGGACCTGTTCCGGCGAGGTCGTTGCTGCCACTTGCATCGCCCCTATTTGCTGTCCCGACTCAGCGAGAATAAGCGATTCTGCGGCAAAATTGCCAAACAAAAAGGCTCCCCCGACATTTTCTCGATGAATAAGCCCTTGGTACCCAGAAGCGTAGGCAAACTGATCTTCTGAGAGAAATCGCAACATTTCAGGGTTGTAGCGAGAGAACTTCTTTTCGGCGATATAAGCGTTTTGCAAAGTCACATCAGAGAGTACCAAAGCTTCTGGGTCGCTACAGGGGACGAGCAACCGCTGATTAAACAAGGCCGCTTTCCGACCCACATATCGCAAAGCACCTAGGCAGGCATAGAGCGTCGGACTAAGCCGGGTAATGCCAGTAGTAAACGAAAGTGGGCGTCCAAGTTCAACAGTTCGACCAATGACATCATCTATCGCATCAATGCCCGGGATACGGCGAATGAAGATGACCATCCCCTCAAGCGCTTTGCGGATGTAGATCAACACCGGCATAATGAAAAGCACCATCAAGACCACAACAGCTGGAGTTGCGTGTTCCATCGTCTAGCAAGCCTCCTTCCGATGAAACTCTATTCGCTGCATCAACCGGCTGAGATTCTCGCGGTCCGAGAAAAGGGTTTGCACCTTACGTATTCGATCGTCACCAACAAAAGGAGTAGCAATCGGTTCGAACAAAAGTCCGATTGTGTGAAACATCGTGCTGAGCGGAAAGTGCGCCTCAAGAAAGAACTCAGCGGGCGTATCAAAACGCAATTGTACCAAGCGACGTGCAAGGGTATCGATTGTATGGTCAATTGATGTTTGAGACATTATAGGTACCTTCCAGAATACTGGATTTTACTATATTTCCTGGGCGGCTTACTGCAACAATTATATTCTTAGCACGTACGATAGATTGCGGATGAACATTCTACTAACAGGAGCGAGCGGCTTTGTCGGCGGCAACCTCGCTCTCGGGTTAGCCGATGCAAATACAAAAAGGCCAACCAGTGCAATAACCGCGACCTATCGAACTACTCCCTGTGATTCACCCGTCCAAGATGCTGTAGATTCCACAATCCAGATCGATCTCTGTGACAAACCAGCAGTTGAAGAGCTCCTCCGAGCAACCGCACCTGAACTGATTATTCATTGCGCTGCTTTGGCCCAAGCCGCAGCGTGCGAGAAGGATCTAAAAACCGCCATACATTGTAACGTCGATGCAATTCGGCATTTAACCGCAGTCTATCAAGATCGAGACATCAGGAAACCATACTTTATCTATATGTCCACCGATTTAGTATTTGACGGTACGGAGGCACCTGTTGGTGGTTTCTCTGAAGACGCGCAGCCAAAGGCTGCGAGCAGCTATGCGCAAACCAAACTCGCCGGAGAAGGGATAGTGCAATCGTACGATGGTGACTACGCGGTACTACGCTTAGCGCTGGTCTATGGCAACAAAATCAATGGTAAGCAGGGATTCTTGGGCTGGTTGGCCGACCGCTTTACCCAGGGTCAGGCCGCGCCACTCTTCGTTGATGAATGGAGAACACCGGTATCTATGCACGATATCACTGCATGCATCGAAGCGATTATTGCCGCAATCCGAGAAGGACAGACGGAGAAAATTCCCCAGCTCTTGCATCTCGCCGGTAGCGAACGACTCAATCGCGTACAGTTTGCGGAAAAGGTATCTCGGAGATTTGGCTACGATGAGAAATTGATTCTTCCACAACTGCGTCCCAGCTCTCGATCGGCAGATGTGAGCCTCTGCTCGAAAAAGCTGGAACGCCTGATCGGGCGCCCACCGCTTGACGTAAGCCAAGGCCTGTCTTTTATCGGGCAAACTACTCAAGATTAATTTACGACGAAGTCGCTCTTTTTTCTGTGGTGAGCCCCAAAATTCCATGGTACTCTACTGCATGTATGAGGGTTTGAACTTTCTGTGAGGAAACACATTCTATGTTATTCCAACGTTCTAAAGCGAAATCGAACGAGGATCCCTTACAAGAGGTTCCTCGTACCGTAGAAGAGGAGACCGTCCGTCGGTGGCGAGATATGGCAGCATTGAGAAACGGCGAGAAGGTAGTTGTCGATCAAATTCAAGACGAAATGGCCTACACAGCGCCGAGTACACCTGCTCCATCTTGGCCCACGCAGTTGAGCCTGGACGAACAAATGCAAGTGAACCGCGACGAGCAGATGCAAACAGCTCCCGAGGCAATCGATGACACTATTGAGCTCCAGCTCAATGATCAACACGAATTCTACGAGGAGGGATACGAAACGGAGACTGTCCTCTCACAAACGATCCCAACTGAGGTAGCACCGGCGGTTGAAGTGGCAGCTCCAGCAGAGCGGCAGCAAACTGTCACCAGCGATTTGAGTCTTTCGATTGAAGAAGATCTGAAGCGCCGGTTTGGCACAAACATTAAATCAGCTCTAGGACCAGGCACCGTCATTGAAGGAACTTTTCGCTTCGACTCTCCGGTATGTATTGACGGCACCTTAACCGGTGAGGTCAGTTCGACCAGCGCATTGATTGTCGGCGCGGATGCAAGTGTCACTGGGACTATTCGCGTCGGTAGTTTGATTGTGCTTGGCACAGTGAATGGAAAAATTGATGCTGACGAGTTGGTTGAAGTTCGAAATGGCGGCATGCTCGAAGCTGACATTCAAACGCGACGTATTGCGATTGAAGAAGGCGGATGGTTCAACGGCCGCTGTATCATGAAAGACTAAACTGCTGCGAAACGCTTAGCCGCTCAGTTAGGCTTTCAAAAAGCGATCTTGCAGATGCCCCGGCATCAAGGGGCAAACATCAGATGGTTTTGCAAAAAGCATATGGCGAATCTTTGCGACGCTCCTATAGCAAAGATCTCGCACTGCTTTTGGTATGTATCGGCCTACGGCACCGAGAACACCCCAAGCTCCCCCGAGACGCTGCAGAATATAGAGTACTGCATCAGATTCGACGAGAAGTTCTCCGGTTTCAGTTTGCACAACGAGACTATCGGGCAAGGCTAAGCGCTGTGCCTCCGAAGTTCGAGCTTTAAACTCAGCACCACCAAGCGGTGCAAACTGAAACCCCGCTTGTGTATCTTCAGCCATAAGAAAGCGGATCGCACGGTGACAGAGACCGCATGCTCCATCGTAGTAGAGTAGATCACTTCTTTCGCCAAATCGACGTGGGACCCATTTCGGATCAAACGTAAAAAAATGTAGCATCACCATCCCAAAACTCAGATCCGCAAAATCGATCAATGCGATAAGTGTCAGATGCATCAATACCATCGCCAACCAGATAAAGGGACGAATCCGGCGAAAAAGCGCGAGTGGCGCAAACAGTAGTTCCAGTCCCAATCCAGCCCAAGTCGCAAGTGCCAAAAGAATGGGCGGCAGTGATAAGAATAGATCCTGTAGGAATCCAGATCGCGCCAGCGGATTTGCAATGACCATGCCGAGGGCAGTTCCATCAACCCAGGATGGACTTATCAGTTTAGTATAGCCGCTATAGCTGTAGCCCAGTGACATGAGTATCCACGCGGCGAGAAACAACTCTCGAGGAAACGTCCAGTTGTTTCCCGGGTCAACTCGGTCGCGCGCGGTCCAAGAGCCATAAGGGGCAGTTGGTAGGCAGAGATGCGCAAGCAACAACCAACCGACAAATGGCAGACTAGGATTAGAGATGAGCGGGTTTCTGCCAAACAAAATCGCCAGGAGATACCAAAGGAGCAGAGCGGCAATGCGATCAAACTTGCCGATAGCGAAAAATATTGACGCAAGCACTCCACTCCCAATGCAGAGACTCACAAACCATGGAGCATCACTGAGTAAGAACACATTGGGAAACAGCTTCAGGAAAGGGCTTACTGCTTTATCGGGCAAGACTCCTTGATGAGAGAAGAGTTCAGAGCCCCAAGGCAGCAAAAGGGCGAAGTGCTGCAATAAATACAGTCCGAAGATGCTGCGATAGAGACTATATTGTCCGCCCGTCCACATACGGCTCCCCTCTAATCACAATCAATTGCTAGAGACATCGGCAAATCACTTTCGGGCTCGCTTCTTCCTTGTGGGACCACTTTAATTCTGAGACTGCCCTGTATCCGCTCTGCGTCGATACCCAATTCTTGCAACAGTGGAGCCGCTCCACAAAACGCGTAGCGACTCACATCGCGAAACATCGCTTCGGTATGCTCGTTGCTCGACAACACAGGGCCATAAGCAAGTGCCGCACCAAAGACATTTCGGCGATTATAGGGGCCGAGAATTCCACTGTTTCGTTCAGAAGTGATTTCCATCGAATGCACCTCTCCAGCAGTATCATCCCATTCGATATAGAATCGACTGGAAAAGGTCTCTAGCCCGCGAACCGCCGAAAACACTTTTGGCGCAGGTGAAGCGCCTGTGCTCGCAGCTATCGCTTTGATTGCGGATAATCCGCAAAGGTCAGCGCACATTTGCAGAAGTCCGAGAATAAGAAGAAGCAGTATGGCTATTCTTTGATTCATTGCGAGTCCGGACTCTTTTTGTGCACATCGATCCCGACAAGCATTTCGCCCAGCCGCAACTCTCTATTGTCCGCAAATCCGCATTCCTCGGTGAAGGCTCTTGGGTTGTAGAACGTGCCAAACAGCATGTCCCAGAGCGGCAAATCTGAATAGTTATAGCTGTGGAGATTCTTCTGGTGGTGGACGCAATGGCTTTCGGGTCGCTGAAAAAGAAAGCCGAGCCAGTAAGGAGTAGCAACATTCCAATGATAGAACAGCTCTGCGAATCCAGTTAACAAGACCGCTAGCGAGGCAGACTCGGGGGTCACCCCAACAACAGCATAGAGTATCAAACTGGAGAGTATACTGTTAACAACTATCTCAAAGGGATGTTTGTAAAAACTCGTAATAATCTCTATTCGCTGGGCGCTATGATGGACCTGATGAAACCAACGCCACAGAAAATCGACTTCATGTCGCCAACGATGCCACCAGTAATAGACAAAAGTTATTACCAGATAACCGATACAAGCGCCGCCGGTTGTTCCGAATCGTTCCGTACTCCAGGGTGCCACTCCCGGGAACCAACGATCCCAAGCGACTCCGGCAAGAAATACGCTGCTTACCTGCACCGCATTGAGGAAGAGAGCTCGCAGCCACCAAGAGGCAACCGCCGGCCACTTGGTACGCGGGCGAAGCATCTCCACTGCAATCATAACCACTGCGAGCGTTGCGACGAGAATAGGAATGGTCATTTCTATACTAGCTCCAGGATGTGCAAGAGTAGCATGAGAGTCGATACACTTGGCAACAACTGGTTTCTATCCGCTGTGACAAGCTACCTTCTCAGGGAAATTTTGTATTTTGCCGAAAGCAGACTTTCGATACGAGCCCGCTCTCGCTCAGAAAGCGCTCGATTATAGATCAGAACTTCAGCTAACTCACCGGAGAAGAAATCTCCTGGCCCGCTCGCATCGTATTCCTGACCAAGACTAAAGAACCCGGCTCGCGCAAATTCGATATCATAGGGAATTTTGTCAGTAAAAAGCTTTCCACTGTTAAAAAATGCCGACACTTCTCTTCCCGCCGCAACCGTTGCAACTATTGCAAACTCAGTAATCTGCACTTGCCGAGAATCATGGAAGCCTCGTTGAAAGGGATTCTTAATCGAGCGAATCCGGACGCCCCCTTCTGGAGAAAATCCGCCGTGAATCAAATTCTCTTCCTGATTCTCAAGATGCGAAGACCATACGTACTGCGATCGCTTTGGGGTATCGGTCCTCGCAACAAATATGACGGTAACGCCATTTGCGCTGCGAAGCGCCTGCGCCACTCCGTCAAGCTGCAAGAAATCGTTTGTCCCATCAAAGCGGAGCGCTGGGTATCCGGCGATCGCATTCTTAACGTAGCGCGGTTGCGCATCGTAGAATGACTGGGTCGCGGTATAGTCGAAGCGACTCTGATCGGCCACCCGAGCCACGTGTGTTCCATCAGCCG
The DNA here is from genome assembly GCA_965366815.1 of uncultured Bdellovibrionales bacterium. GTDB lineage: Bacteria > Bdellovibrionota_C > UBA2361 > SZUA-149 > SZUA-149 > CBDUGV01. Next base: position 5,069 of record CBDUGV010000119.1, on the reverse strand, counting down.
CAGTAACGGCATCAACTCGATACCAACCAATCAACCCAGTCACACCTCCAGGCGAACTTCGCTTATCCTGGAACGACTCGCTAAATCCAATGTACCAAGCAAACGCAAGACAAAGTGTGAGAAAGACAACCCGCAGCAATGTTGACGAATGAGTCTGAACAGCTCGAAGAACTTTGAACGACTGAGACGACAAACTTGGATCACTAGTGCCTGTCGGAGCAGCTTCAGTGTCTTTTCTCGTCGCAGAGAGCCCGCCTGAAGTAAAAGAGTCGAAGCTACCATTTTCAACGTCTTCGTCTACGCGGACTGCTGTTCGCAGCACGTAGGGAACAACTAGGCTCGCTTCGGTCTCGGCGGTTTCGCTGGCTTTCTGCTCGATCTCTCCCAACGCTACGTCGATTGGTGGACGAGCGTCTGGAGTTCGGCTCAACATTCCAAGTATCAAATCAGCAAGCCAAAGAGGAATTGCCGGAACAAGCTCACTTGGATGGGTTGGATCCTGGCGCATCGGCGCTACTATCAGTGCGAGATCGTTTTCACCAGTAAACGGCATCCGATAGGTAAATATCTCATAGGCAATTACGCCCAGAGCATACATATCGACCGCTGGGGTGGCCGGGGAGCCATCTATCAGCTCCGGTGCAACATACGAGGCCGTCCCTGCAAGGCCACCAGATTTGGTAATAGCGGAAGTCGTAGTTCGAGCTAAACCAAAATCGCTTATTTTGACCTCACCATCTTCGGTCAACATGATGTTGCTTGGTTTTAAATCTCGATGGATGACGTCCGCTTTATGGATCGCAGAAATTCCTTTGGCAATTTGATGAAAAATAGTCAGACCTTCGCAAAGCGAAATTTGAAAGGACTCATCGTCGAGTTCTTCTGCTAAAGTCGCACCGCGAATGTACTCCATACTAAAATAGGGGCGACCTCGCTCAACTCCCGCGTCGAAGGTGCGCACGACAGAATTACTGGTTATCAGACGAGTTGCGGCGATTTCTCGAAGGAATCGCTTTGTATATTTTTCATTCCGACAGAGGTCTTCGTGAATGATCTTGAGCGCAACGAGTTGGTTGTCCAGTAGAGTATCGACCGCAAGGAACACCTCACCCATTCCGCCCCGTCCAAGGCAGCGAAGTACATTGTACCGGCCAGCAAAAAGCTCTTTTCCTAGAAAGCTCTCAGAACTCACTGTAACTCACCCCATTGCAGTCCGCTCTCTCCGAGGAGAGGGTCCGCGCTACGTATTGCTAGTACTATCGACAAATTCTCGAAAAGTCGTAAGTCGCTTAGAATCGCGATTCTAAGCGCTCGCCTGGTGGTTTTCGCCTTGTTTTAGGGGAAAAAGAAGCAAGGCCACGAGTTGGTGCGAAGATCGTCGTTCAAACAGCGCTTGCCCGGAGTGGAGTTCGACCACCAGTGAGGCGTAGAGCAAGGCAATAGCTTCGGTCAAATGTGTGGTATGGGCGAATTCCTCTAACGTTGATGACTGAGGAAGGTGCTCAACTTGTCGCGGGTCAATATGGTCCAGCACTACCTGAATACTCACGCCATGGGTGTCTTTCCTTACCTCGAGCCGAATCTCCGCTTTTGATTCGGTTGAAGTGTTTGGGAGTTGGGCGATTTTTGCAAAGCAGCAGGTCAGCCCGCGCACAGCTCGAATGAGCAGACTGCTATCGAGACGACAGATCAGTGGTCCTCCGGCATGCAGGACCCGCACTTCAACCGCCTCCGAAAAATGTGAAACGAGAAGATTACTTACCTCAACACGCTGGAGCGAGAAAGAGACCGGTGCCCCAACGAGCTTCAACAAATCAAGCACTTCGATAGATTCGGTAAATGCCTTTTGAAGTAAAGCGATATCCTCGACGCGTTCAGCTTGCATGTCTGCGTCAACGAGAATCGAATTGAGCAGCGACAACGGTGTTCGCAATCCGTGCGAAACTCGCTCTGCGGCGAGAGAAAGAAATTCAAGCGATCGCATATGCATCTCAAGTGCATTCATCGACCTAAGCCTAAACCGCGTCTTGGTGAAAGCCAATAGGTTGTAGTCTCACTGACGACAGTATCTGTTCGAGAGGAACGCATTGCATTCGATAGCTGGTCGATGCTAACTAAATCGCTATGAAATCCTCAGCTTATCTCGATTCCATTTTTGGTTTAAAAAATCGCAAAGCAGTTGTCACCGGTGCTTCCAGCGGTCTCGGTGCGGAGATGGCTCTCGCGCTCGCTCGAGCTGGTGCGGATGTTTTGCTTGCGGCGCGACGCCTCGAACGAATGGAGCAGCTTGTTGCAGAGAACCCTACGGTCGCCGACCGTCTTATACCCTTCGCAATTGATTTGGGTGCCGACGGCAGTGCTTCCCTTCTTGCGCAAGCAGCGAGCGAACGACTCGGGGCATGTGACATCTTAATCGCCAATGCAGCACTTGGTGAGTACAATTCATTGGAGCCCTTTGAACTGGATGTATTTCAGCGGACCATGGACTTTAATGTGACCCGTCAGGCCGAATACAGTGCTGCACTGCTGCCGCTTCTTAAAGTTTCGGGGAACGCTCGGGTCGTCTATCTCGCTTCAATTTATTCCAGCGGCGGGCCGGTTGGCAAAGGCGACACCTTAACAGCCTATGTGGCAAGCAAACATGCGATTCTCGGACTGACTCGCGCCCAAGCGATCGAGTGGGCGAGTCATGGAATCACCGTCAACGCGATCGCACCTGGGCATTTTCCTACAGAAATGACAGAAGAAACCTTTGGCGACGAGAGTCGAGTTGCCGAATTGCAGCAGTTCTACCCAACAAAGCGATTTGGAAAACTGGATGAGATAGTTCCCGCAGCCTTGTTTCTTTGCTCACCGCAATCGAGCTTTGTCACTGGGTCAGTTATAGCTGTGGATGGAGGATTTAGTAGTTGGTAAATCAGCAAAAATTAGCTGATGAGATCTAATTCCGTGTGATTCTAACGACCTAAGATCACAGTTCTCGCATACACCCACATAACAGGTAAGTGAACCAACTGATTTAATTAGAGGTTTCTAAATTCGCTTGATCGAAGCAGCACTATCGGGTGTGATTGGCCAGCGGAGAATATAGTTCATGCAAAAAGACAAATCGAAAATTATTCCTTTCTTTTCCTTAGGCATAACAGCATTGCCGGGAGAGCCTTTACCCTTACATATTTTTGAGGCTCGGTATAAGGCGTTGATAAAGCATTGTCAGGGCGAGAATCCGAGCGGCAAACCGGTGCCATTTGGCATTTCGCTTACCCGGGCCGACAGTATTGAGCCAATTGGCTGTGAGGTGGAAGTTCGTTCAGTCCTAAAATCGTATGACGATGGTCGATCATTACTTCTTGCTTGGGGCCTACGCCGGTATCGATTACTAGAAGTTATCTCTGGTGGCGAATTTCCAACGGCGAGAGTTGTATCAGTTGACGATATTGTCGAGGGGGTCAGTCCAGAGCTGCAAGAACAAGCAATAGATCTATACGCGCGCGTTGCACAGCAAGAAGGCCTGGCGGAGGAAGAACTCCCAAACACGAGTGAGCTTATTTCCTATCAGCTCGCCTCACAAATTCAACTTGAGCAAGCTGAGCGACAGTCCTTGCTCAATCAGGCTTCCGAAAAAACTCGGCTAGATATGCTGATTGAGATATTCTCCTTTCGACTGACGGCGATGAAATATTCATCTTATGCGGTTGGGCAAGGGTATATTCAGTAGAACTATATTCAAGAGAAGTATATTCAATACTTCGAGCTATCCTCGATACACCAGTTTCATTGCGGAGAGCAGACCAATATTCTGCCCTTGTATCATCACACCTACCCGCAGAAGTCGGCCGGAGAAGCGAGCGACTACTACTACGGAACAAGCCATCAACACTAGGAACACGGCCGCCTCAACAAGTGAGTAGTCACCATTGCAAAGCTGAATCGGCACCAGAAAGGGTGTAAGGAAGGGGATACTCGAACAAATGCGCCACCAGAATGCATCTGCTCCGGGAAGCAGCATCAGCAGGCCAATCATCGTCATCGATTGTGCGAGTCCAAGGATTACTTTCAAGCCCCCGACCTCGCGCGGGTCCCGGGAGAAAGCACCCAAACCAGCAAGTAAATATGAAAAGAACAGCATTCCCAGAACGGTAATCGCAAACGACATCAAGAATCGGGCTAGCGATAACTGGAGATTCAATTCGAGGGGCATAGACAATGCAATCAAGATTGGAGCTGCTGCGACGATTGAAAGCCAAATCGTCATTTGAAGAAGAGAGGCTGCAAGGATTCCAATGACCTTTCCACTAATTAATTCCTCTGGAGTAATTGAGGAAAGCAAGACGTCGACCAATTTGCTTTCCTTCTCTTCCCACATACTATGCGTTAACCGCGACGAGTTGATGAGCAGAACCCAAATCATCACGGAAACGAAGGCATAGGGAGCAGAACTGACTAACAGTTCCTGCAGAACTTCAACTCCCCCACTGCTATCTTCTTCATTCGGAATCACTTCTCCGCTCTCGTCGAGCCGAAACTCGTCAAAGGTCGGACCATTCTTCAACAACGGGATAGTCTCATCTGCGATTCCAAACTTCTTGAGCAGGTTTTCTTGAACTAACTCCCGCAGCGCATGTTGCTGATAGGCTTGATTAAATATGTCTGGCTTAATCGAGTAAAGCTGTACCTCTTGTGACTTGACGAAATCTTCAGCAATGAGCGCGACCTGAGAAACCGACTCTTCGAGTAAGGCGGTTCGAGCGAGTTCTACAGATTCGAACATCTGACAGGTCACGGTCGTTTTCTTGCGTACTTCGAAATCGGAAAAGGCTTCGAGTTCCTTTTTCACGGGGAGTTCATAGCAGGTAAAGGTGTTGTCTTCAGAGAGGTCTGTTGTCGCCCCGCTTAGCACGCCAGCCTGATCAACGATACCGAGCGGCTTCTGTTCTTTTGCATTCAATCTGTTGGCAGTTGCAAGCCCTGCACCGATGCCGACACCGCCCAAAAGAAGTACATACAGCCCCAGAAAAATGGGCGCACCGAAGGTGCTCAGCAAAAACCCTTTCGAGAAAACTATCTTC
>CBDUGV010000118.1:0-12218 GCA_965366815.1 uncultured Bdellovibrionales bacterium | reverse complement strand
AAGACAAAGCAAAGGCGCATGTTGAGCAACTCGATTTGCTTCCGGCCGAAGAAGAAGATCAGTCTCTCGGTTTTCCCTCCAGCCCAGCTGAGAAAAAACCCGCTAGTGAACGAGAGCCCTTAGTCACAGCTGAGTGGCTCGACGAGAGTGCAGCATCCTCGCCTCGGGTACAAGAGGTTGACTATACCGGTACGGTTATCGGCGGAAGTGGAGTTCGCGGTATCGACATCCGAAGGAGCGATAGCTCTCAATATGGTGTTGGCGACAGCACGAAACAGTTCGCAGCGACTCAAGGTGCAGCAGTGTCGGGCGCTGATGCAGGAAGAGACGATACTGCTCGAAGAGAAACTGGGGTAAGGGATACAAGCCGAAGTGGCAAAGTTGCCCAGCTCCTGGCGCAAGCTCGGCGGCGAGAAGATGTTGAACGAGAAGTCCAATCGCAGCGAATTGAACATACTCCTACCACCCACTCTATGCCGAGCCCACCACTTGCCACCATGGTAAGCAGTGAATCTCAAGAATCAGAAGAATCTGAAGCCTCAACGTTTAAAGCGCAAGAACGCGATCGACGCTCGGCAAAACGCCGTTCCAGCAAGCATCAACGCTGGATTTCCGAGATGGAGCGGAAGAATTCGTCATCAAGTGGCGGCAAGGCTGGCTTGAGACAGATGCGATTCAATTTTTCTCCGAATCAGGCTCCTGTATTGTTTCTATGTAGCGTGCCGCTGCTGATTGTTTTGGCACTCTGCTATAGCACTGCCTATTTCGATCGGATTCCAGATATACTCTCAAGTACGTTTCATTTGGATAGCCGACATATTCCAAAAATTCCACCCAAGGGCTTGGATCTGGTCGGGCTATCTTCCAATGTAGTAACGCTCGACAACGGGAAGCAAGTTTTGGAAGTTCGCGGAGAAGTGCTCAACGGCACTGAGCGTTCGTTTAAACAAGTAACGATAGAAGCAAGACTATTTGATTCAGCGAATCGCCAAATTCGCACTCTCAACGTCAATCCTTTAAATGAGCTCCAGGAAGCGAAGCTTGCGGCATTAGACGAAAAGACTATCGAGACTCTGCAAACCCGTTCACTGACTGGCAAAGACACACTGGTGCCAAATAGCCGAAGTCCATTTCGTTTGGTGTTTCCAATTGTAAATGGTGAGGAGAAGTGGTTTAGCGCGAGAGTCTATACGGTGTTCCCTGCATAAGGGTTCCCTGCATTAGTGTGCTCTACGTAAGGGTTTCCCGCCGAAGGGGTCGCGAGCAATGGCTTAGGAGTCTTTTTCCTCGGAGTCCTCTTCTCCGTCGGGAGTCACATCAATTGTCTTGCTATCCTTAAAGGACTTCTTGAAGTTTTTTATACCTTCTCCAAGACCGGTGCCCAATTCGGGAAGTCGTCCCACACCAAAGACAATTATTACAATTGCCAGAATGATAAGTAATTCCCAAGGACCAAGACCAAACACAGTAAAGCTCTCATTAGATGCATTGATAAGGCGAATCCGAAATCGCCGTTATAGTATAATGCCCTCCCCGAAAGCTGCAAACCCTAGATTTCGTGCAAACGGCCTCGCGTCATCGTTTCTATCCGCAAACATTGGTGCTACAATACCGCGATGCAAGACACCCTAAGCGACAGATGGCGCCTGCCTATAGCTATTGTATTGTCGGCTCTGCTCCACGTTGTTCTTCTGAGCTTCTTTATCAGTGAGTCCCACTCAAAGGAGATTCAGCCGCTCGAAGTTGAGCTGATAAGCCCTCCAGCTCCCAAACAACAAGCCGAGCAGATAGTCTCACCCTCCGAATCAGAACCGACCGACCTTGAGGTGGCTACCCCGTTGAGAAGCGAACAGAACACGAAGGTTGCGAAACAACAGATTCGTCGTGGCCTTGAGAGTGGCCAGCCGGCACCTGCTGAGAAAGCAACACCGAGCGAGAAGCCGCAAAAAGCCACAGCACCGAAGCCAGAACCAAAGAAAGCACTCGAAGCTCCGAAACCCCCGCCCCCGGCTGCAACGCTTCGTTTAACGCAGGACACACTCTCTCAGCGTTTAGCGGGAATTCCGCTGCAAACGAAGGATGCACCTGAGAAACCCACTTCGGATGAGCGCACCAGAAAGAAAACTGACGCCGAACGCGACGCCGAGATACGGCAATACCGCCCTTTTCGCTTCGCCAAGCGCTCTTGGTTCCCCGGGCAGCCAGGAGTGCCCGATCACCTGCCGACGATACAAGACGGTGAAATCACTCTTCTCAATACGAAGGCAGACAAGTATGCTGTGTTCGTACGACGAGTAGCGCTTCAGGTGTTTGGCGCACTCCGTCAGCTCAACTGGACTGGACTAACCGCTGGGCAAATTGGGCAGATTGGGCAATTTGCTTCGGTGCATGCAATCCTCAATGCGGATGGAACTCTTCAGCGGGTATACCTCAGTGGCTCCTCCGGTGTTGTAGAATTCGATAAGATAGCTGTACAAGCGGCAAAGACAGGAGCTTGGGATCAAAACCCGCCAAAGGGGGCACAGACCCATGATGGGACTATTCATTTTATTTTTGAAGCCAAAACCTGGGCTCGCGTACGTGCCGACGGCATGGGCGAACAACGCTGGTTATTGTTGGCAACGGGATTGCGCTAAATCGACATGCATCGCTGGTATTTAGAACTTACTGTGTTCCTCTCGGGAGCGGTGGTCATGTCACTCGAACTCTGTGGTTCGCGGTTATTTGCCCCATTTCTTGGCTCGTCTATCTATGTCTGGACCAGCCTTATTGGTATCATTCTGGCGAGCCTGAGTGTTGGCTATTGGTGGGGTGGACGACTCGCTGACCGTCGCCCGGAACCTCAACTGCTTTCGTGGATTCTCGCCATCGCCGGTGGGCTTGTCGGTTTCGTCGGGGTGTTGGAGTATCCGCTACTCAACTACCTCGGACAAAGTTCGCTCGATGTGCGATTAGCCGCCGTACTCGCAGCAACTCTCTTGTTCTCTGCACCCAGCATTTTGCTCGGCAGCGTATCTCCCTTTGCAATTCGACTTCGTCTGACTGAGCTCTCAGTGAGTGGTGCAACAATTGGTCGACTCTACGCACTATCGACGGTGGGAAGTATCTTTGGCACTTTCGTGACAGGGTTTTACCTCTTTAGTTGGATTGGCTCGAGTAAACTCATTTTCTGCCTTGCGATAACTCTCGTAGCGCTCTCCTTATTCGTCAGCCTCAGCGACAAACTCGGACAGAAAGTGGTTTTGATGCTCTTGCTCGGACTGCTGCTTTTTCTACAGCATGGCTTTCAGCAACAGCTGATCGCCTCTGGAATGAGATCCATAGATACCCGCTATCATCGAGTCCTGGTGCTCGATGTGAACCAGGATGGGAAAATGCAGCGAATTCTTGCCACCGATCCACTCGGCTCCCAATCGGCGATGAACCTCGACGACTCCGATGAAGCACGCGGTCGCTATTACCACTACTACGATCTCGCGGTCGCACTGCGACCCGCAGCAAAGCAGATTCTCCTACTCGGTGGTGGCGCTTACTCTTACCCGAAACACTTTGTTGAACGCTTCCCCGATCCCCTGATGACAGTTGTTGAACTGGATCCAGGTATCACAGAAATTGCTCGGCAGTTTTTCTCTCTGGTCGATCACCCGAGAGTTGCCATTGTGCACGAGGATGCCCGCACCTATCTCAATAGAACTGATGCACAGTACGATGTCATTCTGTTTGACGTGTTTCGGTCATCACCGGAACTCCCCTTCCATCTCGTCACCAAGGAAACTGTGGCGAAGATGCATTCGATACTGGCGGAAGATGGAATTCTTTGCATTAACATCATTTCGGGAATCGAAGGGCCGAATGGTCAGATAGTGCGCGCGCTCAAGGCCACATTGCTTACGGCGTTCGCAGATGTAGAGCTTTTCCCGGTTCGTGCGGCAAAAGAAGCGCAGGACCCTCAGAACTTAATTCTCTTAGCGCGAAAAACCACTCAGACTCTTCTGCCTGACAGCTTGCCCGAAGATCTACAACCCCTGCTCGCACGTCGCTGGGAGTCGGCGATTGCCGAAGACACGAACGTGCTCACCGATGACTTTGCGCCAGTCGAGCGGTATATGTTGCCAGTATTTCTTGCTATGAAGAAAAATCTCTAGCGCTCGATTTTCACTTTGAGCCACGAGTACTGTCGAGGTCCAACCCACAATATCGACAGAACTTCGCTTTTTCGTCGGGTTCAAGCGAGCTACAATTTGGACAAACCGCACCACCAGAATTTTGCACGCGGGTGAGTTCTGCGGTTACGATGCCGGTTGGCACAGCGATTATCCCGTAGCCACAAATCATCAGGATGGTCGCCAGCATTTGTCCGGGTACAGTTTGTGGTGTGATATTACCGTAGCCTACCGTCGTGAGCGTTACCACAGCCCAATACATTCCCCGAGGTATACTGGTAAACCCATGCTCCGGCCCTTCAATCATATGCATCAAGGCGCCAACTATCACGACAATAGAAATGACCGATCCAAGGAAGACAGTGATCTTTGGTTGTGAGGCTCGAAGTGCCGACATCAAAATATTAGCTTCACCGATATAACGACTCATTTTCAGCACCCGAAACACTCGCAGCAAACGAATTGTGCGAACAACTACGAGATAATGCGTTCCGGCAAAGAGTAAACTGATGTAACTCGGGAGAACGGAAAGTAAATCAATTATACCGAAGAAGCTAAAGATGTATCGCCGTGGAATCGCGCAGCAATATATTCGCAACAGGTATTCGACGGTAAACAGAGCGGTAATGACCCACTCAGCGCGGCGAAAGAACTGCCCGTATTGCGCATCGAGTGACTCTACACTCTCAAGCGTCACCAGCAAGATACTGGCGAAAATCGCCAGCAGCAGTGCGACGTCAAAGGCTTTGCCAGAGGGAGTTTCAGCTTCGAATATAACCTCGAACAGATGGCGTCGAAGTCCCTCATCTGCTGGCTTGAGTTTAGAAGAATTCATGTACCGCGAGTGGCAGTGTGAATAAAAACTACTCTCCTGACTAATTGCTACCTATACAGTGCCTAGCATTCCCCGGCGGGGTTCTCCTCGTCCACCGTCGTGCAGGTACAACAGAAGTTCCGGTCACCGAAGGCAGCATCAATTCTACCAACTGCCGGCCAGAATTTTCGCTCAGAGACCCACTCAACTGGATAGGCCGCAGCTTTGCGAGAATACGGATGCGTCCAATCATCAGTCGCTATTGCTTCTGCCGTATGTGGCGCGTTCTTTAGGACATTGTCCTGCCTATCGGCCTTCCCCTGCTCCACCTCTTCAATCTCCTGGCGAATAGCAATCATCGCATCGCAGAATCGGTCGAGTTCCTCCTGTGACTCACTTTCAGTTGGTTCGACCATCACAGTTTCGGCAACTGGAAAAGAAACGGTAGGAGCATGGAATCCGTAGTCCATCAATCGCTTGGCGATATCAGCAACCTCCACGCCACACTGATGCTTAAACTTGCGGCAATCGAGGATACACTCGTGAGCAACATAGCCATTCGCACCTCGGTAGAGAACCGGATAATGTTCCTCCAGTCGTGCGGCAATGTAGTTGGCATTCAATATCGCAACTTCAGTTGCTTCCCTCAGCCCATCGCTTCCCATCATCTTGATATACACCCAAGAGATTGGAAGAATGCTTGCCGATCCCCATGGAGATGAAGAGACTGCTGGAATAGCTTTCTTCCCACCACAATCTGCGTAGATGTGCCCAGGAAGATAATCCATCAGATGTGTGGCAACGCCGATTGGCCCCATTCCTGGTCCACCACCGCCGTGCGGGATGCAAAAGGTCTTATGCAAATTCAAATGGCATACATCAACGCCTAGTTCAGCAGGTCGACAAATTCCAACCTGGGCATTGAGGTTCGCCCCGTCCATATACACCTGGCCGCCGAACTGATGCACTATCTCGCATATCTCGATAATTGACTCCTCAAACACTCCGTGTGTCGAAGGATAAGTAACCATCAGTGCTGCGAGGTTGTCCTTGTGTTGCGCTGCTTTCTCCCGCAGATCTGCAACATCAATGTCACCGTTCTCTAAGCTCTTAACCAGCACACATTTCATGCCGGCAAGTGCGGCACTGGCTGGGTTCGTCCCATGAGCAGAGGCCGGTATCAAACAGACATCTCGTTGTTGCTGACCCTGATCGCGAAGATAGGCGCGTATGACGAGCAGACCGGCATACTCTCCCTGCGAACCGGCATTTGGCTGCAGAGAAATTCCAGGGAAACCCGTTATCTCTGACAGCATACCTTCGAGATCCTCAAGCATGTCCTTGTATCCCTCGCATTGTTCCGCCGGTGCAAACGGATGAATACGGCCGAACTCATGCCAGGTTACTGGAATCATTTCCGAGGTCGCGTTGAGCTTCATCGTACAGGAGCCGAGTGGAATCATCGAAGTAGTCAACGACAAATCCTTGGCTTCGAGGCGATTGATGTAGCGAAGCATCTCAGTCTCAGAACGATAGGAGTTAAATACTTTATCGCTCAAATAGTTGTCCGTTCGAATAAGCTCTTTGGGGAGCATCGGATGAACGGTAGTCACGATTGACTCAACGGAAGACAGATTATAACCGTCGACGTTAAAGGCATCGAGGATATCTTCCAGATCACTTAATCGAGTCGTCTCGTCCAGAGTTATGCCAAGGCTATTGTCCTCAAAAACGCGAAAATTAATCCGCAATCTATCGGCTCGCTGCAAGATCTGTGCACAGCGCTCACCGAGTGGCATAGTCCGCAAGGTATCGAAAAACATCGAATGGCTGAGCTCTATTCCAAGCTGCTTCAAGCCTACCCCTAACGCCTTTGTGTAACGATGCACGCGTTCGGCTATCTTACAGATACCATCAGGACCGTGATACACGGCATACATACCAGCGATAACCGCGAGCAACACTTGCGCCGTGCAAATATTACTCGTCGCTCGCTCGCGCCGGATATGCTGCTCGCGAGTCTGGAGTGCGAGTCGATAGGCTTTTTTGCCATGAGCATCGATCGATACCCCGACGATGCGGCCAGGAATCTCACGGCGATACTCTTCTTTTGTGGCGATAAACGCCGCATGAGGACCACCATACCCTAGCGGAACGCCAAAGCGCTGAGTAAGTCCAACTACGACATCCGCACCCCAATGCCCCGGTGGTTCGAGTAGCGCAAGGCTGAGAATGTCAGCTGCGGCTATAACCATCGACCCACTCTGATGATTCTGCTCGGCGAACTGTCGATATTTGTAGATTGCGCCGTCCGTCGCGGGATACTGCACGATAGAGGCTAGATAACTGCTATCGATCGTGTGTTTTTGGTGATCGCCAAACACCAATTCGATTCCTAGCGGCTCCGCCCGTGTTTTCAGGATTTCAATGGTCGGAGGATGAAGCGTATCCGAGACAAAGAGCTTACTGCGAGCTGGTTCTTTTTTCCGCGACTGGATGCGCGCGCAGAGTGTCATCGCCTCAGCCGCAGCAGTTCCCTCATCGAGCAGCGATGCGTTTGCAACTTCCATGCGGGTCAAATCGCAGACCATTGTTTGGAAGTTAAGGAGCGCTTCGAGTCGACCCTGAGAAATTTCCGGCTGATAGGGAGTATACTGGGTATACCAACCTGGATTTTCTAGGATGTTTCGCTGAATGACTGGCGGCGTGATGCAATCGTTAAATCCCAGGCCAATATAGGATCGGTAGATCTTATTCTTGAACGACAGCTCTCGAAGTTCTTCAAGTGAGTCATACTCTCGAATACCAATCGGCAAATCCAAAGGACGCTTGGCACGAATTGCTGCGGGAACTGTCTTTGCAATGAGGTCTCCCATCGAAGACGCTCCAACTGTAGCGAGCATTGTCTCGATATCTTCCAGTTGTGGCCCAATGTGGCGCCGTTTAAAATATCCGAAATCGCTCCGTCTTTGATGGCTTTTGCTCACCTGTTCCTCTTTCTCTGCAGGGACTTGTTCTGTTGCGTCCTTCGCTACTTCATTCAGCACGTCTGCCTCCTTATGGCACTACTTTGACAACTCCGCGATATAACTTGAATAGTCTTCAGCTGATTTCAAGGCGTCCAACTGACTTTCATCGTTCGCCTCAATCAACGCAATCCAGCCTTGGGTATGAGGATCGCTGTTGATCAAATCCGGCGACTCCGTCAGGGCATCATTCACCGCAACAATCTTCCCGTCCACCGGCGAGTAAATATCGCTCACTGCTTTGACCGATTCAACGCTACAGAACGACCCGCCCTTGGTCACTTCAGTTCCCACATCAGGCACTTCGACAAACACCACATCACCAAGCTCGGTTTGTGCATAGTCCGTGATGCCAACACGCACACCTTCTTGCTCTTGCTTTGCCCACTCATGTTCATTGGTGTAGCGACAATCTTCTGGAATACTCATCTGGTAATCTTCTCCAATCTTAATTGGTTCGCTTATAAAACGGCCGCGGAATAACCTGCACGACAAAACGTCGCCCACGGACTTCTGCTTCTAACTCTGTTCCAACCTGGGAATACTCTTTCGGCACCACCGCGAGACCAATCGGCTTACCAACTGTGGGTGGCTTCGTTCCGCTTGTCACAGTACCGACTTTTGTTCCACCGACAAACAGTTCAGTTCCTTCGCGAATTATCCCCCGGCCAGTCACTTCAAGGCCGACTAATTTCGGGGAAACGCCCAACTCTTTTTGCTCAACAAGCGCCTGGCGACCGATAAAATCGCCTTTATCAAGCTTCACCACCCAGCCGAGGCCGGCGCTCAAAGGAGATATGTCATCGCTAATTTCATGTCCATGCAGTGGGTAGCACACTTCAAGTCGCAAGGTGTCCCTGGCTCCGAGCCCCGCCGGAACAATGCCATACTGCTCCCCAGTAGTCAGACAGACATCCCACAGTGCCGGGCCTGCTGCCGCTGGGCAAAATATTTCGAACCCATCCTCTCCTGTGTAACCAGTTCTCGCGACAATACAGCGCGCATCGCTGCCGCCCAACTGAAGATCGGCATAGAAAAAAGTAAAAGCGGGGACCGAGGTAATCGAGAGTTCCTCTGTTGCTTTTCCGCAGATTTCAGCCACCAGCGCTTGAGCTTTCGGTCCTTGGATTGCCAATTGAGCGTAGGAGCTTGAACAGTTCTCTATCTCAACCCCTTCTCGAAGGTGCTGTTGCATCCACGCGAAATCCTTTTCGGTATTGGCCGCATTGACACAGATAAGATAGTCATCAGTGCCAAGCATGTAGACGATTATGTCATCGACGACGCCACCGCCTTCGTTGAGAAACATCGAGTACTGTGCCTGACCCGGCTGCAGAGAAGAAACTTTATTTGTGGTGAGATATTCTAGATATTCAAGAGCTGACCCGCCTTGCACGCGGACTTCGCCCATATGACTTACGTCAAACAGTCCAACCGCGTTTCGAACCGTCGTATGTTCATTAACGAGACCGCTATACTGAACTGGCATTTCCCAACCACCGAAGGGAACAAACTTTCCACCAGCGCGTGCATGACAATCATATAAGGGTGTTCTCTTGAGGGAAGTTTCGCTATCACTCACGCGCACAACTCACAGATAACTGACTCAATAGATAATCTAAGCAACCAAATCGCTCAGACGGCTACAATACAATCGCTGAGTTCCCTGGGATGAGGCTATATACCACCTGAACAAAGCGGTGTCATATGAGATATATACACTGTATATTCAAGCACTTAGAGACCGCGACAGAGTGCAGATCTGTCGCGGTTCCATACGAGCTGCTGTTACAGCGTATCGACGTTGTTGAGGTCCTCAAATGCCTGCTTCAAACGGGCATTGAACGACTTCTCCGCTTCACGCAACCAAACTCGCGGATCGTACTTCTTCTTGTTCGGCATATCGTCCCCTTCCGGATTGCCGATCTGTGTCTGTAGATAGTCCGTGTTGGCTTCGTAGTAATCTCGAACACCTGACCAAAATGCCCATTGTTGGTCAGTGTCGATGTTCATCTTGATGACGCCATACGAAATTCCTTCCCGTATTTCTTCTCGCGATGACCCCGAACCTCCATGGAATACAAACTTGATCGGCTTCTCAGCCGTAGAGAATTTTTCCCGCACGTAGTCTTGAGAGTTCTTCAAGATGACTGGTGTAAGTTTGACGTTGCCCGGCTTATATACTCCGTGCACGTTTCCAAACGCGGCAGCAACCCAAAACTTGTCGCTCACTTTGCCGAGTTCTTCGTATGCATAGGCCACCTCCTCTGGTTGCGTATACAATTTAGATGAGTCGATGTCAGTGTTGTCGACGCCATCTTCCTCACCACCGGTAACTCCGAGCTCCATTTCAAGAGTCATGCCAATCTTCGACATTCGCTCGAGATACTTTGCACAGGTCGCCACATTCTCTTCGATGGATTCCTCGGAGAGATCCAACATATGAGAGCTGAAAAGCGGGAACCCATTCTTCTCGTAGAACTTCTCACCCGCGTCGAGCATACCGTCCACCCAAGGAAGAAGTTTCTTGGCACAGTGATCCGTGTGTAGGATTACCGTCGCGCCATAAGCCTTGGCCATTTCGTGCACATGCAGCGCACCGGCCACTGAGCCGGCGATTGCCGCCTTTTGACCTTCGTTCGATAAACCTTTCCCGGCATTAAAATGACCACCACCGTTCGAGAACTGAATCATTACTGGTGCATTTAACTCAGCGGCAGTCTCCAAAACACCGTTAATGCTGTTCGAGCCGATGACGTTCACCGCTGGCAAAGCAAACTCTTTCTCTTGCGCATAGTCGAGCAACTCAGCAACGTCATCGCCAGTTAGTACTCCGGCCTTAAATTTTCTATTTCCCATCTGTCTTTCTTATATATTGTGCAGTCAATAATGAATTAAAAATTATCTGATCTTGCGAGATGCTGCTTTCACCGTATTTTGCAGCAACACAGTAATTGTCATTGGGCCCACGCCACCCGGAACCGGCGTAAGCGCACCGGCTACTTCAACCACTGAGTCGAAATCGACATCACCTACCAACTTTCCTTCAGCGTTTCGATTAATTCCGACGTCGATCACGATTGCGCCAGGCTTAATATGTTCGGCGCTCACCAAATTCTCTCGACCAACTGCCGCAACTAGAATATCAGCCGATCGAGTAAAGCTTGCCAAGTCTTTCGTTCTAGAATGACACACCGAGACCGTGCAGTTAGCGTCGAGCAGCATCAACGCCATCGGCTTGCCGACAAGAATCGAACGGCCAAGCACCACTGCGTTCATCCCGGAGAGATCGCTCGGTCGACCCAACTGCTGACATGCCTGTTCAATCAACAACATGCTGCCTTTTGGCGTGCAGGGCTCAAAGCCATCGGCACCTCGAAGCAGCAGCCCCTGATTCATCGGGTGGAGCCCATCTGCATCTTTTTCTGGAGCAATACACTGTAGGGCAGCAAACTCGTCTAACCCATCCGGCAGCGGTAGCTGTAACAAGATGCCGTCAATATCCGACCTTTGACTCAGTTTCCGCAGCTCGTCTTGCAGCTGCCGGTCGCTGGTGTCAGACGGTAACACCACATCCTCAACCTCTATGCCACATTTGCGAGCCTTTACCGACTTAGATTTGACGTAGACCTTAGAAGCAGGGTTCTCGCCGACCAAAACGACCGCAAGCCCAGGGCTGCGCCCCAGCCCCGTCTTAATTTGGGCCACTTCTTCACTAAGTTTTTCCTGTAACGACTTGGCTAATGCTTTGCCGTCGATAATCTCTGCCGACATGTAGACCCCCAAAGAAAAGTGAGGTTTTCTTATAACCCTATCTTAAAAAAACCTCCAATCCCCATAATTGAGAGGCAAAGACATAACTCGAATGAAAATACCTCGGTTTGGAATTCAGTGACAGACCTCGTTCAGTTCTACTACACTCCCACAGAAGAACTAGTTTCGTCTCTGACAGTCGTTAGGAGAATAGCGTCTCTGTCACTTAGTTATTGTATGAGGGATTTATGATTATTGGGGTGCCTCGAGAGAGGAAGCAGGGCGAGACTCGGGTCGGATTGATACCGAGTATGGCGGAAGCATTGGTCGCTGAGGGGCATTCGGTGCTGATCGAGACCAAAGCCGGTGCGCTGAGCCACTATCAAGATGAGACCTATCGCGCAGCCGGGGCTACTGTTGTCACAACACTTGAGGAGGTTTGGGCTCAGGCGGAGCTCTTGG
>CBDUGV010000117.1:0-12232 GCA_965366815.1 uncultured Bdellovibrionales bacterium | reverse complement strand
GGTCGAGCCAAGCTAGTCGAGCTCAAGAGAATGGTGGCCTCGCAAGAGTTTCAGAAAATTTATACCTCAGACCCCGATCTTCTCGGTATCGGAGAAGTCAATCCATCGGCAGCACAGACGAGAACACTGCTCGATTTCAGGTCAACAGGCATCGACAAAGCCTTGGCTACGATGAGAAGTTCCGGGTTTGTTGCGTTTCGTCAGAAGCTTCGCGAACTTGGATTCACTCCAGGGGAAAGCCCGTCAAGCGAATTGGCCATTTACTCGAATCCCGACCACTTAGCGGCCTTTCTCGATGGTCGGGTCGGTCAAGCCAAAAGCCTTTTTCAAGAGCATTTTCCACAAATCAAAATTTCAAAACTCAATGACCTAGCTGTCCTCAACTCACTAATGACCGTCGGTGAATCTGGAAGCAGCGAAGACCTATCCAAGTTTGAAATTGTCTCTCGGTCTGAGTTCGCTCAAACACTGGAAAAACTGAAAATGCAGCTGGCCAGAGTCGAGCAAGAGTATGGAATAAAAGCGAACTCAGCCGGAGAAATGCTAGAAATTGCAAAACTGGAAAAAGAAACTACTGCAAATGCCGAGCTTCTTCAGCAATGGAACTACTTCCGTGAAAACCATCCCGGGAGCGTCGAGTTGTCAGTCGCTGGCTTTGAGGAATTCAGCTCGCATGTTTCACCAACTCTGAGCGATCACTATAAACTATCCGTTTCGCAACTCGCATCAGTTGATGAATCACTGCAATCATTTGGTCTTGATCTTGCCTCTATCACAATCCCAAATGCGGCTGACCTCAAATGGAGCACTAGTGCCCCCGTTCGACCCAATTCACCTGTTGAAGGTTTTGTAGGTGCATTTCTGCAGAGCATTGCAAATAACGGGCCTCTAAAAACTGCTTCTGCCCCTATCTTGCGCCCCGATGAGTTAAAAGAGTACGCAAAAGACCCAAAGTTTGTTGCTTTTGTGCAACAGGCCCAGGAGAGGTATCCGAAACTTGGCGAAACACTGACGTTGGAGCAAACTGAGCAACTTATGTCTCTCTATCGCTCTACCAGAGGAGAATACACGGACGCGAATTTGAAAGATTTTGAAGATGCGCTTAAGGCTTTCAACTCAGTTTCAGAAGAAAGCGCAGTCATCGAATCTCCTCCGCTCGACTACAGTCAGATGCAAGACCTGACACAAGTGTTGAAGAGATTTCAGGAGCTAAAGCTTTTTAAAATAGTGCTGGGAACTCCTAGCCCCGATGGTGGTTGGAGCGTGAAGCCGAGGTATGCATCGAACACTTTGCTACCGAAGGATCTCTCTGCGATACGACAGACAGTGGATCGCATGCCAGATGAGCAAATAAAAAAGATATATAACGAGGCTCTTAGTGAGTTTGAGTTAGATACGCTTGAGTTTGCTTCATTCCTTGAAATTCTGAGATCGAAAAAAAGTACAACTATTCGAGGCCCGGCTCGGCATTCTGGCACCAGTGTAGGGAAAATGGGGCTTGGCCAAGAACAGATTGGCCTACCTAGAGAATCGCTGGGTGGCTCAATATTGCCTTCCCAAGAAACTTCTAAGTTGTATAGAGAGATCAACCAGACCTATCAATTGCTTACCGGACGGGCTGAGAGGCCAGAGACAGACCCAGTGAGAAGAGTCAACCGCCTATCGGATATCATCCCGGCAAGCCGATTTGGGGTTTCCCCAGTTGAGCGTCTGGCCGCAATGCACGAATCGCTCATGCAGGATGGGACAAAGGAAGAACTTCAAGAATATTATCCCGACCTCTTCCTCAATGTGCCTGGGAGCGAAGATTTGGGTTTAGACATTGCTCGAATCGATGAACTGGATAGAAACTTCTTGAGTCGTCGCCCCATTGAGTTCGCGATGCATGCTAAGCGGCTTGAATCGAAATTTGGTTTGACAAAGGCGGAAGTTGGTCGTGTGCTTTCGAACCCGCTTCACGTTTCCTTTAACTTCGTCGATTCTATCTCTAGCAGTGAGAAAGAGGAGATTCTGAACGGTGGGTACAATGTAGAAGAGCTGGTGCTAGATAGGGCGTTTGACTATGCAAAGCTAATCCCGGATATCTATGACGAAAATTTTCTCCACACCTACACACTTCTCAGTGAGGAAGTCTTCTGCGATCGAGGTATTGGACTAAAAGCTCACTCCACTGACGAAATGGCTTTTAATGCCGCCGCGCTTCTTCGCAGTAGTAAAACGCCGGTTGCCTCAGAAGTTATCTCAGAGCTAAGTCAAATGGGCTTTAATTTGACTGACCGTCGAGAGTTGGCAAGTCTGAGTGCGCGATTGGGTCAGATGCAGGGTTTAGCGGATAGTATCCATACCAGCCAATTCTTGGAGGTTTTTGATTCACTCCAAGGCGCCTTTCCTGGAACGGCTTTGAGAGTGGAAGAACTTGGTGAGCTTGTTCGCCTGCTGCAATCAAACGAAGACACGGCCGCTTTGCGAAGCACGCTAGAATCGGCTGAGTTTGCGGAAGTTGATCGGATTCTCGGAGAGACTTTTCATGTAACCGATCGTTCATTACCCACCTTGGTCACGATGCTGGAACTTGCACCTGGATTTGATGGGGCAGCTGTTGATCAACTCGTCTCCGAGCTTCGCTCAAATGGAGAGCGAGTAGCAGCAAACGATCTCCCACTACTTGCTGAACTTTCTAGAAATCCGCGCTTACATGCACGATATGCCAACAGGGAGACGCTTGAACAGGCGCTTACAACACATTATGCGCAGACAGAGGCAGTTATCCGAACTGAAGTGGATGATATCTGGGGGCTCAAACAGGAGTTGCAGCATTTATTGACGATGGCTTCGATTAGGTCAACAGCGCGGCAAGGGCAAAA
This sequence comes from uncultured Bdellovibrionales bacterium, assembly GCA_965366815.1. Lineage (GTDB taxonomy): Bacteria > Bdellovibrionota_C > UBA2361 > SZUA-149 > SZUA-149 > CBDUGV01. The sequence continues at coordinate 9,368 of CBDUGV010000117.1, read as the reverse complement.
TACAGCGGATCGTGAGACTCAAAGCGTAGAAGAGGCTCGGATTGAAGAAATCAAGGCTGAAATTGAATTGCGTGAAGCAGCATATCGAAATTTTGGTGAGCGGACTGCGCCAAGTGAGCTACCACAGCTGCATTTACTTCGCGCAGTATTGCTAAAAGAGGCCTTGGACAATGATCAGACACTTCGAGCTATAGGAGTACAACTGGATGCGGATATTGCCGATACGACGACCGAGTATGGGGGGGTATTGCAAATAGAAGATGGCAGACTTCGTTTTCGGCTGGACTATTCCTACTCGGAGAACGATGGTGCCTTCCGGAGCCCTCGACAAATCGACCTTAGTGGAGGTATTGCAACGTTTCATCAACATGCGCTATCGACAGACGAGACTCGATTTGCTGGTCCAAGTGGAGGTCTAAAATCAATCGGTGGTGATATCGGATATGTAAAACGAGCTAACTCGTTTGATGTCATTCTCACTCCTCTCGGTCATGCGGTAGGCGAGAAAGGTACGGTGCGCCCTACCAGGCTGGCGGTAAATGTCGACGCTTATTTTGTTGATGAACGTAAGCCTGGGAGTCCAGTTCTCGGTATGGTTGATCTCGGTCGCTATGAAGTGCCGACGAGATTCGAGCCCAAACCTGCGACTGATTTTAAATCGCTCGTTCTGCCTAAAATAGAAAACTTACGTACGGATCCCTTATTCGATAACATATTCGGAGACAAGCCCGGCACCGATGAGTAAACTACAAAGTGTGAATCTGCTAAGCTACCAAACGCGAAACGTCAGTGGCAATGAGTCCGCAACTGTATGGTCAGCCTCGGTATCGAATATCTCAACAAATTGCTCTGCCCAATCATCAATTGAGTCCTCAGCGTGGTAGTACCAAGTAAAATCTTGAATTCCAATAGGTGAGAATTGATCAGTCTCGTGATCTTTAAACATTGCGATGATCTCACCGCTCTCTCCATCTCGTATACGACCTTCGAAGGCAACTGAGCCAGATGAAGCAAGCCCCGCAGCAACTGCTGAACCGGGAAGGAAGAAACTCGCGACGTTGCCCGCCACATTCAGCCAAGCTTTTGTAGGCACGAGTTGTACTATCGCCATTTCCAAGACCAGAGTCTCAGGTCCGGCTACATCGACAATAGAAAATCTCGCCTTTTTGTCTTCTCGGATCTGTTTAGCGAAAGCAGCGCGCATATACTCGGCAATTTTAAGAGCATCTGTTTTCACTTGTGCCTGGCCGTCAAGGCTCAATGTATCCATCCAACGCATCTTGCTCAGATGGGTAGTATCTACCGGGGCGATTAAAATCTCAGAATACTGGTGATACAGTTTTTCAGAATAGTCTTTGAGCCAGACTTTGTTAAACGGGAACCTCTCGCGATCTTCTTTGAGTTTGGTGGGCTCTGCCAGGAAGCCTGAATCAGCCACCTCCTTTGCCTTCAGGTAACTACAGGCATTGAATGCGAGTAAGAGCGAGAGCGAGAGAACGAAAGCGGCATAGCTCAAACGTGAGAAGTAGTGTGAGTCAATCAAAGAACGGTGTCTCAAACAGTTATTTAGCTCTAGAGTTTCTGAACTTTATTGCCCCGCGCCTTAAAAGTTGGCGCTGAGCCCGGACGCTGAAAGTCTGGTCGTGAATAGCTCCCGTTTGGCCTCGTCCGTCGAAGTTGCTGCCTGGAGTATCCTAGTTTTCGCTCTACTCTTCTAAGCGCATTTCCCGCGGAATGGGCCACCCACTTATTTCTGTCGTTCAACGCACGACGAAGTGGCGCTACGACCTCTTCTGAACCGATTTTGCCAAGCGACTTAGCAGCAGCCCTTCTCACCCACTTGCTATCATCATGCCTGAGGGCAAAGGCGAGAGGTCCAACTGCATGCACTGCATAGGGTCCCATGAAACCAATGTCAGACGCGGCATGAGTTCGCGCCACAGCAGTATCGGCTTTTAGTTGACGGATGAGTTTGCTCAGCTTGACCTTGCGCTTATCGGCCCGAGCTCGTGGCTTGCTGGGCACATGCGCAGCGACAAAGGCTTCAGCTTCGTCAATGTCGAGGTTTTGTGTTGGAGTCTTTCGCGTTCGTCCCATCCAACTGGCTGAATCTTGTGAAGCCGGTTGTGCGCTGAGCTGCTCACCTGTTACGGGACAGGTTTCAGTCGCGACTGGTCCGAACAAACCTTGCTTTGGCTGGTAGTCCGGCTCAATGAGCGGAACGAATGCGACACAACCACTGAGCGTGCCAGCAAGGGTAACTGATGCCCCGGCGATTAGCCCGGCCGATAAGAAATTTTTTGATAACCGCTTCATACTACTCTCACTCGAATCCCAAATTGCAGCTGTAATTCAGCTGATTCCCCAAAGGTGTTATCGGCCAAACAGGTAAATTAGTTAAGGCTTTCAAGATGTTAAAAGCTTAATTCTTAGTAGCAGAGCTGGGAATTAGAGGAAAGTGAAATCCGTATGAGCCTCTGGGAATCCCATGGAACTTCTGATAATACCGCGTAATTTTTGAATTAATACCAATTCCGCTAAAACTAGAGAAGTTTTACTTGGTATGCTAGTTTTTGACAGCCGTGAGGCCTATCCCGTCTCCAGCCACGCTCATTGCGGTGTTTTAGAAAAAACTGATGGACTTGCTGCAGTAGCCCCAGAGATTGCGGGTTCGCTTCTTAGTACGCCCTATCGAGCAGATGAAACCATGCTCCTGCCGACTTGAGCCGGTAGGGGGAGTTTTACGGTTTTTAGAACAACCCCGCGCACAGTTCTGTGCAATCCGACGGGGAATTTTCCCCAAGCCTCAAGAAAGATCGAGGAGACGGTATGAAGAAGATTCAGTCAAAGGCGGGGAAACCCATGGGACGGGGCGGCTTGGTCGCGCTGCTCTGCGGGCTTTGCCCCAACAAGAACTGGCCGGTGTACGAAGCGCTGTTGCCGGAGCTGATCGCCGAGGTTCCAGAGCTGAAAGGTGAGGTCGTCATGCCTGATGGCCCATCCGACGGCGACGAGGACGCCTACGATCAGAAAGTCGAAAAGCTCCGCAATATGGGCTTCGAGTTGGTCTCAAACGTTGGGGTCAATTTCGGCGTCGATCCGGGGTCGACGGATGCTGCGGTGCGAAAGGGTTACGTCGATCAGCGCCTCGGTGCGATTCGACGGGCTGAACGCAACAAGATGCACGCAACCGGTGGTCCCGGTGGGCATCAATGGTGCAGTGCTGCGATGAGCAGCTCCTACGCAACTGATCCGCTGGGCTACATCCAGCGCACCGAGCAATCTCGCCTCGAGTTGCTTCAACAGATGGATCCCAGCAGTTCGGTGATCTATCTCGACGAGGTGGTCTCGCCCCATGAGATTGAGTGGCCGCTCGAGCCGACCGAGCTCTTCGAGTCACTCAGTCGAACTCGAAGTGCCTTGGACCCGCAACTGGCCAAGCGCGTGCAGATGATCTGGGACAAATGCCACCAGACCATTTGCGGCGACCGCGAGTTGTTGGTGGCCTTTCTGAAGGCGGCTCGCGCTGCGGGTATCGTTGTGCATGACTCCGCTGCATTCACCCGTGGTGATCTGCTCAAGAGCTGTCAGCCCAACGACTGGTACCTGCAGTTGGCACACGATATTTTGACCGAAGCCGCCTGGCTGATCGAAATGTTCCCACCGATCCCACCGTTTCGCGGGCTTATCCATCTGCACCGGAACACCTACGACATTCCGGCCGCAGCTATCGCCGAGGCTTGCGCGATTGATGGCGAGGATCACGCATCGTGGAACGCCTGGATGATCGCCCACAAGGGTGCGTTCATCAAGGCGCACAAGCGCTTCGTCGATTGGCGCAAGGCTCATTGGGCGACTCTCTCTGTTGCGGCTTAGGTTGCTGCGGCGGTGGGGAATGTGATGTGAACTCGGATCTCGAACTATCGGCTGCGAGACTCACCAACTCGCGGTCGATGGTTCGATTTTTTCATTCTTGAAACGAAGGTTATCGGAAAGGTTTGAACTCCCTATTCCGGAAAGAGAACAGTGGGGTCTACAGTCGGCTCTGCTAGCTTCCGGCAATCATCTCTGTGGCAACCATAATAATGATCACAGTTAACACGATGATCCCTAGCACCTTCACGTAGAAAAGTGGATCTGCGACTACAGAGTTTCCTACGGTCGCGAAGAAATCGAGGACCTCGTACACATCCATCGATTGCCCGCCTGGCGCGGCTTGCTGAGCGGCATTCGCCGCCTGCTGCGTTGCCTCGATAGCTGCATCAGGATCGACATACGGATCGTTGGCCGTTGATTCTTTCAAGGCCTCTAGAAGTTCACGTTCTTTGCTCATGGTCTCTTATCCCCCGTGCTCTCCGTAGCTCTCCTGTCTATGATTACAGAAAAGATACTCAAATTCACCCCTACTCCAGTTATGAAGAATCCTGTGATAACGGAGACTTAAAAGTAAGGAAGAATCCCAGCCCTGGCTAAGTTGCTGAAATAGCTCGGAAATTACTGGTCTTGGGAACTCTCGGCTGATTCTGTGCTCTCCGGCCTTTTCGCACGCCTGGCCAGGAAAACGACGATAGCCGCGAAGCCAGCAAGCACCACAGCGGTCAGTAGAAGAAAATTGATGAACCAGCTAAATCCCTCTTCCGGCGAATGGAAGATCATCGCCATTCCAGTGTATATCACTACCAAAAAAAGAAAGGCTACTGCGTTCGAAAGTTTCTTGCTGCGATCTGGAACTGACATACTACTCTCTTATTTGTCGCTTTGATCCGCTGTAATAATCTCAGCTAAAGTCCAATCTTTTAACGGCCGTGAACTCTCGCTCTTTCGCTCAACCATTCGCAGTGATTCTAAAAACTGCAACTCACGTGAATCACGTGCTGGAGTCGAGTCTTTCTCTGCGTGAGCGCGGTATGACTTTGAGTGAAAGGCGTAGAATACATCATCGACGCTAATCGTGTCCGGATTTCTCACCAGTGATCTTGAGTGACTTTGATTATCTGCTCGAGAAATAAAATTCGCCTCAGTTAAAACTTCGAGACAGCTCCGAACCAAAACCGGATCAGAGCCAGTTTCAATGACTATATCTTGCTCAGAAGGTGGGGCTTCTCCCTGAACGAACTTCTCGCCGATCACGTGAAGAATTCGAAGTCCTAGAATAGCTCCAATTTCCCCTAGCTCATTGGCGTACTTCTTCAACCCACGAAGTATGTGAATGCTTCCAGCTTGATAGCTAATCTCTGCCCCGAAGAGAATGACAATCCAAACGAGATAAACCCAAAAGAGAAACAACGGGATAGATGTCAACACACCGTAGAACTTACTATACGTGGTGGAAGTCGATATGTAGTAGGCAAACCCACGTTTGACGAATTCAAACACGACAGCTGAAAAAAGAGCCCCAAGTGCGGCATCGCGCAGTGAAACTTTCGCCGCGGGAAGTTTGTAGAACATCAAGGTTAGGGCAAACCAGATCGAGGCGATTGGCACTATGAAATCGACGAATGGAAATACCGCATTATACCAGCCGGGAGCATTCTGCAGCGCTCCAACTTTCGTGTACCAGTAAAATGAAAACGAAAAGAGCAGCGGCCCGGCGGTAATGACGGCCCAAAAATTGGTGAATTTCGAGATGATTCCTTGGTCTGAAGTCACGCGCCAAACGACATTGAGTGCACTTTCAATGGTATTGAGCAGTGCCACGCTTGTGAAAATCAGGATACCGATACTGACCACACCCAAGCTGCGAACCGTTCCGCTAAAGAGATTGATGTAGCTAAACACCTGGTTCTGCAGGTTTTGCAGAAGTTCGTTTTCGTCCGGAGGTAGGACTTGGTTGAGAAGACGTTGAATCTGATTACTGACGTCCGCTTGATCCATTCCAAAGCCCTCAAAGATAGAGAAGCTAAGCGCCGCTATCGGAACCAGGGCGAACAGAGTGGTATACGCTAGTGAAGAGGCGCGTGAGAAACAGTCATCCCAATAAAACTTATAACCGGCATTCCCTACTACCCGACCAAGCCAGCGAATCGAACTTACAAATTTCATAACTAGTTAGGTGGCAAGATACTTACCCAGCAATGGAGCAAGCTTCTCTTTTACCTCAGCCGGCACATTCTCCGGCGCAGTTATAATACTGCAGGCTAATGCATTAGATACCATTTCGCAGGGTTTCGCTTCTTTTAGCTTGGGGGCGGCTTTGGCAATCACCTGCTTTGCGAAGTTCACGTTATTGGCCATGGTGGCTAATATTTCCGCTACATCGACATCAGCCTCACGGGAGCGCCAACAATCATAGTCGGTCACCATTGCCATTGTGGCGTAGCCGATCTCAGCCTCACGGGCTAATTTCGCTTCCGGGAGCGCAGTCATGCCAATCAAACTCGCGCCCCAGCTTCGATGCCAGTTCGATTCAGCACGAGTTGAGAACGCAGGGCCTTCCATGCAGATGTAGGTGCCGTCTCGGTAGATAGCGCGATCACTATCAACAGCAAGTTCCTCAGCACTCTCTTCCAAAACGTTCTTTAGGACTGGGCACACTGGGTCGGCAAATGGGACGTGGACAACTACTCCACCGCCATAAAAGGTCGCGGGTCGTGCCTTTGTTCTATCAATATACTGATCCGGGAAGACCACATCACCTGGCTTGCGCTCTTCAAGCAGGCTGCCAACTGCACTGACGCTTATGCACCACTGTGCTCCCAGTGCTTTCAGTGCAAAAATGTTTGCTCGATAGTTTATCTCAGAAGGTGTGAAAACATGCCCCCTGCCATGTCGGGCCAGGAACAAGAGACGGACCCCGTCGAGTTCGGCACTGGTGATTGGCGAAGATGGATTTCCAAATGGTGTGTCAACAATGTGCTCCTCGACGTTGCTTAGCCCATCGAGTTCGTAGAGGCCGGTTCCGCCAACTATACCAACAACTGTCTGACTCATTCGGTAGCTGCCTTTTCTCTGGATTTCTTTTTCTTGGTTGATGCGGTGGCGAGTTGGCCACAGGCTGCATCGATATCCAAACCCTTCGACCATCGTATGGTGGAATTTAGACCAGCGTCAAGCAAGCTTTGCTGCCAACGGTATACATTGTCTTTCTCAGGAGCGTGATAGCCGAGATCTGAGTTCATGTTGTAGGGAATGAGGTTAATCTTTGAGGGAATACCGTGTAAAAGCTTCGGCAGCCGCTTCAGATCGGCTTGTTGATCATTGACGCCCTTGAGCATTACGTATTCGATCGTAATTCTTCTGCCTGGCTTCAAGGGATAAGCTCGCAAGGTCTCCAACAGCTTTTCAATTGGCCATTTGCGGTTTATCGGAATGAGCACATCTCTTTGCTCATTCGTTGTCGCATTTAGTGAGATTGCCAGATTTGCCTGAGCCTCACTTGCGGCAAATTTTTCAATGGCTGGTACGAGTCCAGAGGTTGAGACGGTAATCTTGCGGGCTGAGAAATCAAATCCCAGTGGATCATTGAGTAGCGTAACCGCGCGAATCACATTATCGATATTGTGAAACGGCTCCCCCATTCCCATGAAAACGATATTGTTGAAAGAATCTGCCCCGCGCTCAGCCACATCGTCTTGCACCGCAAGGACTTGTGAGACGATCTCTGAAGTCTGAAGATTACGGGTGAGTCCCATCAATCCAGTTCGGCAGAACGAGCATCCAATTGCGCAGCCAACCTGAGAGGAAACACAGAGCGTGTACCTCGTTGCCTGTTTAATCAAAACCGACTCGATCAATTTACTATCTGGAAGTTCGAATAAGTACTTTCGCGTGCCGTCCTTGGATTGCTGTACCGTGTGGAGCTTGGGTCGAGAGATCCGAAAATTCTCGTTCAGCAACGAGCGCACGTTCTGGGCGATGTCGGTCATCGCCGAGAAATCGGTCAGCCGTTGCTTATAAATCCAACGGATGAGTTGGCGGCTTCGAAATGGAGGGAGTGAAAGTTCCTCAGACAGAATTTGAGTGAGTGCACTTCTGTCAAAGTTGAGAATGTCTCGGCGGCTCTCAGAGACGCCAGTTGAACCGTTGCTTTCAGTACTACTAAGCATCACGAACCGCCGAGGCCAAACCGATTAGAGGTCGGGAAAAAAGAATGCAACTTCATTTTTCGCATTCTCGACACTATCTGAGCCGTGTACGCAGTTTGCATCAATGCTCGTTGCGAAATCGGCACGAATTGTTCCAGCAGCGGCCTCTTTGGGATCGGTTGCTCCCATCAGCTCACGGTTTGTCGCAACCGCGTTCTCACCTTCGAGAACTGAAACAAAAACTGGGCCAGAACTCATGTACTTAACGAGCGCTGCGTAAAACGGTCGCTCTTTGTGTACTTCATAAAATGAACCGGCAAGATTTTCGTCGAGCTGAATCATTTTAGCAGCGACAATCTTAAGACCAGCTTTTTCAAAGCGGCTCAGGATTTCACCAATAACGTTCTTCTCAACACCGTCTGGCTTGATAATCGATAGAGTGCGTTCAACTGCCATTATAGCTTCCCTTTGCTAGTTATTTAATATTGCTTCAACTTTCTCTCCAATCGACGCTGGAGAATTGATGGTATGGACCCCGGCTGCTTCGAGAGCGGCGAATTTGCCCTCAGCCGTTCCTTGACCACCACTGATAATTGCACCGGCGTGACCCATCGTTCGACCGGCCGGAGCAGTGGCTCCTGCGATAAAGCCAACTACGGGCTTCTTCCCGTGGGCCTTGATCCATTCAGCGGCTTCTTCCTCAGCCGTGCCACCGATTTCACCGATTAGTACGACAGCTTCGGTTTCGTCGTCCTCGTTAAACATCGAGAGGCAATCAATGAAATTCGTTCCGTTGAGTGGATCTCCACCGATTCCCACACAAGTCGACTGTCCGATGCTGCGCTCAGTAAGCTGATGCACGGCTTCATACGTCAATGTGCCAGAACGGGAAACGACACCGACCTTACCCTTCAAGTGGATATGGCCTGGCATGATGCCCACCTTCGCTTCATCCGGCGTGATGACGCCTGGGCAGTTTGGTCCAATCAGCCGTGTCTCCGTGTTTCGCAGATAGGTATTGACCATCATCATATCCTGCACAGGAATCCCTTCCGTAATGCAAATGACGAGTGGTACCCCAGCGTCAGCCGCCTCGACGATTGCATCAGCTGCAAAGGGAGCTGGAACGTAAATGACGCTAACGTTTGCTGCCGTTTCATCTACCGCGTCTTGTACCGAATCAAAGACGGGAATGTCTTCGACACGCTGTCCTCCTTTCCCGGGGCTTACACCAGCTACCATCTTGGTGCCGTATTCTTTACAGGCTTTGGTGTGAAACAAACCGGATTGGCCGGTCATGCCCTGCGTAACAACTTTGCTGTTCTTATCTACTAAAATAGCCAT
>CBDUGV010000116.1:0-12411 GCA_965366815.1 uncultured Bdellovibrionales bacterium | reverse complement strand
CTCTATTCCCCGGTTCGAATCCGGGTCGGGCCTCCACAAGTTTTCCCGCTTTTTGTTTCTCGACAATATGTCTAGATCGAGGACACAAAGCGGGGGCGCTGAAGTGGGGAGCATTGCTTAGTAAAATGATCAGGTTTAGCTGAGGCAAAGAATTCTATGACGTACGTGGTGGCAGAGCCCTGTATCGGCACCAAAGATCGCTCTTGTGTCGAAGTCTGTCCGGTTGATTGTTTCTACAATCACGCAGACCCTGAGCTCAATAAAAAGGCTAGCAAGGAACCTGAGAAATCGGGTGACACCGGTATGCTGGTCATTCATCCAGATGAGTGCATCCATTGTGGCGCCTGTGAGCCAGAGTGCCCGGTAGAGGCTATATTTGAGGATGACGACGTTCCAGAGCAATGGACCGAATATACTCAACTTAATGCCGATGTGAGCGAAGGCTTCTCCGAAGATGAGCTAGAAGCGAATCGGGTTACCGCTAAAGACTAGATTCTTCTCTCTGAAGTTTGCCATCATTGTAGTATTCAGGCATAAAATAGCTGTATTTTATCGGGGGAATGGGCCGTTGAAGTGGGAGCCCCAATCTTCGATTTCCGTTTTCTATTCGAATGCATATCGCGGTATCTAATTACTGTCGATTTTGTTTTAGTTACCGGCCGCGCAAGAGCGGTATCCATCAGGGGCGTAGATCATGCCGTTTTTAATCGCAGTTGGGGTGCAGTGGGGAGACGAGGGGAAAGGCAAAATCGTCGACTACCTTACCGAGCGAGCAAATCTCGTTGTTCGTTTTCAAGGAGGTAGCAATGCAGGCCATACTCTCATCGTTGAAGGTCAGAAAACCGCGCTCAAACTCATCCCATCCGGTATTCTCCGAGAGAACACTCGTTGTCTGCTCGCTTCTGGCGTGGTTGTTGATCCGATTGAACTGTTTGCTGAGATGGATCGCCTCAAGCAGATAAACGTTGACGTTACACCTAAGCGACTCGGTATTGCCACCGAAGTGGCCCTTGTATTGCCGTATCACAAAGCAATCGATATTCAGCGGGAAGAGAATCGTTCGAAATCCACGACGGGAACAATCGGTACGACTGGTCGGGGTATTGGTCCGGCGTATGAAGATTCTGTGTCGCGGGCGGCCATCCGCCTAGTTGATTTGTTCGACGAAGAGAGTTTGCGGGTCTTGGTTGATCGCAACGTGTCTCACAAGAATGCCTATCTGAAAGAAGTCCTTGGTTCATCGCAGCAGTTCGATGCGGATGAACTATTCACAGAGTTGCGGGGTATCGGTGAGCGGTTGCGACCCTTTGCTTGTAACGTGAGCATGGAAGTAAGCAATGCGGCTAAGAACAAAGAATATGTGATGTTCGAGGGAGCGCAGGGTAGCTTGCTTGATATTAATCACGGGACGTATCCGTTCGTTACTTCTTCCAACACCGTTTCTTCCTATGCCTGCGTGAGCGCAGGATTTTCGCCACGTTATGTCGATTCCATACTCGGTATTTGTAAAGCATATGCTACCAGAGTTGGAAGTGGCCCCTTTCCGACAGAGGATTTTGGAGCCGATGGAGAACGACTCCGTGAGGTGGGTAAAGAGTTCGGAACGGTCACTGGGCGACCGCGTCGTTGTGGTTGGTTTGATGCAACCGCAGTGTGCCGAACGGTTCGGCTCAATGGCATTGACTCTCTTATCATTACGAAGCTCGATGTTTTGAGTGGATTTGAGACTATCAAAGTCGCCACAAGTTATGTACTCGATGGAGAAGTGATCGACGACTTACCCGTTTCTTCAAGAGATACTGAGCGAGTTGAACCGCAATACGAGGAATTGCCAGGTTGGTCAGAGGATATTACTAGTGCAAAATGCATTGATGATTTACCTGAGGCGGCGCAGAACTATTTGAGAAAAATTGAAGAGATAGTTGGCTGCTCAATTGGTGGTTTTTCGGTAGGTCCGGAGCGCTCACAGACGATTATCATGTCTGATGCGGTTAAAGCTTTTGCAAACGTGTAGGTCTGAAAGGCGGTAGGAGACCATGCTAAACGTCGAACGAAAAACTTCTCAAGACCAACCATTGGTGCTTGTCGTAGATGATGAAGAATCAATCTGTGAAAGCCTTTCAAGTGTTTTGCAGGACGAGAACTTCCAAACAATCATTGCGAACAACGGGCAAGATGCGCTGGAAAAAGTGAAATCGTTTTCACCGGATATGGTGTTCCTCGATATTTGGATGCCTGGATGGGATGGAATTGAAACGCTTGAGAAGATAAAGCAAGTCGCTCCACAGACGCAAGTCGTGATGATATCCGGCCATGCGAGCATTTCGAATGCGCTCGATGCGATAAAGCGAGGAGCAATCGATTTGATTGAGAAGCCGCTTAATATCGAGAGTATTATGCTCGCTGCAAATACTGCACTTGAGCGACGAGCTCGCTTTGCCCAAGAAGGTGAGCATGCTGAGAATCAGTCAGTCGAGGGAGCGGCGAGCCGCGTCATCCCGCTCAACGTTCATAAAGGAATTCACTCAACAGCGATGGCCGGGGAGAATCTTGGTCAGCGGACGCTAAAAGATAGCGTTATTCTCTATGGTCAATGCTTACATTCAGGCGTTAAAAGCGGGCTAGTGTTAGAGCCTCTTCCAAAGGACTCTGGAATCCATTTCGCTCAAATGGGTGGTTCGAAAACGGTACCTGTCTTTGTCGATTATGTTGAATCTACGGAACTAGCGACAACTATCCGCTCTGGTGCAGCAGTGGCTGCTACCATTGAGCACTTGATGGCTGCTCTGCACTCCTACCGCATTTCCAACCTTTTAATTAAGTGTAATGGTGAAGTTCCGGTTTTTGACGGCTCGTCAAAGGAGTTTTGTGACTCGATACAATCGGTCGGCATTGAGGAGCAAGGTGGCGATTGGTTTGAAATAGCAGTGGATGAACCGGTTGAGTATACGACCGACAGGGGTCAGTCGATTTCGCTCGAACCAGCGGATTGCTTTACGGTAACCTACGAGCTGAACTACCCGGCTCCGGTAGGGCAGCAGATACATACGTTTGTATTTGATGGCCCAGAGTCTTTTGAACAATCGATAGCGCCAGCTCGAACATTCGGCTTCATGGCTGATGCTGAGCGCTTGCAGAAAGCAGGTCTTGCTGCTGGAGCTCGGCTAGATAATTTCGTGTTGATCGGCAACGATGGCATCGTGAATACTGAGCTGCGTTTTCCCGATGAACTCGCACGCCATAAGGTGCTCGATGCGATAGGCGATTTGTTTCTCATTGGTCGCCCGCTGCGCTGTCATGTGCGGGCTAAAATGACTGGACATTCAGACAACGCTGCGGTGCTAAAGCAACTTGCTGCGAAAGTATTTGCTGAGTAGCAAGTCGCTGCCTCCCCTTAGAATAGACAGTTACTTCGGCAAAAAATCGGCGATTGACTGCAATACGTAGGTGGGAGTGATGCCATGTTTTTGGATATCTGCCTCACAGTCGGAACCACTGAGTACAAAGGCGGTATCCATCCCAGCAAGTTGTCCAACACCTATATCTTGCACAACTTTGTCTCCCGTCATCAAACAGGCTTCAGGTGGGCTTCCAAGGGTGCTCAACAATACATCTAGAATCGGTTGATGGGGTTTCCCGATTACCATTTCAGGTTGCTGCCCCGTAGCATAGGCAAGAGCTGCAATGTTAGCTCCCGTTCCAGGCTGGTTTCCCTCCGGAGTCGGGTACCTCGGATCGTCATTGCAGGCGATAAATCGGGCTCCGTCACGATCGATGTTGCGAAACGCTGTGTTGAGTTTTTCCCAGGTGAAGCCCCGGTCGAAGCCACAGACGACAAATCTCGCTCCTTCGTTCACTAGGGAATGCCCAGCTTCTTCAATTTCGCGTTCGAGCCCAGGCATACCCATTACATGCACGGGGCAGGGACCATGCTGTTGGGCGATATACTGAGCCGTGGCAAAGCCAGATGAAACGACTTCGTCTAAATCAGCAGGGATACCGGCTCTCTCTAGCTTGCCTACATAATAGCTACGATGCTGACCAGCGTTGTTTGTAAGAAAGCGAACTGGCTTGTCGAGCTGTCGTATAGTCTCAATCGTCTGAGCAGCCCCAGGTATCGGGTCGTCGTGAAGCCAAACCACGCCATCGAGGTCAAATACGAACGCCTGATATTTCTGTAGATCAATCACGCTCCGTTTTGAGCCTACCGCCTCGCTAGGGCATGGTGTCCAAAAGGTTGAGCGCCTGTAGCCCTACGTCAGTTATCTGCCAGACATTGCTGGTGAAATCACCGCGAGGCTCTGGAGACACCAAGCTCTTTCCCTCAAGTGTATAGAGGGCGCGCAGAACTTCGTCGTTGTCTTTGATTCCAGTTGTGTAGGAAATTTCGGAAATATCAGCTGGTGAGACTTCTTTGGTGCCCACTTTTCGAGTGTTCAGACACTTCAATACGTTTAACTCTAGCTGAGAAATGTGAGTCTTTTCAGATAGTTTGAGCATATATAGCCTGCTTCTTCGGGGGATCTAAGAACGCGAAGTTATACCACAATTACCGGGAATTGGGAAGGAGGGGAAAAACGGGCCGAGCTGACCTCCCGCCCTCAGAAGGAGATACCGTCTGCTCGACCCATTGGCGCTGCCATGCTTTTATTTGTACCAAATGACGTAGAATCACGACAGATTTTTTTTAACGCTGCCGCGAAGCAAAGTTCTGTATTTTTCAATACATAGCTTTTAGGATGTGGCGACGTACCTACAACCCCTCGGTCGAGAGGCTTCATTGTGAAAAAATCTATTTCCTAGCTCCATTTTTTTTATCTCTTTGTTTAGGAAATGTCGGCAGTGAGCCCTTCAATTATATTGAAACGCAAAAGTGCTGATTACTGATAGCTAGTGCAGTTACCCACAGGCTTAGCCTCCGCTTGGCGGGTCTCATACCAATTTTTACAATAATAAATCGCAAAACCATCTATCGCAATCGCGCGCTCGAATCGTTGATCGGGTCAACTGAACATGAGATACCTCTACTTAGAACAAGGGAGCGAAAATCGAAAGATTGACGTCACGGTTCGAAGGGCAACCTGAGAAGCAGGACAGAATGACAGCGATTCTCGTTTTGGGCGACCAAGTTTTGAAGCAAGTATCTTTTAGGGAAACTTAAGAGGCCGCTACTTCAAGACCGTTTGTTTCGGCTTACGAAAGCACCTCGGTGGTTTGGTAAGTCCAAGGTTGAGAGTCAATGCCCTCAAAAGCTACTGAGTCTCAACCATGCACGCGGCGCTGCCAAAAGCTCGCCGCGTTTTTTTATGTACTGCCTCCTTTTGCGTATGTACAGGGGGCTTGTGTACCAGGGGGTTTCCTCATGCCCCTCCTACTCCTTCTACAAGTAGTTACTCCTTCCACAAGTAGTTATTTCAACACCCCTTTGGTAGGTCCTAAAGTAAGTATTTCTACACCCCTTGGTAGGGTCCCTGGGTTGGGGTTCTAGGGCTCTGGCTATTGCTCTGGAGAGACCGGTGGCCCCTCTAGAGTAAGTGTCGCATCGGTCAAAGTATGCTAGAAAAGGTGCATGATTGCTGAACATCAACTACGAGCTATTCCGCTTCTATCTAGTCTAGAAAATGACGAATTAACTAGGCTTGCTGGAGTATTGAAAGAGCGCAAGGTGCCCAAAGGCAGCTATATCGTATACGCGGCCGATCCGGGACCCAGCATGATGTTTCTTGCCCAGGGAAAGGCAAAAGTTACGCTGGTTTCTTCGGAAGGGAAGGAGATAGTGATTAACTATCTTTTGCGTGGAGATTTCTTCGGAGAGATCGCCCTGCTGACCGGCGAAGATAGATCGGCAAATGTCGTAGCATCTTCTGATTGTGTGCTCTATGTGCTGAGTGCGGACGATTTCAGACAGCATATGTTGGATAATAGCGGCCTCACCTTGGCAATGATGCGTGAGCTGGCACTGCGGTTGAGAGGCACAGTGGCCAAGATCGGCGATCTCGCTTTGTACGATGTCTATCGTCGCGTGGCTCGGACCTTGAAGACCATGGCAGAAGTGGTTGGCAAAGACGCAGAGGAACGACTGATGATTCACGAACGTCCAACTCACCAGGAACTCGCCTCAATGGTTGGTACCTCTCGGGAGATGGTCACTCGCGCGTTGAAAGGATTAGAAGAAGACGGGTGCATTGTCATAGAAGACAAGAGTATCGAAGTCCTGAAGATGCCGATCTAAGTTGCCAAAACCGATAGTCGTTCTCGCAGTCTGCTACACCGCTTTCATCCTCTGGATAATCTATCTTGCCACGACAGGACAGGGGGCGGGGCTATTCGAGCTCGTCACATATGTCCCATTTGGCGATCGCGGTGCGCACTTCATCCTTATCGGATTATTAACCGCCGTTATTGGGCTGGCTCGTAGCTGGCCCTTGTGGAGTATCTCCGTCCCTCGATCTCCGGTGAAATGCAATATGCTCGCGAGTTCTTGGGTCCTACTGGGAGTGATGACTGCAGAGGAGGGTCTGCAGTTGCTGTCACAAAGCCGAACTGCTGATTTTTTAGACCTTTTCGCCAACTATCTCGGGATTGTTGTTTTCGATTTCGCAGTCCGACGATCTTCGAACGCGTAGTTCCAGAGGCTTGGCTTGTGTACCCTTCCTCTGAGCGAGGTGGAAACGACGATCGAAGATCGAGGTTTCGCTGTAGAAACTAGGCTATGCGTCGCCTCCTATTTAACGACTTGTTGTTGATACGCTTCCAGGCTCAGGACGCGTTCGGGGCGATCGGGGGCATAGCTGCTCCAGATAGTTTCGCCGGTTTCATCGCAAGTTCGTTTCCAAAGTTGCTGTGGGTATCGATATTGTGTGCGCTCGGATCGACGACAATCGGAGCAGAGACGGGGGATGGGGAGGCGCATTTTTTTATAGAACTTTAGTTCAAGTGGAATAATTTTGTAGTTCTTAGTGCAGGACTCACAAGCGAGCCGTTCCTGACAGAGCGAATCTTTGACATCGTCAATGCTGTCTGGAAGATGATTGTCTTGTGGTTGATACTCAGTTCGTTCTTTTTCCTTCCAAGAGTGACCGGCGGCAACTGCTTGTTCTTTGGTAAGGGGAAAATATTCATGCGCGAGAGTTTCATTGTAGGCAAAGGGTGTGCGATCTCTCGGGAAAAATTCGCCCCATTCGTCTCTCGCTTGCATCTGCTCAATGATCGTTGCGACGGTTTTTTCGTAGTCATCTTTACTATACTGCATATTGAGTATGCAGTACGTACTGCGCTTGAGGCCGATACAACCAAATAGATGTTCAGAGGTGTGGCAGTTGTCGCTGTAGAACACGTGTTTGCACTTCCAGCACCAGATGCTGAAACTCGTCATGTAAGAATCATCGGGCGTAACGCACTCATAGCACCACTGTGGGTTTCCGCTATTATGAATGTCATAAGAGAATTTTGGTGAATCACCCTTAATATAGAATCGACACCCTTCTCCATTGAACACATCGAAGCCATGGACATTCTTTGAGTTGAATAAATTGTCGCCGCGGCAATTTTCACAATTTACTTGATGGTAGGCTTTGCGAGGAATGGTGAGCGCAAAGTCTGCAAATAGTTGTTTTGCTTTTTGCTGTCCACCATAGGTGTGCAGCTGGAGTGACTCGAGCTTTTCAAAGTATTCAGTCTTTTCGAAGGGTTGATTAAGAAAGTGAAATTCCTTTTGTCGTAGCCCAATACAACCAAAGCAATTTGTACAGCCTCGCAGATCGATTCCGAAGTGACATTCACTGCAATTCGCCGAACTTCTAATGAATGTCGAGGCATAGAGATTTTGTGAATCACAGCTCTCGTAGACGAGTTCGCAGTTTAGATTGACTGATTCAGAATCACAGATGTCTTTACCGTGATTACAGCAGCTACTATACATTGTGTCATGCAGGTGCCAGCTGCCAGTGACGAGGTAGCAGTTCTTACTAAAGGCAAAGTCTTGCGTGTATTCACAATTCTCGCTGCTCACCCCGTTATCGTTCATCATGGCCAGTTGGGGTTGGGCATGTTGGAGTTCAATGAATTGATCGAAAAACGGTCTGTTCGGATTGAACGCTCGCTTCGCCGCATGCCGATCCCAGGAGTCTCCCCACCAACAGCTGTGGCAATACACTGGATAGGGTTTGTCTGCTGAGTGCACAGAGACTATTCGTTTGGCACATAAATCACAGTTTCTTAAATAATAGCGATACTCATTTCTCCAAGCGATCCTTCGTCGTAGTCGACTTTGTGGAGATAGGCTGGGGGCTGGGATAGGGTACTTCTTACCCGCAAATTGCGGTGAGATTTTTTCGTAAAAGCGGAGGTCTTGTTCTTCAATTTCGAACTGCTCACCACTTTCCTTGCAGTGCTGGATCTTCATGAAGGATATACTGAACTAAGGCTGGGCTGGATTCAAGAAATTTGCAAAATATCGGCAAATATTCTTAATATATAAGAATCTTGGCATTTAATACTCATCGCCTGCTTAGCTCATGAGTCTCCTCGATCCACTCCATCCGATCCAAAGCTCCGCGTTAGAGATTCTCGCAAGTGAACCGGGATTGAAAGCCCAGGAATTGCATGCGCGGCTTACCGAAGATCACGGTCTCAAGGTGTCTTTGCCGAACTTGTATAGGACACTGGGTCAATTGGTCGACGCTCAGCTGTTGGTGAGAAACAAGGGACGACTTTCGTTAAATCTCCTATGGGTCACTCATTTGATTCGCTTGAGCGAGACGGTTGAGCAAAGCTATCTGGTGAACGGCCGCGATCAGGTCGAAATTCCCCAAGATGAGAATGAGGTCAGATGCTTCTTTTCAGATTCTTTACTCGGTTTAGACCCGATTTGGAATGATGCACTGCTGAAGCTCAAGGGGTATACCGAGGAGCGGCGTTGGTTTGTATATAACTCTCATCCTTGGTATTCGCTCGGGATGCCAGATACAGAGCGGCGCTTCTATCAAGCCTTGGTCGCCGCAGGCATTGAGGCGCATATGCTCTATGGCAACAGTGGTTTTCTCGACTGTTACGCCATGAAAGTTTTTCAAGTAGATGGCTTTCTGACTACCGCGGCGCAAAATACCGGTTTCCCGGAGGAAGGCTACGCGCTATGGGTCTGTGGTGAGTATCTTCTTGAATGCGAATTTCCCCAGGCGATATCCAATCACTTTGCGTTCTACTTCAACAATGTAAAGTCAGTAGATCTATTCGACGCTCAGCTCTTTGCAGATATCTTTCGAATGCGGTCTCGGTGTTCGATTACAATTCGCAAATCTCCAACAAGGGCGGCTGAACTCCGGGATAAACTCCAACAGTATTTCCCCACCGCTGCTTGAGGGATTGCGAAGCGCTCTACCTTAGGTAGTCCATGGGCTCGCCAATGAGTATGTCAGTACCAGGTCCCCAGTATCGGCAACCTAGGCAGCCCGCAACTCGTCATTGGCATTAGCTGCTCGCTGGACGGACCCATTCCCTTTCGGGGGCGATACCCGTTTCACCTTCTTTCGCAGCCAGCGCTGACCCTGTGGTGGTTTTGCGCTCAAGTCGAGCTCCGTAATCGAACCCCGGAGACTCTGTTTGTCGATACTTAGATATTCGCATATCCAATTAAACGAGAATGCATGAGTACTACAGTGATCTTGTTCGTCGAACAGCCACTCCGAGGCGGCCTTACTGAGGCGGCTATTCTTGCTGTGGTAATCCATCACCGAACGGTCAAGAATCGCCAGCAAAAGCTCTTTTTCCGGTAAGGTGGGAGCCGGTATCGATGACTGGTTTTGGTTAGAAATCGTACGAGAAACGTGCATGAATACCTCCAGAAATCCTATCTATAAATTCAGTTCACGTTATTTCTGTTCACTAGGTTTAGACGGAGGACTTAAGAAAAGCTTTCGAAAATTAATTTGCTGTTGAGAAAAGAATTAGAGCGGCTTAATGATGGTTTGAGGGAAGGCCTGCTCGGCTTGTTTTCGCACGGTTATCTCCCAGTCTCTAGGTGGGGAATCTAATGGGAGACCGGCGGCCAGGGCAAGATAGGCGGCGAAGGCTTCGGCTCCGCTACTCGTCAGTTTGACCGTCAATCCGAGGTCGATTTCTGAGGGGTCGTTGTTTTCAGAAAAAGAAACAGTTCCTGAGCCGCGGAGCGAACCGAGCGAAGAGAGCACTTCAGTTGATTCGATTTTGACGGATCTGTCAGTTGTGGTTGCAACTGCGGTTACCTGTACATCCTCCGCTGCGGGTAATACGAGAATGCCTTTTACCTTATGGCCTCCCACATAGCTGCCATCCGTAATTTTAAGTGCGAGAAAACTGTGAGAGAGGGCCAAGGGTTCTATCGGATTGCCCGTCTGGGTGAAGCTCGCCTTTGCTTCGAGCTGCGCATTGCCGGTAATGCCATACGCTTCGAGCGTCGGGTGTTTAGAAAGTTCTAGCTTATCGGCGTCAATCTCAAGCGTGCCGTGCTTCTTCCAAAGATGATAGCCAATCGTAGAGTTGACAGTTCCGCTATACCCCTGTGCTCTGGCTTCGATCCCGCCTTGGAGCAAAAAGAGAGGGAGAAGTTTCGTATCGAGTTGTAGTGCATCCAAATAGACTGGTATCGACAAGGCTTTGGTCGGGACCGTGAGACTGACCTTGGCGAGATCGAAGTTGAGGGGAAAGCGCAAAGCTGCCGAACCGACCTCAACTAGTAATCCCGCTGCCTGAGCTTGGCGCCTGATAGTGTCGACAATTTCCCGTTCGTAGTTGCGAAACGGCAGACGGACCAAGCCAACGAGCAAGAACAGCCCTACAAAGATGCCAGCTTGTCGTACCACACGTTTCATGAAGGTCGGTTAACTCTTGCGGATGCTAAATATCTCTAATGTGGCGCTAAAAGTATGATTGCTAGAAGATTTTAGCAAATCGACCTTGCCCAAGAAGAGGGGGCTTTCTCCCTGCTCAAGACTATAGAGCAATTTAACTACTTGCTCCAATTCAAGAGCGGGAACTTTCAGAGTAAAGTCCTGCTTTTCGTATTCGAGCCCTACCTTGGTAAGGTTGCGGCCTCGTTTCAGATCGTATTTATCGCTGCCAATGCTGTCTCGGACAATTTTGTCGAGCTGATCAGTGACCTCTTCAAACGTCATTTGTGATTCGGCATAGGTGGTTTGTGCTCGGTCAAGCCGTTGGCTGAGAGTGCGATAGCGATCAACAATTTCGTAGAGCTCGGTGAGGTGTTGAGTTCTGACAACCACCATACGTTCCGTGTCCGCGATTTGCTCTCGCGCGAAAGTAGCCAGAGAATAGATACCTGTCGCCACCAATGCGAGAGCCGCGACTGAGACAAGCAGTCGTTCCCTTGCGTTGAGCCGCTGAAATGCGCTGCGAAGTTGTTTCATGCCTTGCTACTCACAGAGTTCTATTTCCGCAGTGAATTTTACTCGAGACGAGCCTGACAGTCTGCCCTTAGGATCCACGGTTACTTTGCAGAATCGTTTTTCTCGCTTCTTCAGTATCCCTTCTAACCGACCAACCGTTGGGTTGTCGGCAACTGTACCGCGGAGGAGTAAACGCGAAAATCCGATATTGACTGAGTCGATTCGAATATCAATGTCCGCAGTAATTGCTTGAGACAATTCCTTGAGTGAGTCAAGCGGTGAGAGAGATGAGAGCGAACCCATACTACGCAACTGCGTTTCAATCTCCGATACTTTTTCTTCGAGCACCATAACCTCACGGCGGGCTGGGATTTTTTCAGTGACCCCAGCAGTAGCAACGACTGAGGCAATCTTATCTTCGACTTTTCGTAGATCGCGATAGACCGTAAAATAGGATGTTGCGACAGCCCCGATGCCGAGAATGATCGCAAGAAAAATGTAGAACGCTTCCAGTCGGAATGCCTCCCAAAAAGCACCCCAAGCTGGTTTATAGGCAAATGAGCCCTTACGGAAGTCGACAAACTCGACTCGCTGCTTCGAGCCAATCATTTCTTTGGCAAACAAGCCAATTGCCCAGGCATAGCGATCGATCGCCACATCTTGCTGTGTATAGTTTCTCACATAGGGAGAAAGGTCGAGCATGCGGACGATGGCCCCAAGGTGGAGCCGGCATGTTTCGACAAGCGCTTTTGGGGCGAGCACATAGAGTGCTGCTAGCTCTTGCCCGAGCAGTTTCTCGCTTCTCCCGATAGAACATTGAATGTTCGCCAAGAGCTCTCGACTGATCTCTGCTGAATTCGAATCTTGGGAAGCCGCAAACTCACGCACATGACAAAGCTTCTCCTCCACAAAAATCGCCATGGAACAGCGACCGTTGCTAAATTCGAGAATGCCGAAGGGGAGGGAGCGATCCTCTACCGCGAGATCTGCCAAAGCACCGAGCGCCGAAGCCTTTGTGGTGAGAAGCACT
>CBDUGV010000115.1:0-12448 GCA_965366815.1 uncultured Bdellovibrionales bacterium | reverse complement strand
CAGATAGCTGATGCCCGAAAATTTCGACAATTCCCTGCTGGTCCTTTATCGATGCGACAACACGAACGCGTGGGAAGATTGCGTCAGGTGTATCTGAATCTTGTAGTTGAAGCGATAGTATCGGCCAGCCGTCTGCCTCTTCGTGCTCAACGGCGAAGAAGAATCGCTCACCAAGGTCAAGCGCATGCATTTCGCGCATTGCTTTTCTGACGCGCACCATGCTGCTCATTACCAACCAGTAGCGCCGAAATTCAGTATCTCTCGCTTCTCTTTCGGCTTCCGCACGTTCCTGTTCTTGCTGCTTTACTCGCGAGTTGAGCGCTTTCGCAGTTGAAAGGAGATCGTTCTCGTTGCTCATTTGCCCTAAGTCCCCGAAATTACAATACTAAAATCCCAGCCAGTACTTTAGCTGTCAGTTAACATATCGGTAGTTCTAGTTATTTTCTTGAGCTTGCTCGAGAAGGCCCGTTTCGTGCAAAAACCAGGCTGCTCCTGCCGTAGCGACTGGGGGAATGAGCAGGCCGACAAAAGGAATGATCGAACAGGCAGCGAGACCGAGGCCAAAGCAAACCATCAGTATCGCATGTTTGGCTGCAAATCCGATTCGGGCCCGAGTTTTCATTCGATAGACATCGAGTACCACGTCGATGAATTGATAGGCGAGAAGCCAACCACCTAAGACGAGTGCCACTGGGGTAAGAAAGGGAATGAGTCCAAGAATAAAGGTAAAGCAGATTAAGGGAACCAACCAGAAGAGCTTTGCGCTCTCAGTAAAAATTGTTCGACCCGCTTCTTTAACGGTAGCCGCGACTCCCGATTGTTCAGCAGGGACACTTGCTCCAATATGCTTAAGAGTTTCTACGGCAATTGCCGTTTGAAATACTCCGGTGAATACCATCACCAGGATTACTGTGATCAGAAGCGTGCCGACGAGCAGCAAACTCGATACCAAGATCCAGGCGAGCCCGTAGTATATGTAGCTGAGGAAGCCACTTGGTTCACTGACCACGAGGCTCAGGAGCGACCCATGTGCATAGCTTGCCCCGATCGCTGCTGCAATGTACACGATCGCACCGATAAGCCATGGCCACAGTGCGAGTCGGCGAATTTGTTTTTGCGAAAAACAAAAGCCGAACCCTTTAAAAATAGCAAAAAATGCTTTAAGTGCGTTCATCGCCTTCCGCCCGAGTTAATCTGCCATTTTCAAGTAGATAGGTATAGTTGAGTGGTTGAATGTTTCTATAGCCTTCGCTTACCACTAATACGACAAACAGCACTTTTTGCCGCTGATTCTCCGGTAAAAGCTCATTCGCCTGAATATGTAGTGCAAGACGTTCCACGAGATTCGGTATTTCATTCTTAGCTTGGGAGAGCGCAGCTATGTCTATGACTATTCCATCAGAACGAGCCGACAACGATAGAATTCGAATTCCGAATTGCTGTTCAATTTGAAAGCGATTTCGATGAATCGACTCAACGAGTACGGGTTGCTGAACACTATACCACCACAAGACAGAGCCAAAGACGAAACCAAGTGCAATCGAGATCCATGTAGCTTGCTTCGGCGAATCGGCGAACACTCCATCTGGTTTGAAGAGTAGGCTGAAATCATGCTTGTCTTCGGGTTTCGTGACCTGCACGACCATCGTGGAGCTAAACACATCATGCATGGCTCTACGCGATTTTCGCACGAGAATCGCTGAAAAATTCCAAATGCTATATACCAAAACGGCGAGCATATTGAGTTCGGTGAGGCTAGGGGCGGCAACTACTGCACTGCTGCGTAGGAGCAGAGGTGGGATACCGACGAGCAGCAAGGGGAGTCCGAAGGCGACAGTGTATCTTAGAAAGCTCTTCGCTAAAGAGATGGGACCATTCGGACCAACAACTCGGATACCAAATGCTCGCTTGCCCAAGGTTTGCCCGCCGAGAATTTCGCTATTCCCGATGCCGAAGTAACAACAGCCGAGTATCAGGGACCAGAGGAACTCGTAGTCAAAACTAAAAATATAACCACTAAAAAACATCAATAATGCCATCAGAACCAAGTAGTCGACGAAGGCCGCGATGGCTCGTCCTGCTGGCTGTGCCGGCAATGGCATGATAGAACTCTCATCAGGCAGTTGAGAATTGCTAGTATTTTCAGTTACTTGGGCTTCGGTCGACATGCTGTATTTTTGTCACCCGTACATAGGTAGTCTTACGAGTAAAAGGCTTCATAACAGATACAAGGGAATAGTGCATATTGCGCTAGGATAAGAATAGGTTATGGGCAATAAATCTGTAAAAGTTGGTGTTAATTCGCGAGACCTCGAAGAGCGAGGAGTGAAATACGAATCGACTGGATTCATTCCTGAGCTACCGGATTATCTGGGATATGTCGCGGCTTTCGTAATTGTTTGGTTGGTCTACACCAGCTATCAGTCCGCCGTGTCTGCGATGAAAAAGCCGATAACCACTATCTCGGAACACGCTGTTACCATAAAGCAGAAAGTCGACGAGTTTACTACCGAGGAATCCGCTGCCCTAGAAGGGAATTCGAATACAACTGCGCTCGCCGGGTCGCTGGCGAGTAAACCAGCTGAGAAGGTAGAGTCTAGTGGTTGGTGGTCAAAAATCGATCGACTGAATATTGGTATCAGTCGCGCGGTGGACTATACCGCAGAAACGTTTCAAGAGTGGTTTTTTGAAGATGACTTTGAGGAGCCAAGCAACAACCCGCCAGTGACGCGAAGAGCGCGCCCTAAGCGCCCTGCAAAAGGCGGTAAATCTGCTGGCAGCGAAGAGCTCGAGTGGTTCTAAGAACGAGTTCGCCTACGCAGCAATTCTTGCAGCAATCACTTTCATTATTTCAATCGCGATAGAGCCTGTGTAGATATAGGCATTTCTTCCAGCGACGACCCAGAGCAAGCAAATCATAGTCCACATGAAATGAGTGCCAGCTAGATAGAGGAGTCCTGCAAAGAAACCTCCCGTGACCTTCTGGAGGTCGGTTTGATGCGGATGTAAGTCGGTATAGGCCATCGAGATATCTGTTGCGAGAGTCAAGCCCAGGGCCAGCGCAAGGAGTAAATTGTAGCTCCCTTCGAAGATAAGACAGGCAGCAAGCATCGGAAACGAGAATAACGGGAAAAAATAGGGGGCAAGGGCGATTATCGAAGCGAAATGGACCTTATTTCGATACATTTCAAACTCAACATGCCCGGTGTTTGTTTTGACTACGAAATTCTTCAGGCTGTTACCCGTGAGAACGACAACAATCGCGTGCTTTAGCTCATGAATGAACACCCTTGTTTTCGGAATTTTACTGGTGCCGACAATGGCAATAGCGCCAATGAATCCAGTTGCAAATAGTGCCCAGACTTTTTCATCGAAGATGTAGTAGTCTAACAAGAATATGAATGAAACGAGACAAACGCAGCCCAGAATAAAATTGCCTGGAATTGCAATGAAAAACGCGATACTAAAATGGCGTTTATGCTTTTGCTTTTTACCGGGCCGAGCTTTTCGAGTTCGTTTTCGTTTCATACGGACTTTTTCGAATATAGTTCGAAACTGAGTCTCCAGTGATTATGGAAGAACATACTTTGCCAGAGGCCGCCCGATATTCGATTGCATATGCATCAGGTGATACCGCAGTTGTGTTGTTTCACGGTTTGACTGGTACTCCATCTGAGATGAGCGACATGGCAGACTCGCTCCACGCAAAAGGCTATACCGTCTATGTTCCTTGCCTTGCTGGTCACTGCTCCTCCATCGAGGATTTGCGTACGATATCTCATACTACCTGGTTGCAGGAAGTAGATTCGTTTTTTCAACATATATCGCAAAGGCAGTATTCTCGCATTATTGTCGGTGGGCTCTCGTTTGGCAGCCTGCTTGCATTGTACGTTGCTGGAACATATCCAGAAAAAATTGCAGCTGTTATCGCACTTTCGGTGCCACTCAGGTTTAGATCCGAGAAAAGAGAGCTTATTCTTACGTTATTGTCCTATTTACCGGATTTGATACTCGACACACTTCCAACGGTAGACAAGATTGAGCGACCCGATGGAATTTTTGCTCGACCGCGATTTGCCTACCCACAACATTCGGTTGCTGCCGCGGCACGTGTGGTGAAGGTTCGTAGAAAAATGCTCGCTCAATTAAAGCGAGTTGTTGCCCCGGTGCTCTTGTTGCAAGATCCTCTTGATCACCATCTGGCACCTCGTGTTCCATTCCTGTTTAGAAAGGTCTGCAAAGCTGGAGTTCGTTTCAGATGGTTCCCCGAGGGGCATCATGAGCTTACTCTTGGGCATTCTTATCAAGAGGTGATAGAAGAGATTGTTTCCTTCGTTACTGAACACACTTCGATTGACGGCGATTCTGAAGAATAGTGCAATTCTAAAGAAGAGCGTCTAGACGAAAAGGATTACCTACATGCCCCGTGAGCTAGTACATTGGAAGGTGCTTGAGGACGCAATCGATGCGTTGCCCACGGATTCCGCAGGACATGTGAAGCATTGTCTGCAGCAGCAACAAGCAGCGGCCTACCTTGGTGCTGTTGCACATGATGGCCCCTATTATTTTCAGAATGGCAATCATCCATTCGAGTTTATTGCGCAAATGCTACATGGGAAGTACGGCGGTGATACGTTGGCAGCGCTTCGTGGGGCAGCGCAGGGTATTTTTGATTATCAAGAACCCGTTCGTTCAAAGATGTGGGGATTCCTTCTTGGCATGCTGAGCCATATGGTGACCGATGTGGTGTTTCATCCTGTCGTCTATTACTTTACCGGAGATTACTATTCTCCAGACGAAGATCAACGACGGAACGCTCGGGTTCGGCATCGAATTTTTGAAGTGTATCTCGATTCTTGGGTTCACCAGGATCTTCGTTTGTGGAACCGTGGCTATATTGATGTAGTGATTCAGTCTTTGGGCACAGATGTTGAGGTGCTGTATGATTTCTTGGATGCACGTGTTGTACCGGCCATTTGCGCAGAAGCTTTGCTAGAGCCCGCACCAAGCGGTTGTGATGAACCGGGCCTCTGGAAAGAGGGCATTGAGAAGATGTCTCGCGCACAGCGGATGTTTCTTTCTCCTTGGTATGGCGTCCTAGCAAGAGCCATTAGTTGTGTCTCGTTTTCACGATTTGATGCGATTGAAGCATTGTTTACCTTTGGTAGATCAGCCCCTGCTGGAGTATTCGATTCCTCGCTGAACTTCCAAAACCCGATCACCGGGGAATCGTATGTACGCACCCTTCCTGAACTACTAGCTGAAGCGAGAGATGAATGTGTGCGATTGTTTCGCAAATGTGATCCACTTGTGAGTGGAGCCTGCACATCGGTTGATGAGATCCTCGGAGACGAAATTGGCAAATCGCTCGATTTTGGCATCTATCTAAAAACCCCTCAGCGACCTCAATATCTCTCAGAGGAGGGATTCCCCCTTCCTGGATTGCGGTTTGGGTGAGAGTTCCTTCTCTGTCTCGTAGCTACAAAACAAAAAAGCCGTGACGATTGCTCGCCACGGCTTCCGTAATGAAACATATAGGTGAATGATTACATCATTCCGCCCATACCTCCCATTCCGCCCATGCCACCTGGCATTCCGCCACCATGACCATGGCCGTCTCCGCCTTTCTCATCTGGCTTGTCAGCGATGACAGCTTCAGTAGTAAGCATTAGGCCTGCTACAGAACCAGCATTTTGAAGTGCGCTACGAGTTACTTTTGTTGGGTCAATAACACCGGCCTTCACGAGGTCTTCAATCTGCTCAGTGCGAGCGTTGAAGCCAGTGGAGTTTTCAGCATTACGAACTTTCTCAAGTACGACACTCGCTTCGTGTCCAGCGTTGTTTACGATGGTACGAAAAGGAGCTTCAATAGCTTTTTGGACGATTCTCAATCCAACCTTTTCCTCATCGTCACACTCGACTTTATCGAGCGCAGCAACAGCACGGATGTAAGCAACTCCGCCACCAGGAACTACGCCTTCTTCAACAGCAGCACGAGTAGCGTGAAGTGCATCTTCAACACGAGCTTTCTTTTCCTTCATCTCGACTTCAGTAGCAGCACCAACGTTAATTACTGCAACACCGCCGACGAGCTTCGCCAAACGCTCTTGAAGCTTCTCGCGATCGTAGTCGCTTGAAGTCTCTTCGATTTGCGAACGAATTTGACCAACACGTGCTTCAATCGCACTCTTCTCGCCAGCACCATCAATAACAGTGGTGTTGTCTTTGTCGATTACGATACGCTTTGCTTGACCGAGGCTCTTGAGCTCAACTGCTTCGAGCTTCAATCCGAGGTCGTCGCTGATGAACTCACCACCAGTGAGGGTAGCGATATCAACGAGCATTGCTTTACGTCGGTCACCAAAGCCAGGAGCTTTTACTGCACAAACGTTAAGAGTTCCGCGAATCTTGTTCACAACAAGTGTGGCAAGAGCTTCACCGTCAACATCTTCTGCAATGATAAGCAATGGCTTGTTGGTTCGAGCGATTTGCTCGAGCACAGGAAGAAGATCCTTCATGTTGCTGATCTTCTTCTCGTGAATCAGGATGTAGCAATCCTCAAGAACTGCTTCCATACGATCCGGGTCAGTCACCATATATGGTGAGAGGTATCCACGGTCGAATTGCATACCTTCAACAACTTCAAGAGTTGTATCGAGTCCTTTCGCTTCTTCAACAGTGATAACACCTTCTTTACCGACCTTCTCCATTGCTTCAGCAATGATGTCACCGATAAACTGGTCGTTGTTTGCAGAAATACAACCAACCTGAGCGATTTCTTCTTTCGTCTTGGTCTCTTTCGAGAAAGACTGAAGCTCGGCAACAATAGCAGTAACTGCTTTGTCGATTCCGCGCTTAATGCTCATTGGGTCGTGTCCAGCAGCAACCATCTTTGCGCCTTCGCGAAAGAGTGCTCGTGCAAGAACAGTCGCAGTAGTTGTGCCGTCACCAGCAACGTCAGAAGTCTTAGAGGCAACTTCGCGAACCATCGCAGCGCCCATGTTCTCAAACTTCTTCTCTACTTCGATTTCTTTCGCAACAGTGACACCGTCTTTAGTGACCGTTGGTCCACCAAAAGACTTCTCGATTACGACATTACGTCCACGAGGTCCCATAGTTACTGCTACAGCGTCAGCAAGCTTGTTGACGCCTTTTAGCATTTCATCTCTGGCATCTAAGCCATATTCAACGATTTTTACTCCCATCTTGGAAGACTCCTTTCAATGAATGGATATTAGAAAAACTTACTCAACGATTGCCAAGACGTCGTCTTCTCGCATGATGAGACGGTCTTCTTCGTCGACTTTGATTTCTGTTCCGGAATACTTACCGAACAGAACAACATCACCTTCTTTCACATCGAGTGGTCGAACGGAGCCGTCCTCGGCTACCTTTCCTTTCCCAACTGCGACAACCTGGCCACGCTGTGGCTTTTCTTTGGCACTGTCGGGAATAATGATTCCACCTTTTGTCGTGTCTTCTTCGTCAAGTCGTTTGACGAGGAGTCGATCGTATAAAGGACGAAGTTTGCTACCCATGGGTATCTCCTGATCTTAGAAACATGGTTTCTTGTTGATAACAACGCAAACGCAATAATTCATTACGTTTTCCGGCTAAATTCGACACGCTGCGCCGCTAATCTGCCATAAATTTACGAGAAAATAAAACTCTCGCAACGTACTAGGAAAACGCTTGCGTCCGGAGAGAGTTTTAAGCACGGGTTGGAGAGATGTCAAGGTGAGCTAAAAAAATATTTTTTTAAATAATTTCAGGAAATTAATTTACCTTTTAACACTACTCTCGGCTAGTAGGCTTTGGCGAAAATTGCTTCCATTTTCGCGTCCTTACCGGTCAAGACGCACTTGCCGCTGCTCTCTGACTGATCCTTGGGCAGACAGCGTATCGTCACCTTGAGGTCGTTGAGAATCGGGTTGCTCAGCTGCTCATCTCCGCACCATTTGGCCCGAACAAAGCCGCCGTGAATCTCCGGCTGTTTTTTGTTTTTCGGAGTAAAATACTCAGAAAACTCCTCGATTGAGTTGATGCCCGTGACGGTATTCTCGTCGCGATAGCTTCGAGCTTGCTCGTAGTAGTTGGACTGTATCTCTTCGAGGATTTCAGGGATTCGCGCCGCGAGATCCTGGCGAGCAATAATATGTTTTTCTCGGGCGTCTTGGTCGCGACGATAGAGCACTACGGAATCGGCATCAACATCTCGTGGACCGACTTCCGGGCGAATTGGAATTCCTTTCTTAACCCACTGCCAGTTCTTTTCACCGCCACGAATCTCTCGCTTATCCAGCGTTACTTCGAGTGGAGCGTTATAGTACGACACTGACTTCAAGTCCATGGTCAGCTGTTCGGTGAACGACAAGACTTTTTCTTCCATTTCAGACTTCGGAATTACCGGCAATACAACGACATGCTTGGGTGCAGCGCGTGGAGGAACTCGAAGGCCGTTGTCATCGCCATGAGTCATTATCAATCCGCCGATCAGACGCGTCGATGCTCCCCACGAGGTGGTATGGGCGAACTCAAGCTCTCCTTCGGAGTTTAAGAAACGAATGTTTTGGGCCTTTGCGAAGTTCTGCCCAAGGTAATGCGAAGTTCCGGCTTGCAGTGCTTTGCGATCCTGCATCATTACTTCAAGAGTCAGTGTCGAAACTGCTCCTGGGAAACGCTCGCCCGGAGACTTCTCACCGATTATTGTCGGCATCGCCAACACTTCTTCAATAATCTCTCGATAGATTTCAACAGCGACGTCAACTTCCCGTCGAGCGCACTCTTCGGATGCGTGGCACGTATGTCCTTCTTGCCAAAGGAACTCTGCGGTACGAAGAAACAGTCGAGGTCGCATTTCCCATCGCACGACATTTGCCCACTGGTTTATGAGTAACGGGAGATCGCGATAGCTCTTTACCCACTTGGAAAACGCGTCGCCGATGATAGTTTCGGAAGTCGGTCGAACAATGAGTGGCTCGTCGAGTTCTCCAGTCGGTATAAGTTTACCGTCCTTCTCTTCGAGGCGATGATGAGTAACTACTGCACATTCTTTTGCGAACCCTTCAACGTGTTTCGCTTCTTTCTCAAGAAAGCTAAGTGGGATGAACAACGGGAAATACACATTGTCGTGACCAGTAGCCTTAATCAGCGTGGCCATTCTCCGTTGAATATTTTCCCAGATCCCCCACCCCCAGGGCTTTATGATCATACAGCCGCGCACTGGCGAATTCTCCGCCATATCTGCGGCTCGCACGACTTGCTGATACCATTCGGGATAATTCTCTTCGCGGGTAGGGGAAATTGCGTTTTTTTGTTTGGCCATCTTAAGTATCTACGCGTTTACTCTTTCTTTCGCGGCTTGTTCAATCGCCGACTCGTCCAAAAACTGCATTCCAAGTTTCCTCATCAGACCATGATCATGGTCTTCTCCCGGATTGGGAGTTGTCAGAAGCTTGTCTCCGGCGAAAATAGAATTTGCACCTGCGAGAAGACAGAGCGTCTGAGTTTCATCATTCATCTCCATCCTTCCGGCAGACATGCGAACATAAGAGGTTGGCATGCAAATTCGGGCAGTTGCTACCATACGCACGAATTCTAAGGGTTCGACGGTCGCTTCCTTAGAAAGAGGAGTTCCCTCAATTCGAACGAGCATATTGATCGGCACACTTTCTGGGTGTGGAGTTTGATTCGCCAATTCTCGCAATAAACCAAGTCGATCATCGATACTCTCCCCCATGCCGACAATGCCGCCGCAACAAACCGTGATTCCGGCCTGGCGAACATTGGCCAGAGTCTGAAGGCGATCTTCATATGTGCGAGTGGTGATAATTTCACCATAGTATTCGGGAGAGGTATCGAGATTGTGGTTGTAGGCGTGGCATCCCGCTTGCTTCAAGCGCTCGGCTTGCTCGGCAGTTACCATTCCAAGCGTACAACAGACCTCCATGCCCAAGTCAGATACTCCTTCGACGAGCTCGAGAATCGCATCGAAGTCCTTGCCGTCTCGAACTTCCCGCCAAGCAGCTCCCATGCAGAATCGAGTTGAGCCTTCGTCTTTCGCCCGCTGTGCTTCCTTGAGAACCACTTCTTTCGGCAGCACCTTGTGTCGATCGACACCGGTGTCATAGTGAGCACTCTGCGGACAATACTTGCAGTCTTCTGGGCAACCGCCGGTCTTGACCGACATAAGAGTAGAGCGTTGGACCCGATTTCCTGGGAAATGCTCGCGGTGGAGCGATTGGGCTTTGAACATTAGGTCAGGAAAAGGCTGATAATAGATTTCTCGCAACTCTTCCGTGGTCCAGTCGTGCTTCAGCATCAGAGTAATTCCTTTTTTGTGCAGTGGAGACTAGTAGTTGGGTAAACACGGCGCAGTGAAACGCGCTCAGGTCTCTCGTTTCGTAACGCCTTTTTAGCGTCAATTCGCAGTTCTAGCAATTTGATGAAATCACTGGCGAAATTAAAGCTGCCGATCCAGTATTGTAGTGCGGGTAGAATAGTTGAGGTCAGAAAGGAGCAGGAGACCTCACTAAGGGTATCCCCCCGGAGGGATTACAATAATCCTATCAATCGCCTTAAAACCTTGCAATTATGTCTGGAACATTCCTGTGGCATTTGGATTAATTCGATTTGAAAACTGTAAGAAGAGTAATGCTAACTTTACCCTTACTAAGTGTCGCCGTCGTAGGTTGGCTCCTTCTAGCTCTGCTTCTGTATATGGTGTGGATGCCAGGAAAGTCTGCTCGAAATCTTCCAACTACGAGCAATCAGGACGAAGAGCGGGTCGCGGAGGCGCTTCGACATCATGTTCGTGTCCTCTCTGAACGAATCGGTAGTCGAAGCGTCGAGTCATACGGCGGGCTAACCGAAGCGGCTTTCTACATTCAAAAGCAGTTTGAAGATGCGGGCTATCGAGTTCGCATACAGGAGTTTCATCCAGGAGGCTTTGCGCGGCCAGTTGCAAATCTTGAGATTGAACTACTTGGAACTCCCGATCCAGACGAAATTGTAGTGGTGGGTGCACATTACGATACCGTTGGTGAAACATGCCCGGGTGCGGATGATAACGCTTCTGGTGTAGCTGCTCTTATCGTGCTCGCCTCACGCATGCGGGTATATCGTCCATCGCTTACTATTCGATTTGTCGCTTTTGTGAATGAAGAGCCACCATTTTTCAAGACGCAAGATATGGGCAGCTATGTCTATGCGAAAGAGGCGAAGAACAAGGGCGAGAAAATTCTCGGGATGATAAGCCTCGAAACACTTGGCTATTTCACCGAAGAGAAAAACAGTCAAAAATATCCGTTTCCCTTTTCGATTTTTTATCCCAGTCGCGGAAACTTTGTAGGGTTTGTCGGGAACTTGGACTCTGCCGGTATGGTCCGCAAGATGGTAAAGAAATTTCGGAAACATAGTAAGCTTCCAAGTGAAGGTCTTGCCGCAGCTGCGTTTATTCCAGGGGTTGATTGGTCGGACCAGTGGTCATTTTGGCAACATGGGTACCAAGGTGTGATGGTGACCGACACAGCACCGTTTCGAAATCCGAACTATCATCGCGATACCGACACCTGGGATACCTTGGATTATCCCAATTTCGCCCGACTGGTCTTGGGACTTGAGTCGACGATCAAGAGCCTGACGCGCTAAGCGCCACTGTGCTGAAAATACTAAGAAAATAAAGTATAAGCCACATTTTTGCGCATATCTGCACAATCTCTCTGGTGTAAAAGTTTTAGGATGTACTAGGGTTTTTTTTGTGTTTGGGCAAGGTTTTCTGAGTATTCCTCCCACCCTAGATTTTCAGAACAGTAATAGATCGCATTTTCGTTCTTTGACCGACCTTAGAGTCGAA
The DNA here is from genome assembly GCA_965366815.1 of uncultured Bdellovibrionales bacterium. GTDB lineage: Bacteria > Bdellovibrionota_C > UBA2361 > SZUA-149 > SZUA-149 > CBDUGV01. The sequence continues at coordinate 594 of CBDUGV010000115.1, read as the reverse complement.
TATTTTTTCGTGGGTAGATGAGTTGGTACACGTTATCCCGTGGTGCGGATCGCAGCATGGGTTAACGTTGGATACACAAAGGTTAAGGGCTACGGCCTGATAAGAGGTTTTTGGACGAACTGAGGTTTTGGAGCTGACGCAGCAGATCAGTATGTATGTGCGCGTGTTTCTTGCAATCTAGTTTTAAGTTTTGGAGCTAGCGCTCGGTCAAGTGGTACCAGTGGATTGTAGGTGATGCGGCCGACAATACCTTCCTGGTTGGCCTATGTGCTGCCGTGCTTTCAGACGGATTCATTCCGTTTGGGAGCACGGTAGCCATTAGGAATAACAACAAGGAGGGTTAAGTCATGGAAGACCAAGCGAGAAAGTTAATCGCTAATTATTGGAACAACGCGAAACAACATATTCCCCAGGTTGATACTGCACTAGCATGGTTCGTTGAGCACAAGTATCACAGCTGTCGAAACGATAGAGTGTTGCTTGATGTTCGCGCATCACGTCGACCTGGACGAAAAAAGAATTGGCAAATTGAACTACTCTTTCGCACTGCTAACCAGCAGCGAAAAAGAGCGGTCTTTGCTTGTCATGACTCGA
>CBDUGV010000114.1:0-12492 GCA_965366815.1 uncultured Bdellovibrionales bacterium | reverse complement strand
ATGAGCCATACCCAATACCCCTCCCCCATCAGATGGTTTGTGCTGTACCAACGCGAAAGCTTGCCCTCATGACCGTCTAACCATTCTGGGTCGGAACACCAATCATCAACGCTGATCTTAGCGTCGATCCGAAACCAGGCGGCATTCGCTAGATGACGACTCGGTTTGGCCAGTCCAAGTTTGCGCTTTAAAATAGCTGCCCGGCCGCTCGCATCCACAAGCCACCGTGCTTTTACGTCATGGTCCAATCCATTGCGAGAGAACGTGACTCGATGCTTTCGGCGTACCTTAGAGAGGGTTACGTCGCGAACCCGAGCGGCATCGACAAAGCTAATGCCCAATTCTTTACAATGCTCAGCGAGAAAATTCTCGAATCGACCTCTATCGAGCTGATAACTTGGCGCTGGAGGATATCGACGTCCACCAATCTCAAGCCGTTCCTCAATTGCAGTGTTTTGACCGTGTGGAAAAAAGAATCGCAGCCCCAATTTCGGAAGCTGTTGTTCCAATATGTGGTCTTTCAAACCGAGCACTTCGCCAAAATAATGGGCAGCAACTTCGACACTGGACTCCCCTACTTTGAAAGCTGCCTCGGGTACAGGGTGCTTATGTTTTTCTAAGACGAGAATGCTGAGGTCAGGAATTCGCTGCTTACATTGGATTGCAAGCGTCAAGCCGGCCAGGCCACCGCCAAGAATTACTAAATCAAATGGGTTCTTAGAGTAGTTATCCACAGAGCGCTCCAGGTAATTGCACCATAGTTTTACTACCTAAGCGATTGCAACGACAAGTGAGGAGCGGCGATTAATTGCTCACATTCGAAAGTTCTTGCCCTACTCCACTAAACGTTGTGCTGGCCGAACGACCAAGAAAAGTAATCGCCGCTATCGCCACAATCGCGATCAACGCAGCGAGAAGGGAATACTCAATCATCGATGCACCGTATTGAGAGTCTCGGCTTCTAGCTAAGATATTGAGTTTTCTCATGTCTTTATCTCCACGTTGCACCTAGATTAGACCTACTGGGCGCATCTGCTCAAGCGATAAAGTCATTCGAATAGACGGGTCCTTGTGAAGCTTGTGCCGCAAAACTAAAAGTAGTAAAACCCTGCTTAATTCTTAGGAGGACAGATATTATGGCTGCAGAGCTTCTAGAAAAGCCTCGGCATAAGGAAATCGATCAACTTGATACCGGAATGGTTGAGCCGCAATTGCTGCTGATCGATTCTGACAAGCGATGCCTTACCCACTTCGATCAAATCAAGCAGTGGTCCGCTCGGCTGAGCACTCAGCTCAACGATATTGAGCAAAAATTACTCGCCAGTAATCCGGCAGACTCGGAGCAGATTCAGGCGATCCGCGCGATTCGCCATGACGCTGAAGCCATCACTCAAGGCGCACTCCCGAAGTTATTCAGCTATACCATCGAAAAGCTGACTGAGATCTACAAGCTCCGCGAACGCCAAGAAGGCTATGTGCAAAATCTTGCCGAAACTCATTCGCGCCTTGAGGACGCGCTTGAGCAACTAAAGATTGCGAATCAACAACTCGGGCAACTCGCAAATTCACTCGGCTACCGCGCTCGGATATTCGTAAGCAAACTCAATCGTCTTCTGAAGACTCCCGGTCGGATTCCAGCCGTGGTGCGCTGGCGGATTGCGACAATGTTCAACAAATACTTTCGCTCGGGAACAGGAACTCCAACTAGTTCGGCTGCGCCAACTTCTGCCCCAATTCCAGCAGGCGCAAGCCCCGGGAATCAAGACACGCGCAAGGCAAAAGATGTAAAGTCATTTAGTCAGGAACATGGCTTTCACCAATTGCAGAATCCCTATGGAGATGTCGATAACGGTGAAACGGCAATGTCCATTTTCGACAACTGGGTAACGGTGTTTAGTCGCGATGGTCGGCGCTATGGCTCTCGCGAACCACTTGTCTCGGACGATCTCCCGACTATCACTGAACTCCATCAGCATTTTCCATTGACCGGGAAACACGTCCTCGAACTTGGACCGCTTGAGGGAGGAAATACAAAACAAATGGTCGACTTTGGTGCAGCCTCTGTGACCGGTATCGAGTCAGCCCAGGAATCATTTGTAAAATGCCTGTTGCTGAAGAACACGTTACAGCTCGACAACGTCGATTTTATTTTCGGCAATTGCATCGATAAAATGGCTGAGCAACCAATCGGTCGCCGTTCCTCCTTTGACATCTGCGTTGCTTCGGGCCTTCTATACCACATGGAGAATCCGGTACAGTGCATCGATCGGATATCGAAAATTTCAGATGTTGCCTACATTTGGTCGCATGTGGCGAGTGAGCGTAGCCCACTTGGTAGCTGGATTACTATCACCGATGACGAAGGCCGCAGCTATCGCGGTCGTCAGAATCAATACAAGCCAACAGATGTCTTGGGTGGTATCGGCTATGTCGCCGTCTGGCTCACACCAGAAGCGATGAAACAGGCATTCATCGATCGTGGGTTTGAGATTCAAGATATTGGAGAAGTGAACAACTATAAGGGTGATGCGGTAAAATTCATCGCTCGACGGGTTCGATAAACTTAGTCGCTTTTCTTCCTGGCGAGAAACTTAACGACGTCACCTTTATAATTCTGCAATGTTCCAAGTTGCTCAACACTAAACCCGCGGTCCTCAAAGGCCCGATACATAGATTCAGGCTTGAGCCAGAGCGATCCGCGGCCTACGCCACCAAGCGCATCACCGGGTTTATATTCGTTGCGACGACCGTGATAGACTCGTCCCCGCTCATCCTTCGCCTTCACCCAAGGTCCAGCTGGTGTCCGATCGGAGGCCACATGTGACCAGACGTAGACCGCCGAAGCAGAGTCGGTAAGCAAATCAATCGTCGAGATGGGATCTTCCATATGATAGAGCACCCCAGAAGCCACACAGAGATCGAATTGCTGCTGGGCGAATTCTTCACTTGCGAGAATTGTATTGCAGTCGCCAAAGATGAACTCGGCTCTACGCAGATGAAACGTATTCTTTACCAGCAAGCACTTGAGAAACAGTTCTTTATTAAACTCGATGCCACACACCTGTGCAGCTCCGAGATCAATCATCTGTTTCGTATTCCCACCCTCAAGAGGTCCGATTTCGAGCACCCGCTTTCCATCAAGTGGAAAGTGCTCATGCAATTCATCAAACGTCTCAAGCCGATCAGAGACTAAGGGTTCTGAAGAACCATATCTGTCGCTACCATAGTGAAACAGCGTCACCCAATTCTTAAAGATTGAAAGCGCGGTATCGCTATTATTGACGTCTGCATACGGATTCTCGGCAGAATAAAAGGTATGTTCTTCTGTGACCGAGCGAATTTTCTCAGATCCAGTATCAGCTCCATGTTCTGTGACTGCTGCTTGAGGGCGAAGCTTGCGAAGCCCCTGCACTGCGGTTGAACCGAGTCGATAGAGCGGCATTGCTCTTATTTCTTCTAAGCGTGAATGAACGGCATCAAGCTCATTCATCCGCTGTTCGATCTGTCCCTTGAGCACGGAGATTTTCTGAAGTGACTGCATGCTGTGTTCGAAAATAGGAGCATACAGTAGCTCGACCATTTTCTTATTCTCCAGCCGCAGCGTGCGGATCAGATCGAGCAAGCAGGTATCAGAGAGTTGAACGCCTTTCAAAGCTCCTTCTAGCGCAATCATCGTCTCATCAAAGCCATATGACCAGCGTTTGAGATCGTCAAATTTCTCGATAATTTGCTTGTCTTGATCGCTCAGCAAGACCTGAGGATCGAGATCTCCGGTGTCGAGTTCGCCTAGTTCGGCAGCATCTTCTGCTTTGCTGCGTGCTTGAAGGTTCGTGGCCATGCACCATATTTAATGCATGAAATTCCTAAGGTCAATCCAAGCCCCTTACTTCAGTGAACTTGCTTCATTTTATTGTTCGAGCTCCGCTAGCTGTAGTGGCTCCCGACTGTGGAAAAAGAAGGGGCTTTTACCCTTTACACAAAACTGCAGCCCAGGTCCGGCGATAGGAGCTTTGGCTGGAGGAGGCGGATTGATGCTCAAACTATGTGAACAAATCAGAATGTTGACTTCAGCAAGCTTCCATACGTATATCTCGCTCTCGCCATACACCAAGTATCTGCGATATTGGTTGATAGGCTAAATTGTAGCCAAAGCCCTTACTCCAGTTGATTCTCAAGCAGCTCAGCGACTTATCGGCCCCAACTATGACGAATTCCAATCTGACCTAGAGATCTGGCAATTCCTCCAAGAAAACCCGGACAGCATACTCAAAGTTACCATGGCACACTGTGACGTAGCGTCGCAGGATGAAATCGGCAAGGAAGGCAGCCCTGAAGCCTTGACCGCTTCGGCCTACAGCCTGTCTCAGACTATCGCCAGCCCACTTTGCAAAACTGTCGACAATGTCCTGTGGGTATACGAGATTGTCGATCCAAAGCGAAACGGCATCCGACAGATGGGTCTCGGTGGATCCGCTAAAACTGCGGAGATTAAGACGGAAGAAAATCCTGATGGAACAATAATTAGGAATGAAGGAATACGGCCAGCGAAGGCTGCTGGACGAGCAAAGCTCATCAGTCAAACAAACTCGTATATCGGTATCGTCAACAACACAGTAGAAGATCAAGACGGGTCCTTTGCTGCCTTGCTCGAACAGTATGCCGATAGTAGATCGGAAGACTTTGCCGCCGATGACGAGCATGGCAATCGCCACCGCGTGTGGCTTGTGAGCAAGACAGACGAAATCGAGCAATTTCAAGCAGCGCTTACAGCACAGGGGACTGCTTATGTTGCCGACGGAAATCACAGAAGCGCGGCGGCAGCCCAGTTAGGACACGAAGAATTTCTAGCGGTCTTCTTCCCTGCCCCACGGATGGGATTAGCACCCTATAACCGGCTGATCGACGTCCAGGCGATTCCAGAAGAAGAGCTCATCGAGAAGCTCTCCACCAACTTCGAAGTAGAAAAATTGGGTGACCTCAGCAGTTTTGCTCCGGACCAGATCCATGTGACTGGACTCTACTATGCCAATACTTGGTTGAAGCTAACCATTCGCCCCGAGATTCTAGAGCAAGCCGACGCGGCCGGTCGAATCGATGCGGCACTACTACAGAAATATGTATTCTCAGAAATTTTTGGGATTGAGGATGCAACTGACAGCCGACTTAACTATGTCGGCGGCAACAAAGACTCTGCTTATCTCAAGCAACAGGTAGATACTGGCTCCTACACCTATGCAATGAGCCTTGCGCCGGTAACCATGAATCAGTTTATCGACGTATGTCGAGCCCAACAGTTCATGCCGCCTAAATCGACTTGGTTCGAACCGAAAGTACGAAGCGGGCTTGTCGTGGCCTTGCTTCCGACCTCGCCTTTGGCGACGTCGTAATGCGGGTCACCTTTCGCTTTGGTGCAAAGCTTATTGGGGATCGCCTAGAACAGTATCAATAGCTTTTCGAAACTCTTCGGCAAAATCGGGCTCGAAGTTTTCATCGGGGATGCCAACATCATCGGCAAGCTTCTCGAGTCGAGCGAGTTCGATTCGAAGTTCCTCATCTGACATTTTGCGAATAGTCGCGGTCTTCTCTCCAGTAGGGCTTTCATTTTCTTCAACCATTGTGGAAACAACCGAACTAACTTCGTTCTCGGGGATCTTTTCTTCGATGATTCCTTGGATAACTCTATACAAAGTCTTTCGAGCGGATATTTTCTCTGCTTCATCCAACCCCGACTGAGCCAATTGAACTTGCTCAAAACCCTCCACCAGAAACGCATACGGTAATGCGCTCTTACTAAAGGTCTCGAGCGCAACGGCAGCATCTTGCAAACTCACCTCGCCATTTCCCACCGCAGTGCTCAAACGAGACAACTGCTTTCGCAATTCTTCTTTCTGTTCTTCTGGTATCTTCGCTTCTTCAATCAGTGTGTGGCCCGCTTCATCGATCATTCGAGTCACTCCGGATTTCAAAGCACCCACGGCAGCCCGATACGCCACATAACCACCGCCGACTAGAACACAAAGAAAGACTCCTATGCAGGAAAGTATAATGACGAGTTTGTTGCTTTTGGGTTTCTGGGCACCTGGGGTGCCTGACTCTGGAGCGCTATTCATGCTTTGTCCTCTTTAGCTGTCCGAAAAAATAAGAACAATCCAACGGTGGCAATACCCATTGCAATAACCTGGGCCTGCGTGAACATCGAGGCAACCTGTGGCTCGATACGAATAAATTCGACCGAAAATCGCGCGATTGCTGATAATAGCAAATAAATGCCGAATATCTGACCCTTTCCAGAGAACCGTCGACGAAACGGCTTATGCATAACGAGGGCCGCAATTGCTAAGGCCATGAAGGTCTCGTACACCGGTGTTGGATGGACCAGCACTCCAGGTGGGGTTGGCAGCACACCGTGGGCATAGCTCATCGCCCAGGGGAGATCGCTGGCAATTCCGTAATCACCATCGCCCGAAATTTGGCAGCCAATTCGTCCAACGGCATAGCCAATTGCCAAACTGGGAGCCGTCAGGTCTGCATAATGGAAGAAATCCTTCTTGGCTCTATGCAACAGCCACCATACGGCAAATGCGCCACCGATAAATCCACCGTAGAAGACGAAACCGGCTCCGCCAAATATGGTTCGAAGCGGATCGTTAAAAATGCCCTGCGGAAAACTGAGAATATAGCAAAGTCGCGCGCCAACGATTCCACCAATCGCCGCCCATGTGACCATTCGCTCAGCAATCGCCGGGTCCTCGCCGTCCGCTTCAAGGCAGAGCGAGAGGCTTTTCCACGCGGCGAGAAACGCCAGGACCATCGACAAGCCAAAGCTGTGAAGTGGTAAACTTCCCCAGCCAAATGGCAGGGGAATTTCAATTAGAGTTGGAATCATTTGGCATATGCTTTTTCAGTAGGGCACCCACAGCCTTTATAAAGAGCTCTGAGTCCCAAGGTCGATCACTAATTATTCGCGTTGAAGATTTCTTGGTATCTGGGTCAAGAAACGAGAGCATCTCACCCTCAGGCCCGACAAAAAAAGTTTCTGGGAAACCAGTAATACCTAGTTTAGGCGGCACGGTCATATCCGGATCATAGGCGATGGTGAAGGTTAGACCCGTGCGCTCGGTGAACTTGCGCACCTCTGGCCATGCATCCTTGGGGTCTACGGTAACGGCAATAATCTCCAGACCATCAGATTTGTAGGTTTGATAGAGACGCTCAAGCGCTGGCATTTCGGCAACACAAGGCGCACACCAAGTTGCCCAAAAATTTACCATCACCAGCTTACCCTTGTAGTCGGCGAGCGAGGCCTTGGCCTCACCTTCAGTCTCCAGTGTAAAAGCGGGAAAAGGAGTCCCCTCGGCAAAGGTCCCGGCACTCGGGACACTTCCGGCTGGCCCAGCAGGAGTAGCCGAACTCGAGGACGAGTTCTCCCTCCGCGGCATATCGCAGGCTGTGCTCAGCCAGAATATTGCCGATATCAGAACTATGATCAGAAAACGCATCTTTTACTCTCACCCAATACTTGACACAACAACTAGGAATGCGGAGATTATAGTTAACCACAAGCACCTATTGGATAACATCACGAAAGTTGGCCTATTTGAAAAATTCCATCCGCTTAGTCCATGGGAACTCACCGCTACTCAACAATTTTACTCTTTTTCTTCGGTTTGCTGCAGCGCCTGCTCTCCTGGATACCACTTGGCCCCTTGCTCAGGCTCGCAGCTTGGCTCGGAACGAAATTTGGCGCTCGTCGCCCACGAGAGACTGGTGTCAACCTAGCCCAGATTAAACTTGCCAAGTCCTATTTGCGAAAGAATCCAGATATTGCACCAGACAATTGCAGGCTGGAGAAGCTCAGCACTGAGGAATTATCGAAATCCGTATTTGCCCACGTCGCTCAAGCACTTGGCGAATCACTGCTGATACCAAAACTAACCCGAGTTGTTGAACCAGGTGACCCGCCAAATACGAAACCTGTGATTGCGCATGTCACTTCGAGTGGACAAGAGTATGCCTACGAAGTTTGCAGGCAAGGCAAAGGCGCGATTGCGCTCAGTGGGCACCTGGGAAGTATCGAATTGCTTGCCGCCTATCATGTACGCTGCGGCATACCATTATCGGTAGTCGCTCGCCTCCCGAACTATCCGTTTCTCGCAACACTTCTCCAGGAGCTTCGAACGAACTACGGCGTTGAGACCTTATGGAGAGATGAACGCACCGCCACTCGGAACTTTGTAAAAGCGATACGAAGAGGAGGCGTCGTTGCAGCGCTGATCGATCAAGACACGAAACTAGAGAGCTTGTACGCGCCATTCTTCGGTGTACAAGCAGCGTATCCGACAACGCTGATAAAGCTTGCCGTTCGAAATAAGCTGCCAATATTGACCTCTTTTATTGTTCGCACTGGACCTTTGCAGCACCATATAACTACTGAACCAATAGAATACGATGCTGAAGACCCTGAAGTACTTCAGAAGGTCGTTAACACATTCTCGGCACGGCTCGAGGAATTTGTTTGTCGCTATCCGGAGCAATGGATATGGTGGCATAGAAGGTGGCGACGTCGGCCAGAAATCAATTACGAGAAAACGCCCGATGCCCTGCCATCGACGAGAGGGTATCTGGAATGGATCGAATCCGCACTCAACTGAAATCAACTGTTCTCACCGCTCTCCTTGCCCTAGGGGCGCTACTCCTGCTCAATGGTTGTAAGTTTTACTTCAATACCTTTCCGTTCTCACTATCTCCAAAATCTTCCCATGCAGCCAAGGCTGAACGGCTTCGAGAAGAAGGCAAATGTGACGAGGCAATTGTCGAGTATCGTATCCATATGCAAAATCGACTTAATGAGCCTTCACGACCCAAAGATGAGAATCCCTATTTCTACTGCTTACTGATTGGCGACTGCGAACTGCAGTTGGGCAACGTCGAGAAAGCAAAGCAAGAGTACGTGAGAGCAAAGGAAAAAGGAGTTCATCCACCGTTAGTACAGGAACGCCTCCGACGGCTCGGCCATTGGTATGAGGCTCAAGGTAGATTCGAAGAAGCGATTGAGCATTTAGAAGAGTTTCGTGAGCTCGATACTTTGATGTTTGATTTGGATATAGATCGGATCCATAAGGCCCAGGTTCGGTCAGAACAGCAGTCTGCCCCAGAAAAAAACAATTTAGATAACCCACCGAAATCACAGTAAATAGCTGTTTTCTAGAGGATTCCCCTACTCTCTATTAAGGGTTTCCCAGGTGTTCTTACCTAATTTTCTCTGATTATTTCACTGGTTAAATCTATATAAGCTGTAATGAAGAAGAGGAAATCTGCCGATACTAGCATTAGCTTTTGGGTAAATAGCGCTAATGCGCTTAACCGGCGGCTATAAGGTTAAGTAGTACTGTTTTGCTATGGAGTGTTACGTATGAGTGACCAAAACGAAGCCCCGTTGCTTCTCACGGTTCGTGAGGTGTCAACTTTGCTCCGCGTTCAGCGTCCGAAGGTATATGAACTTATCAAGGATGGTGCAATCGACGGTTTTAAGGTTGGTGCTGATTGGCGAATTCGTCGAGATTCAGTAGAAAATCTGATTGGAGCGATTCCAGAAGATTTCTTTGATCGACGAGAGCAAGGGCAAGATCAAGAAGACGAGCTAGAAGCTCCGCATTTGTAGAATTCGAGGGTAGAACTAATTGAGGTGGACTGTGGCAGGCACCACCTTACTTTGTATCCTCGATTCTATGTCCTCCGCTGCTGTTCTAGCGAGGCGGTGATTTTAGCAAATTCTGTAACGGATAGTGTTTCTGCACGTCGCGTTGGATCGATTCCGACGGAGTCCAGGATTTCGCGCACGCAGTCTTTGTCGCCAAAAGTTGGTGAATTCGACAGACTGTTGAGCAACGTCTTACGTCGTTGTCCAAAGGCCGCCCGAACCACACTCTCAAACACTTCGTGATCGAGTGGACTGACAAGCGGTGTCCCCCTCATTTCCAACGAGAGCGCCATCGACTCGACTTGCGCTTTGGGATGAAACCTATCTCCTGGTATCACCGGCCCTTTACTCACTTGGGCATAGAGCTCTCGCATCACGCTGAGTGAGCCATAGGTCCGACTTCCCGGAGGCGCTGCTATCCGCGCCGCAAATTCACGCTGTAACAGCAGACAAGCCCTAATCACAAACTGACGATTTCGAAACAACCAAAGGATAATCTCCGAGGAGATCGAGTACGGTACGTTGCTCACTACCACGAAACGATCAGTACCGAGTCGTTGAGCTAACTCTTCGCCGGAGAGGGTCAATACGTCGGCTTCTATCAGCCGATTCTCGTCGCGAAGCAACTCAAAGCGATCCTTTAGAATTCGGCAAAATCCCGCATCTATCTCGACAAAAAGCGAATTCTTGGATAACTCCAAAATCTTGTCGGTGAGCGCTCCCAACCCCGGTCCAATTTCCAGTACGTACTCGTCATTCGATATCGCACTAAATTCGATGAGCTGCTGGATGAGACTCAAGTCGAACAGAAAATTCTGCCCGTGCCGCTTACTTGGAGCAAGATCATAAGTTCGAAGCAGCTGCTTAATGTGTTGCCTATTCATGAGAAAGCTCTCAATTATCCATTCTCAAGCGGCCAGCGCGCAACTGCGCCAACATCCCAATCCACTCCAGGACCCAAACCGCTGGGAGCTGCTCGCCATTGCTTGTAGAGAGATGCTCGCTCGTGCATTTCTCTTTGTGCAAGAACCCCGATCATCGCTGCGTTATCAGTGCACCACTTTTGTTCTGGAACCGCAAAGGCAACTCCAATCTCAGCCAGAGCCGAGTGCAAGCGTGCTCGCAATTCTTTGTTTGCCGCAACACCCCCGGTTAACAAGAAAGAACTCGGCGAAAGAGAGTGACAAGCCTTAATACTTTTTTCTATCAAAGCTGAAGTAATTGCTCGCTGTGCCGAAGCGGCAATATCAGAGATAAACTGCTCGCTGCGCTGCTTCTCAGGTATCCGAGAAACCTCACGCAACACCGCGGTCTTCATTCCACTAAAGCTAAAACTGGCTGGATCCGCTCGAAGTGCAATCGGAAAAGAATACGCCTCTGGATCTCCCTGTTCAGCTCTGCGGGCAAGCGAAGGGCCTCCAGGATACGGCAAGCCAAGCAAGGTCGCTATCTTATCGAAGGCCTCACCCGCGGCATCGTCTCTTGTCTGTGCAACTACCTGATAGTCGCGAAACCGTTCAGTGTGCACCAGCATTGTGTGCCCACCGGAGACGACCAAAGAAAGGCAGGGGAGCTTAGGTCGCTGAGGCTCCGGCAGTAACTCACCAGCCGCAAGGTGCCCTTCGATATGGTGGAGTGCCAAAAGTGGTATTTTCCTGCTAAACGCAAGCGCCTTGGCATACGACACGCCTACCAACAGACAACCCTTTAGTCCTGGTCCGCGCGTGACTGCAACAGAACTCAGATCCTCAATCGAGGCTCCGGCTTCTTCCAGGGCTTGCTGCACCAGTATCGGCAAGTTAACAATATGTTGTCGAGCTGCCAGCTCGGGCACCACCCCACCATACTCCTTGTGAAGGGCTACCTGGCTCGCAAGCAACTCAACACTTGGCACTAGGGAATCGTTCGCAAAAATTGCAACACCTGTTTCGTCACAACTCGTTTCAATTGCTAGTAGCATGACAGTAGAGTAGCTCGACTAATAGAATTCAACCAAAAACGTGTAACGGATGAAAGGCAACAAACACCGATCGAAAGCGCTAGAGTGTCTTTAGATAACGGGCGATCGCTTGCTTATCTTTGCTTGTCATACCGTTGAAATAGGGCCATGTACAGAGATCCGCATTGGAAACTTTGCCATCGGGGTTCTTGCCAGTGCTCAAATAGGTAATGATTCCCTCAAGGGTATAGCCCTGTAATCCCACGCTGCCTCGAATATCTGGGCCCCCGGGAGGCATCGGCAACGCCTGAACTGCTGGAGCCAATTCTTCCACTGTAGTAGGACTCTCTTCCTTCGTACCCGTTTGATTTCCGGCAGTCTGAGGAAGTTGGCGTTTCGCCTCCTCTGAAAGTAAATCGCTCACCCCTTCCGAGTTCGACCGACCAGCTTTTTTCAGTGACTCGACCCCAAGTCCAGTGAGTGCAACAACATCGTCTATGAGAGATTTTCTTCTCCGCGGCTTGCTCCCCGCGAACTCACTCCCATCGTAGAGAATTCCATCTCGCGGCGTATGACAGCGTTTACAACCGGCGACATTCTGCGAGAGATACCGTCCGTATTCGGGAACCGCTTGCGTGTCGGAGAGTGCTGGCACATAACCACGCACCTGCTTGCGACGTTCCATAAACCCAAGCCGCTTTCGCTGGAACAATCCCAACTCCCGTCGTGGGATATCAGACCGCTGTGGAACCTGGCTGAGTAAATACGTGGCTATTGCTCGAGCGTCTCGGTCAGACATCCAGCGATAGCCGTCGTGTACATAAAGAGAAAGTGCGCGATTGTCTTTGCCAAT
>CBDUGV010000113.1:0-12562 GCA_965366815.1 uncultured Bdellovibrionales bacterium | reverse complement strand
CCACCAGCAACAATAGCTAGGAGCGCGACAAGCCCCAGCGCAAACTTGAGCATGCCATTTGAGGAAGTACTCCTCTGCTCAGCCCCTTCAACACTTGGTTCGAGCGAAGGAGAATCAGAGCGCAAAGTCTGCTGCATCGTTTCAAAATCATCATCTCCACGAGCGACGCCATTGGTAGAAGAGTCTGCGCTGTCTGACAAGGGGCCACTGATCGGAGTAACGACCTGACCTGCGGAAGCACTGCCACCTGAGACGCCTCCACCTGAAGCACCTGCTGAGACCGATTGATCACCAGTGGACGCAATCTGCGTTACGCTTTGACCAGGACGATATCCCCCAGCTAAACCTGCACCGTCAACTACAACTGAATACACCCCGGCAAGCGCATCAACAAAACCAAGCGAACTTTGGTATCGCTGTTCGCGATCTTTATCGAGCCCCTTTGCAAGAACTTGTTCAAGCTCAGCCGGAAGCTCCACTCCGAGTTCATCAAAACTTCGTGGAGGTTTGTGCATGATATTACTAACTACCGTTGTAAAGTCATTGCCAGGAAACGGCCGCACTCCCGTAAACAATTCAAAGGCAACAACTCCGAGAGAAAATAAATCAGTTCTCCCATCCAAGGTCGCGCCACGGATTTGCTCGGGTGACATATAGCTCGGTGTGCCGACAACAGTTCCAGCTGGCGTAAGAGATGTGTCGCTGAGTTTTGCTACGCCGAAGTCGACAAGAAACGGTTTGTGGCAGGAATCGACAATTATGTTGCTCGGTTTGATATCTCGATGAATCACGTTTTGACTATGAGCATAATCAATTGAGCTACCGATTTGTCCGAGATAATGAATCACCGCCAGAGGATCGAGCGGACCGTCATCAGCCACCATCCCTTCAAGACTCCTCCCTTCGATGTATTCCATAACGATGTAGGGAGAACCGCTCTCAGTTTTTCCTGCTTCAAAAATCGTCACGATGTTTGGATGATGTAGTTTCCCGGCCGAGCGCGACTCTTGGCGGAATCGCTGCATCGCTTCTTCGCCCGCCGGATCGTCGCCCATATAGACCGACTTCAGCGTCTTAATCGCTACAAGTCGACCGATCTCTGGATCCCGGGCCTTATAGACCACTCCCATCGAGCCTCGCCCAACTGTGGCGACAATTTCATATTTATCTATAAATCGCTCACTCACGACGGGTATCGCCCTAAGCTAAATTTGTTTACGATACAGCGCCCCTAAGACAAAAAAGACACGTATTCGGTAGGATGGTCAAAAATTCTCAGAGTTTCGTTAAATTAGCATAATCACTTGTCCCCGCCCAGAACTGGCGGCTCAGGGCCCAGATAATTAATTAAGTAGTAATATGCTGTTGTAATTTATCCGAAAAATCGTCACGAAAATGAACATTACGACAAGGCATTGAGCACACGTTTGCGAGCCTTCTTGCGTTTAATTTCATCAACTTCGGAAAGGAACAACGACCAGAAAAGTCGCTGGGGAATTCGATCTCGTTTTTCCGCAACCGTAAAAACCGAACTCTTCAATGAACGGACTCGAGAAGCAATCGCCGACGGCCCAGGGGGATCGAGGTAAGAACTCGGTTCTTCAATCTGCGCCAATCGGTCTGATTCCCCACTCTGCTCAACAACAATCGAATCGTCATGAGTACTGATTTTTTCTTCCATTGGGAATACTCCTCAACAAAAAACCTACCTCTTCAGTGTAACATGAATGCTATGCACACCAAAGAAAAAACTAAGGAGCACAATGCCAAAAAAGCGTTGCAAAAAAAATACGTTCCGTCACTTTAATACAATTAAGTGATAGAGACCAAACTGATTATCGGGGGATGTTGGTGAAATCGGCTAGGGCGTGAAACCAAGTTTCGACTTGGTCAGGCACGATTAATGCAAAGACTAATAGGTAGATCGAAGTTGCAACGATGACAATGTTTTGAATCACAGCTGGTTCGGTGAGACGATAATTAATAGATCGAAGGAGAGCTACTGGGCCGCTGAAGTTTGATTCGTCGTTTTCTTTTTCTGCCCAGCGGTTGCTTTCAGCTTCGAGCTCGGCTGGAAACGCCATATCATCATCTTCAAACTCGTCTTCGTCCTCATCTGATTCAAAATCAACTGGCTGACCCGGGTCGATTTCTCCATCGACACTGTCCACGCCGTCAAAGGCTCCCCAGACTCCCTGGCCGTCAAATACGCCGTCTCCTGCTGACACATCGCCAGATGCTTCCGCTTCAAGCTCGTCATCAAACAAGCCCTCAAATAGCGGAGCATCCTCCTCCAAGCTTGAGAATTCGCTCTCGTGTTGATTGCTATCTATGTCTAACGGTGCATCGCCACTGACGGTCACAAAGCCTTTTGAGTGGAGCGACATAAGAGAGCCCACGACCGCTTGTTCGCTTAGCAAACTGAGCTCAAACACATCAGCAGTAGTACAGCCGTCTGAAATGATTCCGCAGACAATTCGTTCATCACTGGAGAGAACCTGCTCATCGACCTCATTGAGGACGAGGAACTGCTCTAGAGAGTTTTTCGAGCCATACACCTTTGTAAATTCTTCTTCATCGAGATCAAGCTCAACAAGATCGAGCAATATCTGAGTCGGCTGAACGGATAGCACATCGGCAGGTCCTGGCGAGACATTGGCTTCAGAAAACTCGAGGTCAAGCCCTTCGAATTCACGAAGGCCATAGAGGAGGTTCAGCTCATACGCACGCTTTGCCTGATCAAACTCCCACTCACTTAGGTAATTCTTGGAAACTAGGACTTGTCGCAATTGCTCAAGAGATATCTCAGATTTCCCCAACAGCTCGACAACCGTATCGGCAAGACAACCGGCCTGTTGCAACATCATGCATATCGCCAAATGCTGTGGAACCGCAGCATCTTCAACGTGGACAATCTGTCCGTTCACCACGACCAATGCTAACGTCGAGACCTCACCGGTGACATGCAAAATACCATTCGCGCTCGAGCGAGAGAGCGTTTGCATTGCTGCTTCAAATGATGGTGCATTAAACATGGTTGTCTACTTAAACTCCTCGTATCCACGGCGTAACAATAGGGACCAACCGATGGAAATGGTGACCAGTATAATCGCCATCCCAAAGAGCATGTTTGAAAAACTTACTTCTATTGGGAGCGCCTGAAATAATCGCATGGGTGCCTCGAAGGCGAACATCAACAGCGCTAGCACGAGCCCAAACACCCAAGATCCCCGGATAGGGCTATTCCCCGCCAATGACATGCCAGCAGGCAGCGCGCACCAAAGTATCGAACTACGACTTGGCTCTAAGATTCGACTAAACGAGATAGTCGCACGCTTTTTCTTTTTCTTACGCGACCAGTGCATTTGCACCGCTCCACCAAGCCCAGCTACAAGAAAACCAAAGAATAGAAGCATCGATGGATTTCCACCTATCATTAGGGAGGCAGCAAGCCGCTGCTGTGCTTCCACGAGGCTCTGATACGACTCATTGGTAAGCCAGGGGGGTCGCCGCATTAGGAGAGGAGAAAGCTCCGAGGAAGGCAATCTCCCGTGTAATACACGAGCCGACTCTTGAGTACTCACTACCAACGCATCAAGCTTGCCTCGATCAT
Organism: uncultured Bdellovibrionales bacterium; assembly: GCA_965366815.1. Taxonomy (GTDB): domain Bacteria; phylum Bdellovibrionota_C; class UBA2361; order SZUA-149; family SZUA-149; genus CBDUGV01. The sequence goes on along the minus strand of CBDUGV010000113.1, from coordinate 8,949 downwards.
AGGCGCGAGCTTTGTTGTAGTATTCACGATGGTTAGCGGTATCCAGTAACGCGAGATGCACGAGCGCTAAATTATAGTACAGCTCAAATGACTCAATCCGTCGTTTCTCTAGTTGCTCAAGCACCTTTTTTGCCTCAGCCAGACGACGATCGCGATAGAACAATGCCCCGAGGTTGAGAGCGGCGGTGCTGTAGAGCGAGCTCCGCTCATCAGTGAGTACCTGCACCTCCTGATAGAGGCCACTTGCTGCAAATTCTAAGCCCTTTCTATGGAGCGATTGAGCTGCCGCAAACAAGAGGTATGAATCAGATGGCCGATGTCGAAGCTCTTCAAACAGCAATTCGTCGCCAAGAGGAGTGTAGCCACCAGTATTGATGTCTTCCAAAACCCGAAATAACTCAGTCTCAGCATTGAAGCCCATCATACTCATGCGTGGAATTCCCCAGCCCCAAGCGAGAATTGCGAGCCCACTCATCAGAGCAAGCCAACGACAGCCTTTCTTGAAGTAGCTCAAGACAAGGGACCAGACAGCTAACGCACCGAGAATTCCGGAAAAAAGAGGAAGACTGGACAGTCCCTGCGCAATACCAATGGTAAATGGCTTGGCACATTCAGCCAACAGCAATTCGCCGTTGCGTAGCAACTGGATGACACAAACAACTAAGAACGATGCTGTCATCGCAACCAAGCCAACGAGAAGGAAATTTAGAATCAAGGTCCCGAAGAAAAACGGATATCTATGCATACTAGCAAACGTAGTACCAAGATAGGAAAGTGCATTCCCCACCCCAACCAACTTGTAAAACGATGCTGCAAGAAGGTTCACTCGTGGATGATCAGGAGAGAGTTCAACTGCTTGGGCTATGAGAAATTTTGCCGCTTGGTCTCGCCCTTCGGCCATTGATGCCTTTGCTCGACCGATTAGCTCAATCGAGTAATCAGGCAGGCCAGTATACCCCTGTTTATAGGAGATTCCTCGAACGGATCGCAGTTTCTGTGCGGCACCGGTGAAATTGTTTGCCAGAACATCATTCAGCGCGTGATAGAACTTGCGGTTCATCACTTCCTCAGCTGGCAATATGGTAGAACTCTCCAATACGTCGAGCGAATCGATAGAGGACTCCGGGACTTCCGGCGTGATATCGCCTGCCTCAACTACAAACGAGAGCCCACCGTAGTCGCGGGCTATCTGCGCCTTGGCAGCAGGTGCCCATAACAGCATCGCTGCGAGAAGAAAAAGAAATGTACTTTTAGGAATGCGAGGTACTATCACTACTCAGTCCCATACTATTTTCAAGCCACACGGGGTAAACCGCTAAAATCCTCCCGCGAGTATAATAATCGGCAGGAAATTACTTTTGCTGAATAGCTTTATTGCTTGATTCGCTGCGCATGTAGGAATCTAGCTTGAAGAAATTTTGCAAGAAATAGAGCGTATTGGGTCTCTTCGGTAGGGGATTCTCTTACTCAAGGCAGAATTACGTCAGAGATTACTGCTTGCTCGAAGGGATGAAACAAAAAAGCCCCGAAGGCATAAAACCAACGGGGCTTTCTCATACAGTCGATGCTCGCCAGTCAAGAAGAACCCAACTTACAGGAACCCAGCAAAGGACAACCCAGCCGAGACAACCCAGCCGATGATCCAGACTCCAGAGACTAAAGGACTGCTTCTTTTAGAGCCTTACTCGGTGTGAGGCGCACACGCTTCTTCGCCTTGATGCGAATCTGCTCACCTGTTGCTGGGTTTCTACCCATTCGAGCCTTTGATTGTCGAACTTGAATCTTGCCAATTCCTGGAAGGGGCACTTTAAAACCCTTCTTCAGAGCAGCCTGAATCATTCCGGCAAATTGCTCATACACTTCTTTTGCTTGCTTCTTGCTATCAAGCTCACAGCAATCTGCAAAATGAGTAAAGAATTCAGATTGAGTATACTGAACTCCATTCTTTGGTTTCGATACCTTTACAGTAGCAGCCACGTTTTATTCTCCATTATGTTAACGACGGAAACTCTACATTACACTTCAAAGTCACCCAAGCAATCATTTTGCTACATAGCTATAGGCTTTTTCGCAACGAAAAAACTAATCCGCTGACTCGATAAACGCCTCATGGAGAACTCGAACCGCAAGTTCCGAATATTTCTCTTCGATTGCAACACTAATCTTGATCTCTGAAGTAGTAATCAGCTGAGCATTTATTCCTTCACGACCGAGAACTTCAAACATTCGCGAAGCAACACCGGCATGCGTGCGCATTCCCTCTCCCACCACCGACAATTTAGCGATCGACTTGTCAAGTTCGATACTCGAATCCGGCATCTCAGCGTTCGTCAGCGCAACGAGAGCATCATACGCTATTTGCGCATCGGACTTTGGCACCGTGAAACTAATCGCCGTACGATCCCCCATTCCTTGACTCTGGACGATCATATCAACAACAACTTCTGCGTCGCCAAGTGCTTTAAATACCTTCGCTGCGACGCCAGGAGCGTCTGGGAGGTTACGCAATGTCAGTTTCGACTCATCTGTCCTACAGGTGATTCCTGATACGACGGCATCTTCCATTCCTTCGTACTCCTCTAAAATCTCTGTTCCTTCTTTATCTTCAAAACTTGAACACACAACCAAAGGGACTTTATGCTTGTGTGCAAGACTCACACTACGCGACTGAAGCACTTTCGCTCCACTACTCGCCATCTCCAACATTTCCTCGTAGTTCAAGCGATCAAGTTTCCTTGCCTGCTTGCAGATAGAGGGAAGTGCCGTATACACTCCGTCGATATCAGTCAGTATCTCACAGCGGCAGGAATCAAGCGCAGCTGCCAAGGCGACTGCCGTTGTATCCGAACCACCTCTACCAAGCGTCGTGAAAGCACCTTCGGTGTCCACTCCTTGAAATCCTGCTACAACTGGAACAACCCCCTTCTCGACAAGCTCCCGCAAGCGCGTTGTGTCGATCGAGCTGATAAGATGCTGACCAAAAACGAATTTTGTTTTGATATCCAACTGATGAGCCAACATGGACTGGGAGGCGATTCCTTCACGCTGTAAGGCCATGGCAGTTAAAGCTACACTGGCGTGCTCCCCTGCGGTCACGAGCTGATGGTATTCACGGCCATTCTGTCCGGTGCCACCGACTTTCCGACCTAACTCAATCAGACGATCGGTTTCGCCGCTCATCGCCGAAACGACGACGACAACTCGTTTTCCCTTGTTGACTGTCGAAGCCACGCGTTTAGCCACCGCCCCGATCCGCTCCGAGGATCCTACCGAGGTGCCGCCAAATTTCATGACTACTAAGTCTGACATTTTCTTTAAGCCTCCTTTTGCTTAAGGTTCACGTAGTAAATAGTGTAGCTACTGCTTTCAGCACTGCGGATGCGGGTGGTCCGCTCACACAAATGTTCCGAACTTCTGAGAGACACTCGGAATCTTGAATCGATTCTGAAAGAGGCTCAAAATCTAGCATTATACGAAAATCAAGTAAAACATCCACGCCCGCGACTTGTTCGGGCCATTCGATCAACACCATGCACTCTGGACTCTCGCAACACTCAAGTAAGTCCTCGGGGATTTCATCTGTCGTAAGTCGATATAGGTCCCAATGATGGACGGAAACTTCCGCCGTATTTGGACCAGACCGCGCTAGATCAGTCTCCAGTGAACCAGACTCTAGTGTCCCAGGGTCGAGTGTGCCAGGGTCGAGTGTGCCAGGGTCGAGTGTCACAGACCAGGCTGGCACCGAGTAGATCGTCTCCAATACAAATGTCGGGCTGACCACCTGTTCTTTAGAACCCCAGGCAGTCAATAACGCTCGAACAAATTCGGTTTTTCCAGCACCGAGCGGGCCACTCAATCCGACAACGGCATCGGGCGGAAGATGTGTTGCAAAAGCCGTCGCGAGTTTCCCCAAATCGGCGAGAGAGGAAATCCTCAATGCAAGTTGTTCGCTACTCGTTGTCACGTGGTACGTCATCTCCCCGGTCTGAATCTAGGCTAATTCGCTAGGGCATCTGCTGCAAAATGAAGGCTCCCCGGAAGCACCTGCACCATTTCAGAAACCGGAGGCGAGGCAAGCTTGGGTAAGACATTCATTAGAGTTGGAATATAGCGAATCAAATCCCCGGCGGTCGTTCCGAACACTCCGGTTGCATCCTCTTGGGCGAGCTCTCCCGCTGCACCGTGCAAGAAAACAGCGCATTGACTCGCCAACTGGATGGGTATGCCCGAGGCCGCAAAGGCCCCAATCACCCCAGTCAGCACATCGCCGGAGCCCGCTGTGGCCAGCACCGGGGTTGCAGCTGGATTGATCGACACTTGCCCGTCTGGACCGGCGATGATTGTTCGAGCCCCTTTCAACACTAACCAACAGCCCCATTTAGCTGCATATTTCTCAGCAATCGCCAGTCGATCTTGTTGAATCTCAGCGCTCGAGCTGCCGACAAGGCGAGCCATCTCACCAGGGTGTGGCGTCAATACCACATGAGCACCCAGTAATTCCTGAAGCTCTTTATGCTCAGCTAACAAATTAAGACCATCGGCATCGATTACCAGCGGCAGCTTACGCTTGGCTGCAACCTCAAGCACTCGCTGTAGCAGCTGCTTCGCACCTTGAGTAGTGCCGAGGCCTGGGCCGATCGCCATCGCCTGTTTATTCTGTAGCTCCTCCTCGACGGCATCGGCGCTCTCGGATGCAAAATGCCCATCTGATTCGTCAGGGAGCGCAGTACACATCAATTCGCGGCATTGTGGTGAAACTATCGCAGCCGCTGAGGCTGGAAGAAACATGCTTACCAGACCAGCCCCGCAACGAAGTGCCGCTTCGCCGCTCAACTTTGGTGCCCCATAGCGACCAGAGCTCCCACCAAGTACTGCCAGATGACCGCGAACTCCCTTATGGACTTCCGCTTCAGTTGGCAGGAATTCTCGCAGTACCAGTGCGACATACGCTTCATTCAGGAGAAAACGATTCACCGGAATCGAGTCAATCGATACGCCAATATCAACACAGAACGTCTCACCGCAGAACGAACTGCCCGGGAATACGACGTTGCCAATTTTGAGTGCTTGCAAACAAATAGTTGCAGACGCTTGCAGGGCCTGCCCATGCACCTTCCCGGTGCTCGCCTCAACGCCTGAGGGGACATCGATAGCGACTATTGGCAGATAGCGGTGTTCGCGTTCACTGTTGAGAAAAGCGAACATATCTGCAACAAATCCCTTCGTCGCGCCGCTTAGGCCTGTGCCATAGACCGCATCGACGAGAAGACCGCAATTCGAGAGATAGGCAATCTGTTCCTGCCATTGCGACTCTTGCAACTCCTCAACTACGCCACCACAGCAGCCAAAAGATTCGAGATTGGCCTTACAATCCCCTCGTAGATCGGCCAGCGGTTTGACGCTTAGCACTCGAACCGGAACACCAAGGAGTTGAAGAGCCCGAGCAACAACGTAGCCGTCTCCACCATTGTTGCCCCCTCCGCACAGCACCAGCACACCTTCGTGTAGTACCTCGGCATAGGTTTTAAGAATAAAACTCACGACCTGCCGCCCAGCGCACTCCATTACCACTCGCGCGGGCACGCCCAAGTCAGTACATGTCGCTTGATCAGCGGCCGACATCTCCTCTGGTGTTAGTATTCTCATGTGGCATAATATGCCATACTTGCCTACCAACTAACAGAGACAGAGTGGCCGATCTGCTACCGGCTATCAGACAGCAGAGCAAAAAACCACTCCGGCGGAGGAGCCTGTGCTACGTTTTTTCATGATGCTGATTGTATTGATATTTGTCGGGACCGCTGTCTTATCGGTGACCGACCCAAGCGCGATCAGTACGCTTTTCTTCTTTGTTTTTAGTATTGTCGGGATTGCGGTGCTCATAAAAGTGCTCCTCGACTTCGCCCTGCACTTCAAAAAGGAAGACGAGGACGAGGAAACTGACAAGCTTCTCAAGGAACCTGAAGGCAAGACGTTTCTCGATATTACGGATTACTCAGAAGCCTTAAAAAAACGCTACAAGTCCGACTAGAACAGTCTACTCGCTTCCAATTTCAGCTCTAATTACCGCCGCAAGCTTTTCTGCCGAATTCCGACATAAGGCATCATCATCCGCCTCGACCATCACGCGGGCCTTTCGTTCGGTACCTGAGTAGCGAAGCAACACCCGCCCTCGCTCACCTAACTCTTTCGTCACTTCAGCTAGAACTTCTTGGACTTTGGGCAATGACTTAAACGGCGGCTTCTCTGTTACTTTAATATTGATCAATAGCTGAGGATAGCGATCGATAAGCGATTGATAGGAAGAGAGAGGTTTGCCAGACTCCTGTAGCACCGAAAGCACCATCAGTGCCGACAAGACCCCATCTCCAGTCGTATTGTGATCGAGAAAAATAAGGTGTCCGGACTGCTCGCCTCCTACATTCAAACCTCGGCTCCGCATTTCAGCAAGCACGTAGCGATCTCCGACCCCGGCCCGAACGAGTGAGATCCCCTGCGCTTCAAGTGATTTCTCCAATCCGAGATTACTCATGACCGTTCCAACAATTGCATTGCCAGACAGTCGACCAGCTTTCTTAAACTCAATTGCGCTGAGCCCCATTAGCAGATCTCCGTCCACCAACTCGCCGTTCTCGTCACAAAAGATTACTCGGTCGGCATCCCCGTCAAAGGCGATTCCACAAATCGCGTCGGAATCCTTCACCGCCTGTATCATTCTCTCTGGCTGAGTACTTCCGCAGTCTAAATTAATGTTCTTTCCGTCAGGCTTGTCACCAAGCAAAATGACATTGGCTCCCAATTCAGAAAACACCATCGGCGCAACTCGATAGGCCGCTCCGTTAGCGCAGTCGAGCACCACCTTGACGCCATCAAGCTTAAATCCCTTCGGGACACAGCTCTTCAGGTAGACAATGTAGCGCCCTAGAGCATCATCAATTCTATACATCTTGCCGATTTCGTCCGGACTGGCCCGCAACTCATCGAGCGCACCTGGTTGCATCAGACGTTCAATTTCATCTTCCACGTCGTCTGGGAGTTTGTAGCCATCCGGGCCAAAAAACTTGATGCCATTATCTTCATAAGAGTTGTGTGAAGCAGAAATCATGATCCCGATATCCGCTCTCATGCTGCGGGTCATGAAGGCAACGCCCGGGGTGGGAAGTGGTCCAACGAGCAAAACATCTACACCCATCGAAGCCAATCCAGTTTCAAGAGCGGTCTCCAACATATACCCTGAGAGACGTGTGTCTTTTCCGATTAACACACGGCATTTAGATCTTCCTTTGCGCAAGACATGCGCGGCGGCTCGCCCGAGTCGAAGCACGGTCTCTGAATCCATCGGCGGAACGTTTGCCCTACCCCGGACACCGTCAGTTCCAAACAATCGTGCCATAACTCCTATTCCTGAGGCGTTGCTGTTGACGTCAATATTACAGTTACTTTCGCAGGTATCGTATTCACTATCTTGACACCCTCTGGCAACTCAGCCGTCAACGCTACCGAATGCCTCCCCACACCAAGATTTCTTCCGTCTGCACTCAACGACAGAGTCGTATCTGTAATTGCAGCAAGCTTTGACGGTGGTCCAGACAGCACTGCCGATGCTTTGGTCGGTTGCACCGTTGCAGCAAAACCAGTCGGCGCGAGAACTTTCACGTTTACCTGAGACAGTGATTTTTGCTTTGGGGTCTCACTTACTTTAATATCTACCGCGACCAAGGTTACCGAAGGATAGATCAAATCTCCTAGATCTTTCAGAGCGACCTCGAGGCGTGCTGGCTCTTGAAATTCAGAGACATCAACAACTTCTGTTTCAACGGCCTGCAACTTTCCGACCCGAGTCATCGGTCCGCGCACCACAACCGTGTCGGGAAATACATTAATCTCATCAAGCTGGAAGCCCTTCGGTGGCTCACCTGTCTTATCGAGCACCACGAGCAATTCCTTTTTAACTTCCCGCTCAGTTTTAATCGCAAGGCGTTCGGGTTTAATGCTCAGTATTTCTACACCCGCCGGCAAAGAAAGTGCTGCTTCGTTAAACACCAAATTGAAATTATTCCCGGATCCGGTCGGTGGTGCGACACGAAATCGCTGTTGTACCGACCGCACCTGGTCGATAAGGGGTTTCGGCCCACGGACCTGGACCCGTACCGAAATTCCATCCTGCGCTTCCGGCGGGTGAATTACCATAGTTGATGGTGGCAGCCCGACTAAATCAACTCCAGCCGTAAAGGCAGCTACCACGGAGTTATCCGGGCTGTAAAAATAGATCTCAAGCAAGAGGGCAAGCCCTAATGAGACTATTTTCAATCCAAAATTTTCGCCGAAAAGGGAGGCCATGCTTATTGCGCCGACGTTTCTTCTGAGTTGTTGTCCGATGTGTCTTCGTTTGGCACTTCTGCCTCACTCTCGATCACGCTCCTAGTCTCTCCAGCTTCTGTTTTCACCGAGCTTTTCACCTCAGCAGCTTCGGCTTCCGGTGCTTCGAGACCATTCGTAGCCTTTGGCTCTTCTTTCGCTACTTTCTTACGGTCACTCCTTCGCCGAATCTGGTGCCGAAACACAGTCAGGCGATGCAAAGCGTTATAGAGCGTCTTTTCATTGAGGTCTTTGGTCATTCGTCCTTCGCGAATTAACGAGATACCACCGGTCTCCTCTGAGACGACAACCATCACGGCATCAGTTCGCTCTGACAGGCCTATAGCAGCACGGTGTCGAGTGCCATATTGGCTGCTTATACTGGGATTAAACGTCAGTGGCAGGACGGCACCAGCGGCGACAATCCTATCTGCCTCAACAACGACCGCTCCATCGTGAATAGGAGAGTTGGGTAGAAAGATACTGGCTAGGAGCTGGTGAGATATCATTGCATCTATATGAACAGCATGCTCCGTGTATTCTTCCAGGCCAACATCTCGACGAACAACGATAAGTGCCCCGATACGGCGT
>CBDUGV010000112.1:0-12580 GCA_965366815.1 uncultured Bdellovibrionales bacterium | reverse complement strand
TTCTTGCTGAGCCAAATCCTGGAGGGAATAGAATCGGACTCCGTTGCCAAGACGACGCAGCGGCTCTTCTAACACGCTAGACTGAAAGCCCCACCCTGCTACCGCCACCACACCCCTCTCAACCGACACTAGGCAGCACCCCGCTCTATTTCTTCGACAAGACAAGCAGCTGTCTCGGAGAGGACTTCAGCAGAATGGTGCAAGGTGACAGACAGTCGAATACAAGCTTCTCCTTCGGGAACAGTCGGGGGTCGAATTGCGACGGCAACTATCCCACGGGCACGAAGTTGCTCCGATAAACGAAGTACGGCTTCGTTGCTCCCCAAACGAATTGGAATTATCTGACTGTCCGAATCAACCGGGTACTGCGTCGCACGAAGCTCGCGTCGAAACGACTCAACCCGCTGGCGCAACTGCTCGGCTAACTGCGGCTGCGCCAACAGCACCTCAATGCTCGCGCGACTGGCTTCGGCCACTGCGGGTGGCAAACTAGTGTTGAATATCAGAGACCGAGCAGAGTTAACCAAATAGCTACGCACCTGTTCGGAGCAAAGCACTGCACCACCATAGCTACCAAAAGACTTTCCAAAAGATGCGGTGCAAATATGGACTCGGGCAGTCAGTCCACATTCAGCCACACGTCCTCGCCCCCCTGGACCGACCACGCCCAACGCGTGGGCCTCGTCGACAACCACGATTGCTTCATACTCTTCGGCAAGCGTCACAATATCTTCAAGCGGAGCGAAATCGCCCGTCATACTAAACAGGGACTCAGTCACTACGAGAAAACGACAATCTGCCTTTCTCGTCTCTTGCTCACGCTCCAAAAGGTCACGCAAATGCTGTACATCATTGTGGCGAAATCGAACATGTTTTGCAGCTGCAATTCGTATTCCGTCTAGAGAACTTGCATGCAGAAGCCGATCGGAGAAAACTACGTCATGTCTACCGGCAAGGCTTGATAGTACGCCTAAATTGGCGAGGTACCCCGAACCAAAAAGCAAAGCGGTTGGGTACTGACAAAACGCAGCAAACTCACTTTCAAGCAACTGGTGCGAACTGCGATTTCCCGTAACTAAGCGTGAGGCTCCAGAGCCAACAGCCGAACACTGGGAAAAGCGCTCAACCACCAGCGGGTGGCAACTCAATGCGAGATAGTCGTTCGAGGAAAAATTGAGAAATGATTTTCCTTCGTGCTGGAGCAAGCCGTGCGTATTCGGATCCTCCCCCGTGACGTCGTACGTCGTGAGACTGCGACGGCGAGAGAGTGAATCTAACTTGGCGACTTCCTCGCGCGCCCAGTCATCGAGTCCTTTTGATGAAGCACTTGTTCCGCAAAGCATTCGTTTATTCACACATAGAATTAATCGGCTTTAAATATTTGCGATATCCCAGGGTGCCTTTCCTTCCGCAATCTGATAGAAGATGAGGCGAATTAAGGGAAAGAATTACATAGTACTAGCTTGCCCCAATGGCGTCTATCCTACCGACATCTGCCGAGAAACAAGATCGCTTGGGACTTCTAAGTCAGTCCGTAAAGCGCGCTTTCATCGCGGGAAGCCCAACGCTACACAAGATTGAGAAGCGAATAAGCTCCTGTCTTAGTAGCGAAGCCTCACAGCTTACTGAAATCTCAGGATATTTACTGCGATTAGGTGGAAAACGCGTCCGGCCGCTAATGACCACTATGACTTCGCGTCTTTGCGGTATGTCAACTGCGACACCAGCCTTGATCGATGCAGCTGCCGGTATCGAATTGATACACATGGCAACCCTGCTCCATGACGACATCATCGATAAATCGATAACCCGACGCAGCCAACCCTCGGCCTATAGCAAATACGGGCTGGCCTCGACGCTACTCACCGGTGATTTTTTGTTGGTTAAGGCCTTCGGTCTTTGCGCCCGCCTCGATCGATTCGTCATTGAAGCAACGGAAAACGCTTGTATAGAACTGACCGAAGGAGAAGTTCTCGAGGGTCGTATCACCGCAAATAGACAAATCGATTTCGATGATTACGTCACTATCATCAAGAAGAAAACTGCTTCTCTCTTTACGCTCTCTACAAAAATCGGCGCCCATTTGGCTGGAGCCCCGGCCGAGCAAATAGATCTTCTCGCAAGATACGGCGAAAATGCCGGGATTGCCTTTCAGATGGTTGATGACGTCTTGGACATCGTTGCTGATGAAGATTTACTCGGTAAACCAGCCGGAACTGATTTAAAGCAGAAAACTCCTTCTTTGATAAATATTCTTTGGCTTGCAAGTGGCGATCCAAAGGCCAAGGAGTTCTTCGAGAAAACTGAGCCGACCAAAGATGCTTGTCAGCATGCCCTAAACCACATCAAACAAACTGACATTGTTAATCAAGCGCGAGGTTATGCAAAAGAGTACGCAACTCGAGCTAATCGTGCGCTGAGCGAACTGGAGAATGTCGACGCAAAGACTCGAGACCAGTTTTTCGCCCTTACCGAGTATACGCTTGAGCGTTGCCTCTGATCATGTCCAAACGTGCTGCCGTTCCGATCGAGTTACGTCGCCTAACCAAGCAAGCCGATCCCACAGGTCCGAATTCCAAGAACGACATCGGCACAGGCATTGCAATCACCTGGTCAGACCAGGCAGTTTCGGAAATTGACGCGGTGACTTTGCGCAAGCAATGCCCTTGTGCGAGCTGTCGGGAGGCACGGGGAGAGGGTTCTCACAGCAAGCCACTCGGTGGAGGTAAATCCATGTTAAAGGTAGTCTCGGCCACAGTTGAGCAGGAAACTGACCTTAGAGAGCTCTGGCAGGTTGGGAATTACGCTATTGGCATGAGTTGGGCTGATGGACACGATAGCGGCATTTATCAGTACGAATTTCTCCGCTTATTGGCTGAAACCCCATCTAAAACCAGTTCCTAAGCAGTATTGGCCGCTCAAGCAACCGGCCGGAAGAAGCACTATCGCCGATCCCAGAGTCCTTGATAAGATACTGATACGTTTCAGCACAGCAGCTGATAGTTCCATCGTCCATATATATATCTGAGATGAACTTTTCTATTAATTATATCTCTTTCGTCCTATTGCTTCCGTTGTCCCTGCTTGCATCGCCGACCGCAGAGCTGACAAACGCGGCAATTAGCCAAGAACTGGATGCGCAAGGGGCAGAGAGGCCCGAGATACAGCCGCGTATCTGCCTCGGGTACAACCCGGAGACCGGCCAATGGGGGAACGGAGACCATATGCACAAAGACGTTGGAAAGGAAGTCCGCTGTCCAACTGGTTTCGCCTACTACGGAGCCACACCACCAGGTGGGCTGAGGCGACCTGCTGCGGCCGTGCCCGTCTTCGGTAGTTGTTGCCCCCTGCCCTCGAGCGACATACTTCTCAAGGAGCAGGTCGAAGTATTCGAGCAATGTCCAGAGCAGTATATCGCGACGGGATTTCGCTTGGGCGAGGACTGCACTCGAATCCCACTACTCCAGTATGGACTTTGTGGCGAGGGGAAGGGCCACAAATTGCTTTGCACAAAGGTAAACACCGCAAGATACCAACTCGGAGAAATTAGAAACGGTTTTTTTTGGGGCGTCTCATCAAAGCGGTGGCATGAGTCTAAATTCATCTCCAAGCAGACGATTTCAGCTGGATTGCGATTTGGCCTTGGGCGAGTCAGCAAGTACTTTTGGCGAGAGAGTGGATGCGTCGGTGATCCCCCAGGCAGTCTCTTGGTTGGGAAGGTGAGCAAGCGATGCCGGGGTCTGCTTTTTCGTGAGCTGCAATATCGTGGACAATCCGGCGATCCGAAGCAAGGTGAAGCGGTTACCATGTTTCCAGCATGCGATGAAATTAGCGATCGCTTTGAAGAAAATGTGTTTTGTACGAAATAAACGGATGGAGGGTTGTTAGAATGGAAGGCGGAAAATTGTTGATGATCGAAGACGATGTTGAGCTTGTAGGAGTTATGAAACTCCACATCGAGGATCTTGGCTTCAGTTGTGAATCAGCTCATGATGGCGTTACAGGCCTCAATAAAGCGCTTGAAGGCACATACGACCTAATTGTCCTAGACTGCATGCTACCCGAAATGGATGGTTTTGAAGTGTGCCGTCGCATACGTGCCGTGAATGAAACTGTGCCGATTCTAATGCTCACCTCTCGTTCTGATGAGGTGGACAAAGTAGTTGGACTTGATTCCGGTGCTGATGACTACGTGACGAAACCCTACCAGCTCGCGGAGTTTACCGCGCGAGTACGTGCCCTGCTTCGGCGCTCAAAGGTTGCCTCGACAGCGGCGGGAGGAGCGGAAGGCGGTGAAGAGCGTAGATTTGGAGACCTCCTTATCGACACCTATCGCTGTAAAGTGTTTCGCGGCGAGAGAGAAATCGCACTCACCGCTCGAGAGTACGATGTGGTGGCCTTTCTCTCAGAGCATCCCGGACGTCCTTATTCACGGGAGCAACTTCTTCGTCATGTCTGGGATTCATCACTTTCTTCCTACGAGCATTCTGTGAGTCTAACGATATCTCGACTGAGAAAGAAACTAGAAGACGATCATGAGAATCCTCGCTATCTTCTGACCGTACGAGGAATTGGCTATCGATTTGTAGAGGCCCCGGAATTTGAAGACTAGCACGGCATGACTCCGCTACGACGAACGCTCTTTTTTCAGCTCAGTCTGATCTTTCTCGGACTCGTGATTCTGACGGTTGTCGGTTCCTGTTACGCACTTTGGGTAAAATGGGAGTTCGCTCAGGACACCACCCTTCAGCGAGTAAACTGGAATCTCGCTGCCAGCATTGCCAAAGAGCTGCAGCCGGTGTTGCAACAACCAGTTGAACGCGAAGCAGTTGGGCGAGCATTCCTGCGAATGAGTGAGATCAATCCTCGAATCGACCTTTATATTGTAGGCAGTAAAGGTGAGATACTCTTCACGAGATATCCCTTTGCCATCCCTCCCTCCCCCACACTCCCAAGCACGATACAAGCTTTTCTTCAATTTAATGCTGAGCTCAAACAGCCAATATACGGCGTTGTACCAGGACGGGGAACGGATCGGCGAACGGTTTTTTCTGCCGCTGAGATAGAATTCGATGGTCAACCTGCGTGGCTGTATGTCGTCCTCAATGGCACGACTTTTCGAGCGGCCAAGGCGATGTACGGCACCAACGAAATGACCATCTCCGGTGCTGCGCTCCTCTCCTTCGGCCTCCTCTTGGCATTACTCCTCGGACTGCTCGTGCTATTCGCGATTACCCGACGATTCTCGCAGATGACTCGAGTTCTCAATGAGTTTCGTGAGGGAAATTACTCGCAAAGAATTGCCAGTGGCCGAAACGATGAGATTGGCACCCATGCCGAGGCGTTTAACTCGATGGCCGACACGATAGAGGCACATATTGCCTCCCTTAAGAATGTCGATTCTCGACGGAGACAACTTTTTGCCAATATCTCGCACGAACTCCGTCGTCCACTGACCTTGATGCACAGCGTCCTTGAAACACTTATCGTGCGAGAGGAGAGACTTACGGCTGAGCAACGCCTCGAATTCCTCGAACAAAGCCTCAACCGGTGTCGTGGTTTAGATAAGCTCGTCGGGCAGCTGTTCGAGCTATCGAAACTATCGAGTGACGATAAGAAACCGATAATCGAATCCTTCTCCATCACCGACATGATAGATGAATCCTATAATGCGTTTCTCCCACTAGCGAAGCAGAAACAAATAAAAATGGATTACACAGCACCTGAAGAACTCAAATATGTTTCGGCAGATCCACAGATGATCGAAACGGTTATACTCAATCTCATCGAGAACGCTATTCGCTATACGAACGAAGCAGGAGAGATACAAATTACAGTAACTCAACAAGAGAACTCGATTATTACATCGATCAGCGATACTGGCGTCGGCATTCCCGAAGAAGATCTCGAGTATATTTTCGATCGTTTTTATCGAAGTTCCACGGCAAAGGCGCAAAGTTCGGCTGGAACTGGTCTGGGGCTTGCGATAGTCAAGAAAATGCTCGAGCTCCACAATTCAGAACTGCAAGTTCAGAGTGAAGTTGGCCGCGGCTCTGTCTTTAGCTTTAGCCTCCCTGTGGCCTAGGAGAAAAGCAACAACAGCAATCTTGCTGAACCTACCCCGAGTTGGTAAAAAACCTGCTATGACAACGACACTCACAGGACTAGATTCCTTAGTAGACTCCTCTTTTGCGGCGATTAAAGGTCAAAAGGTGGGTGTACTCGCTAATCAGGCGACATGCGATCGTCAACTCCGACACATTGTTGAACTCCTGTTGGCCCAAGATGATTGCACACTTAGTCGTATCTTTGCGCCCGAACATGGATTTGGTGGAGTGCTGCAAGATATGGACAGGGTCGACGATGAAACCGAGGGGATCGCACAGCTTCCGATCATCAGTCTGTACGGAAGTGACGAAGAGAGTCTTCGACCCGAAAAAACATTGTTAGAAGATCTTGATACCTTGATCGTAGATCTTCCGGACATCGGCTCGCGCTATTATACTTTTGCGCAAACCATGACGTACTGCATGCAGGTCGCCTCCGGAACCGATTGCCGAATTTTAGTTCTCGACCGTCCAAACCCAATCAATGGTTCTTCGATTGAGGGGTCGGGACTTGAGCCCGACTGCCGTTCTTTTTGTGGCTATTCTTATACTCCGCAGAGGAATGGCCTCACCCTCGGGGAGATCGCGCGATTGGTACAGGCGGGCTTTGGTCCCAAAGGACAAGAGGTCGCGTCTATCGATTGTAAACTAGAGATTGTTCAGGTGCACGGATGGCGGCGCGACGAGTACTTTGACCAAACGGGGCTCCCCTGGATATCTCCTTCAGTTAATATGCCCACACTTGATACCGCGATTGTCTATCCTGGTGCTTGCCTGTTTGAGGCGACTGCACTCTCTGAAGGCAGGGGCACAACTCGACCGTTTGAATACGTGGGTGCGCCTTACATCAACGGTCGGGACTGGATCGAAGCGGTCACAAGAGAAGAAATTCACCTCGATGGAGCGACCTTGAGACCAATTCAGTTTATGCCAAAGTTTCAAAAACATGCCAACGTCGTCTGTGGGGGCGTCCAATTCCATGTCGATGATCGATCGAAGTTTAACTCTATCCGCTGGTCATTGGCGTTGATCGCCGCGGCAAAGCGGCTCTATCCTGACAATTTTGCCTGGCGACATGACGCATATGAGTTCGTCGATAAGGTCCCGGCGATTGACTTGCTGTATGGTTCTGGACTGTTTCGCAAGACGATTGAGACAGACGGCTCTCTGGCTGAGGTTGAAAGTGACTTGTTACAGCACGAAGCATGGTTTGCAGAAGCTCGAAAAGCACATCTTCTGTATTAGCGCCAGCGTGCAACTAGAGGGACAATACTTCCCGTAACAGCTTTCGTGCTGCCTCAGACGCGGAGACAAGAGGAAGCCGAACGACATCGTCATCGATTTTTCCCATCATCTGCAATGCTGCCTTTGCCGGAGTCGGATTACTTTCCGAAAAGAGTGCGCTAATAATCGGCAAGATATCTTGCTGGGCTTTGAGCGAGCCTGCGATATCTCCAGAAACGTAGCGTTGGTAAATTGCAACCATCTCCTTAGGAATGACATTCGCGCTTGCAGAGATGACCCCCTTTCCTCCACTCGCAAGAAAGGCATAAACCATTGGATCATCGCCCGCGAGCAGAGTCAGCTTGTCCGCACAAGCAGCCGAGAGTTCCATTAATTCAGAAACCGAGTCAACTGCCTGCTTGCATGCAACAATATTGGGATGCTCGGCAAGTCGCGAAAAAGTCTCAACGGAAATGGATACCACAGTCCGGCCCGGCACGTTGTAGAGCACTACTGGCAAACCGCAGTCGGCAATTGCAGTAAAGTGCTGGAATAACCCTTCTTGGCTTGGTTTGTTATAATAGGGAGCAACTGCCAGGGCCCCATCAACTCCGAGTGATTGTACTTGTTTGGTAAACTCAACACTTGCTTGGGTGCTATTTGATCCAGTCCCCGCGATAACCGGGACTCGACCGGCCACATGGGCAAGCGTACGCTTGGTGATCTCAAGCTTCTCCGCTGTGGTCAGTGTCGCTGATTCACCGGTAGTACCGTAGATCACGAGCCCAGAGACTCCGCATGCGAGCTGCCAATCGATTAAGCTCTCAAGCGCCGCGTGGTCTACTTCTGTTCGGCCATCAGACAGCCTGCGAAATGGGGTAATCAGAGCTGGATAGACACCTTCGAACATACCTCTCACCTACTAATCTGTTTCATTGACACAGAAGTGGTTCCTACAGTTCGGATCCGAAACACTAGTCAGATCCGGTATACAGCTCGACTTGGCTTGCTTCACCAATGAAAGTCACGCGAAAACTCTGACTCGGCCGCCCCCCCACGTTGTCTTCATTGAACGCCACCACATAATATACGTATTTTTGACCTGGCGAAACTTTCTCATCGAGAAATGAAAACTCTTCTATCTCTTCTTCTTCCTTCTCGCTGCGGGTGGCTGCGGCCTCATCCTTCTCAGGTTTTTCGGGCGCGATATATGCAATCTCAGTGAGTTCGTCGAACTCCGCAGCTCCGTCCTTTTCATAGACTGCTCGCATCACAGCAAAACGCTCCAGATCATCGAGCTCCTCGCCATCCGCTTTCTTTTCTGGTTTTGCCCAGGTCAGAAGAATACCATCTACTGTTCCGCGGGCTTGGAAAAACTGAACTTGAGTCGGTGCAAAATTCTCGGGTGGCTTTGGTGCCCCCTTGCGACCACAGGCAATGAAGAAAAGACTGGCTATTATCAAGAAATTGACAGAGAAGAGCGTTGCTCGCTTCATAGAATCCTCGCACACCGAGACAGGCATAAATCAAAAAAACAGATACAAACTTAGAACAGTCATAGAACAAAAAAACTACAAAATAAAACGCGACAAATCCAGGTCTTGAACAATGTCTTTCAAGCGATCCTCAACATAGGCTCGATCAATGCAAACGCTTTGCCCCTGCATTTCATCAGCAGAAAACGACAGATCTTCTAGTACCTTCTCTAATAAGGTATGTAAACGACGGGCTCCGATATTCTCCGTCTTACTATTGACCTCGGCGGTAAGGCGAGAAAGCTCCTCAACCGCGTCCTCGCGAAACTCGAGCTCCACACCTTCAGTTTTCAACAATTCGATATATTGCTTCGTTAAGGCATTTTGAGGCTCTGTGAGAATTCGGAAAAAATGTTCTGCATTGAGGCTCGTCAGTTCAACACGGATTGGAAACCGTCCTTGGAATTCCGGCATGAGATCGGATGGTTTGCTCTGGTGGAAGGCACCTGAGGCAATAAAGAGCACATGATCCGTTTTTACCGTGCCGTATTTCGTACTGACCGTGCATCCCTCAACTAACGGAAGAAGATCTCGTTGAACCCCCTCTCGAGAGACATCAGGCCCTTTCTGAGAAGCTGGTCCCGCACTGACTTTGTCTATTTCATCTATGAAAACGATTCCAGACTGCTCCGCAGTTCGAGTTGCAGTTCGCGCGACTTCGTCCTGATCAATAAGCTCTTCTTGCGCCTCGGCAGTAAGTAATTTCTCCGCCTCCTCGACACGCACCCGACGGGTCTCTCGTCCCTTCGGAATCATGTTGCTCAACATATCTTTGAGCTGGCCTTCGACCTCAGCGAAACCTTGTGGCCCCATTATTTCGAGGTGGGCTCCAGAGGGCTTCTCTAATTCGATCTCGACCATGCGATCATTGAGCTTTCCCTCTTTGAGCAACTCTCGCAAACGCTCCCGAGTTGTCGTTCGTGAGTCACTACCATTCTCGTCGCTGCTTGAGTCGGGCAACAGAATATCGAGTAGCTTCTCTTCTGCTTGCTTCTCAGCCCTGGCTCGATTGCGAATTCGAGCATCTTCCTTGGCTAAATGATAGGCATTCTCAACTAGATCTCGAATAATCGATTCAACATCTCGGCCTACATACCCCACTTCGGTAAATTTGGACGCTTCCACCTTCACAAAGGGAGCCCCAGCCAATTTTGCGAGACGTCGGGATATCTCTGTTTTACCCACACCAGTGGGTCCAATCATAATGATGTTTTTCGGAGTAATTTCCTCTCGCATCTTCTCGGGAACACGGAGGCGACGCCACCGATTTCGCAAAGCGACTGCCACAGCCCGCTTGGCGTCGTGCTGCGCAATAATGAAGCGATCGAGTTCGGCAACTATCGCCTTCGGTGACAACTCCTTCTCGTCGTCAACTGGCACTGCGAGTTGTTCGACTTGTACTGTATTCTCTGCTGCACTCATTTCAAACGTCTCTATTCTATCTCTTAAGCTCTAGAAAATGGAGTCTGTCATTGGTAAACGGACAAATCTCTGCTGCAATCTGCATTCCAACCTCAGCAGCCCGCCGCGCGCTCACCTGATCACCTGCCCCTCTTAGCAACCCCCTCGCCGCCGACATAGCAAAATTTCCGCCAGAACCAATTCCAACAACACCGTCGTCGGGCTGAATCACGTCACCCGAACCCGAAAGGACGAAAAGCCCACTAGCGTCGGCCACGACCATCATTGCCTCGAGACGGCGTAAGTAGCGATCCGATCGCCAATCTTTTGCCAACTCAACCGCAGCACGAGCCAACTGGCCACCATGCTCGGCAAGCTTGCCTTCAAATCGCTCAAACAAGGTAAACGCATCTGCCGCAGCACCGGCAAAACCGGCCAGCACCTTGCCGTCTTGAAGACTGCGAATCTTATTCGCACCGTGCTTCATTATCGTGTTTTGAACGGTCACTTGACCATCTCCGGCCAAAACAAGGGAATCGTTGTGGGAAATCGCTAGAATCGTGGTTGCATGAATCATTGAAATTACGCCAGTAAATTAATCGGTTATAACCGCGGCACGCGCTAAAGGCTAAACTACTCGCGACACAACAGCAAGAACGGGTGACAGCAGCCGTCCAAGTGTCTAATCTAGCCCGGGATATTATGGCAAGAACGCAAAAAGAAACAGAATCGCGCTTCGCGAGTAGACGCCGTCGCTTACTCAGTCGCATAAAAGGCGAAGCAGTATTAATCGCAGCTGCACCCTTGCAAGTGTCGAGCCGGGATCTTCACTTCCCCTATCGGCAGGACTCAGATTTCTTGTATTTTACTGGAATCAATGAGCCCGATGCAGCCTTACTATTGTTGGGTAGTCGGAAAGGACCCCGAAGCGTGCTCTTCCTAAGAGACAGCGACGCGCAAGCTGAGCAATGGGGAGATAGTCGAATCGGCCTCCGTCGAGCGAAGCGACGACATCAAGTAGATGAGGTGCGTGATATCGCCAGTCTCTCTGCCGCACTTCCGAAATTGTTGCGCGATGCGGCAGCGCTTCACTATGCTCCTGGCTGCAATGCCTCAGTCGATTCATTAGTCTGGTCGATATTTCGCACCACCGTAGGACCTCGGATGAACTTTCCACGAGCCTTAATCGACTCGCGGATGCTGACAAGCGAAATGCGTATCGTCAAGGACCGTGAAGAGATTCGCACCCTTCGTCATGTCACAGAGATAACGGCAAAAGCATTTGCCGAATTGATGCGGCAAGTGAAATCACTAAAAAGCGAGCGTCACGCGGCCGATACCCTGGAGGCCATCTTCTCGCGACTTGGTGCAGAAGGCCCATCGTTTCAGACAATTGTAGCCTCCGGGAAGAATGCTACGATTTTGCACCACCGCCCGAGCTTTCAGCCACTATGGCGAAGAGAATTGGTTTTGATCGATGCCGGTGCTAGCTTTCGCGGCTACGCAGCTGACATCACTCGCACAATTCCAGTAAGCGGCAAATTTTCGACAGCGCAGGCCGATGTGTATGACGTCGTGCATCGGGCTCTGCAGAAAGCGACTGAAAAATGTGGGCCCAATGCTTCGTTGGATGAAGTGCACCAGGTTTGCGTTCGAGCAATTACTCGTGGGCTTATTGACCTCGGGGTGTTACGAGGTTCTGTTGCTAAGCTCGTCTCAGCTGAAGCATACAAGCCCTATTTTATGCATCGCACCAGCCATTGGCTTGGTCTCGATGTCCACGACATTTCGCCTATCTATATGGATGAGTATGTAGTCCCCCCTTCGACGAGACCGTTTGAGCCCGGAAATGTCTTTACCATAGAGCCAGGACTGTATTTTTCGGCCAACGATGAAACCGTACCCAAAGCCCTACGAGGCATTGGCATACGTTTGGAAGATGATATTCTGATTACTAAAACGGGGCATGATGTGCTGACCAAAGACCTGCCAAGTCGGCGGGAGGAAATTGAAGCATTAATGTCTTAAACCAGCGGCAGCGACACTAAGCAATCGAAGCCAGCACTACTGTGAAAACAACTATGCAAAATCGAAATCTACTGATCGTCCACTCCCTCTGTATTCTCTTCGCAGTTTCGAACTCTATCGCGCAAGCTCCGGCGATGGATATTCCGCGAGAAATAGCAGTATCAGCAGATGCAACGGTATACCTGGCAGCAGACAGCGTGCGGATTACCGCATTGATTGAGGAAACCGGAGCAGCTGCCGAGATTTCTTTTGCCGCAGCTACGGCAAAGAGCAAACTCGTTCAAG
>CBDUGV010000111.1:0-12645 GCA_965366815.1 uncultured Bdellovibrionales bacterium | reverse complement strand
GATCTCAAAGCATTTGCTGAACTCAACAATCGCGCTGTCACCATTGGCTCCGAGCCGCTCAGCCGCGGTCAAGCTGGGGCAGGAGTTGCGGCAAACGTCACGAACGTCGCGCTCGGATTATCGGAAGGCGATACAGAGCTTCTGGACTCAGGTGCAGACTCGGTGATTATTCAAGTGAGCAGTGTGACACAAAGCTATATCCCGGAATTCGAAGAAGTAAAGAGTCGAGTTGAAAACGACTTCCGTCTTCAAGAGAGCGCCGTGCTTGCGAAGAAACACGCTGAGGACAATCTTCAAAAACTTCTAGCGAGTGAACCCACAAAAGCCAGCGAAGTGCTTACTCAGATTGCCCAGGAGCAAGGAGGTGAGCTGAAGGAGTCTGCATCGGGGTCGCGTATGGCTATCCAAGACCCGATCATAGCCCAACCAGATGTCAAACGGGTTGCGTTCTCTCTTTCGAAGAAGAATCCAATTGCCAAAGAGGTGATCGAGGCAAATGGTAGTTATTTGCTACTGGCGCTCGCTGACGAAACGATGAAAGAGTCAGAAGACTTTTCTAAAAAGCGAATTGAGCTGACTCAGACGGAGACACAGCGTGCGGCTCGTCGATTAGAAGAGGTATTAATCAAGCAGTTGCGCAGCGAGACCCAAGTTTGGGTCGACCCGAATCTGCTCGATGAGGCGAACGGGTAGTATGCTCGACGTTGATCTTGCGGTTCAGCATCGACGTAGCTTTCTGTACCGTGGGCACGGGACTCGAATCGAGGCCACATTCAAGAAAAAAACAAATACCGATCGACTGGTTCCAGTTGCTAAACTCTTTGAGCTTCTAGTTGATTACGCTCCAGCGCTTCTAATGCATCTTCGCCAAGCGGAGATGAGAAACGAAGATGGAAAAGTCGTATATCTCATTAAGGATGTGCGCGGCCGACCGGCGGAGAGCTTTTCTAAACCCAAAAGCTCTAAGTCCATCGACAATTCAGAAGAGCTTTTTTTCTCATCCGGTGTGCTCTTTGAACCTCCAGCAAACTTAGAAGATTATCCTCTAGATATCACTGAGTTGAACCAACAAGCATTTACGGTGGAAGTGAATTCAGCTTTTCATGGTTTTACCGTCGACAACGAAATACAACATCAAGTCCGTCGTCAACCGAGCGAAGTGCTCGATCGATCACTGGGTGAATTCGACCTCGGACTTCTTGCCAAACTTTTTCCAGCTGAGCTCCATGAAGTGCGAATAGGCATCGAGTATTTTAAAGAACGGAAAACGACCCTACTCGCCGGGATAATTCCCCCAAGTGTGAAGACGCGTTTTTTTCTCGAGCTCGGGCCTGAAGCCGTCTATCTCCTGCTTGAAGACGAGTCGGGCGGTAGCCGCGGCCAACTTCCGGAATTCGAGGGAAACTTCCTAGGAGCAGTCGATCGGGCACTTGATGAACTCGATCTCTATGTTGGCCTGTCTGAACTTGTTGCCGCCAAGCTGTAACCCCTGTATCTTTCTCGCAAATTAGTTTTGGGAGAAAGAAGCATGAAAATTATGCGAATTGTTCTGGTAGTGCTGCTCACGCTGCTCATGAGTTGCTCGTCAGAGACTGATGAACTGCTCGACCTAGCCGATTTGGCGTTAGATCAGCCACAACGACAGCCGATTGACACGGCGCGGCTAGGGGTGAATGCCTTCTTCAATATCCCCGAACTCGGTAGCACCGTTTCACAGTTTATCGAGGTACGCGACACGCTAGGATTGGGCTCGGTGCGAGTTCTCTTCGCCTGGACCACCCCCGCACAACCAAGCCCCGGGTCGGCTATCGACTACGGGTTTCTTGATGAAATTATTGCATCAATACCGCCGGGAGTTGATGTGCTGATCACTATCGCCCACACCCCGGACTGGATGACCGACTCTGCCAACTGGATCAACGGGGATGCCATAGGCACCTGGGTTGAACGTTGGCTGCGGCCGACAGTCGCCCGCTACGCCGGAAACCCAAGTGTAGTCGGTTGGCAGATATTTAACGAACCAGACCACCTCTTGGTCCCATCTGATGTAAGTCTTGGATTGACTGACCCCGCTCGCTACGTGGAATTGTTAACCCGCAGCGCAGAAGTGGTTCGAAGCCTGGATCCGGGTAAATTAGTCGTACTCGCGGCGACAAGATCCATTCAACAAGATGGTGGCAACAATCTTGACTACAACAAGAATATGAGGGAGTTTGGGGCCGAAGAACTCGTGGACATATGGGCTATTCACTATTACGGAGAGCAGTTCGAACGAGTTGTTCAGCGAGGCGGTGTCGCCGAATTTCTCAATGGGTTGAGCAAGCCTATTTGGATAACTGAATCCGGAGAGATGGGGCTCGACAATCAACTGCAATTCGCTGAAACTGTTTGGCCATTCCTACGAAGCGAGATCGGTGGAATAGACAGAATTTACTATTATCGCTTTGGCGATCGCGATTCTCCCGAAACTACCTTTGCACTAAGGAACACATCGGGCGTCTCCAACTTATATATTCGATTACGTGACGGCAGCTAAGTCTCCAAAGTACGATTACGACCTTATAGTGGTCGGCAGCGGTCCTTCCGGCCAGAAAGCTGCCGTACAAGCCGCTAAGCTGAATAAGCGAGTGGCTGTCGTAGAGAAAGACCGCATGCTTGGTGGTGTCTGCACGAATACTGGCACTATTCCCAGCAAGTCGTTTCGCGAAGCGGTCTTGTATCTCACCGGCTATCGGGAGCGCTCGCTGTACGGTTCAGCCTACCGCGTTAAATCGCGCATCAGTATGGACGATCTCACCTACCGGATATCTGCGATTGTTCAGCAGGAAGGCGAGATCATCGATGATCAGTTGCGGCGAAACAACGTCAAGATACTGAAAGGAACCGCAAAGTTCACTGGTCCCAACGAAATTGCGATTACCGATAAAGACGGAAAGATAGCAAGGAAATCAGCTCGTTTTATAGTGATCGCGGTTGGTACAGTCCCCTATCACCCCAAGGGATTCCAGCTCGATCACGAGAAAGTCCTAGACTCTGATGATATCTTGACGCTCGAGGAAATTCCGGACAGCCTGACTGTTATCGGCGGCGGAATCATCGGCTGCGAATACGCCTCCTGGTTTTCTCTGCTCGGAGTAAAGGTCAATATTGTTGAAGCGCGAGACAAGCTCTTGAGCTTCGCTGACCGTGAAATCGTTGAGGTGCTCCAGGAGCAATTTTCTGACCTTGGTATGTCTATCGAGCTTGGCACGGGCGTAGAAGAGGTAAAGAAAAAAGAAAGCGGTGTGATTGAAACGATACTCAAAAATGGCAAATCCATCGTTTCTGACACTGTACTCGTTTCAGCGGGCCGACAAGGCGCCACTGCCGGTCTCGGACTCGAAGAACTCGGCATAATTCCGAACTCACAGGGCCGGGTCCTAGTAAACAAACATCTGCAAACAGAAATTCCTTCGATTTATGCGGTTGGCGACGTTATTGGCTTTCCGGCACTCGCCTCGAGCGGAATGCTGCAAGGCCGATCGGCGGCGCTCCACGCATTTGAAGTAGAAGAACAAATCCTCGATGTGCCACTCCCGTATGGCATCTGGACCATCCCTGAAGTCTCAATGGTCGGGGAGACCGAATCGAGTCTGAAGGAGAAAAAAATTCCTTATGAGGTCGGTCGTGCGCGATATCGAGAGATTGCTCGTGGCATGCTAATCGGTGATGAGACCGGACTCCTTAAACTACTTTTCCACAAAGAAACCCGAGAACTATTGGGAATTCATGTCGTCGGTGAAGGTGCGACAGAAATTCTCCATCTCGGCCAAGCGGTACTTCACCTCAAAGGCAAATTAGAGTATTTCACTGCTGGGGTATTCAACTACCCAACCCTGTGCGAATGCTATCGAGTCGCAGCACTCGACGGCTTTAATCGCATCAACGCGCATACCGTTAGCTAAGTATTGCCTTAACTCATTGCTAGCACGTTTAGGGAAAGCAGTTTGTGAAGCCATTCGGTTCCGTACTATTCGTCGATGATGACGATACTGGTATAAGTCGCCTGATTCACGAATTGAGCTGCTTAGAACCGCTGATAGAGTATCTCTCGATCTCAGTAGAATCTCGTTTAGCCGCCGCACTCCAGCAACACAGTCCAGAGGTATTGATCGTTGATCTCAATCTAGACCCCTTGCGCGGCCCAGTTGGTGGTCTCGAAGTGATAGCTCAGGCGCATCGTCGAGATCCAAGTCTGAGAATTATTGCCCTCACCGGCTACGATGCTGCGACCTACGGCGTGCAAGCCCTGCATCGAGGAGCAGCTTCCTTCATAGAAAAGCCTGCCAACCTCGACTACCTCTTGGCATTAATTCGAGATGGCATTTGCTACTCACAATTAAAGCGTAGCTATCTCCAATCCAACCGGAAACACTT
This sequence comes from uncultured Bdellovibrionales bacterium, assembly GCA_965366815.1. GTDB lineage: Bacteria > Bdellovibrionota_C > UBA2361 > SZUA-149 > SZUA-149 > CBDUGV01. The sequence continues at coordinate 8,229 of CBDUGV010000111.1, read as the reverse complement.
GAATCAATCGATTGGCATTACTTCACAGAGCAAGGCGATGAGTGACGCGCTTGAACAACTTGCCTATGCGGCTACCACCAAGCAACCCGTTCTCCTCATCGGTGAGACGGGAGTCGGAAAAGGTGTGCTGACCCATGCCCTGCATCAAGCAAGTAAACAGGCAAAAAAACGACTCGTTCGACTACCGGCGAGTTTCGGAAGTCATGACCTAGTCGCCAGTGAGTTATTCGGACACGAGCGCGGCTCATTCACTGGCGCAACGAGCACACGGCACGGGCTGATACAAGAAGCCCACGGCGGAATTCTATTCATTGATGAAGTCGATCAATTACCAGCAGAAACGCAAGTACTACTCTTAGACACCTTGCAAACGAAATTGTATCGATCCCTGGGTAGCAATAAAACGAAACATTCCGATTTCCGTCTGGTCGCCGCAACCAATAGAGCCGAAGACGAATTGCTTGGAGCAAACGGTCTCCGTGAGGATTTCTACCATCGAATTGCCCACTGCACGATACGCATACCAGCTCTTCGTGATCGACGCGAAGACATACCACTTCTCGCTGAGGAGTTTTTGCACGCATTAGTCAGAAAGGAGCGATTGTCGATTCAGGGGCTTACTCCGGAAGCACTCAACTATCTGAGCGGTTTTGCCTGGCCTGGCAATGTTCGACAACTGCAAGCCGTGGTCGAAGGAGCAGTGTATCGTGCGGCATACGAGCGCTTGAGGTTTGTCGAAGTCTTTCATCTCGAAATTCGACATACCACTACCAGCAAACGACATGGATCATTTCGCTCACAGGTCCATTCATTTGAAGAGCGACTTGTCCGCCAAGCTCTCGCCGATTGCAACAACAATCAGAGCCAAGCGGCGAAAGTCTTGCAACTGGATCGCAGTTCCCTGAGACGAATAATGCACCGAAGCAGATAGGCAGCAACCTCAGCCAGCCTGACTCGACTGCTCTCCCGGTTCTTGTCAGACGAAACGAGCTCGAAGAGACAGCTGCGTTTAGAGTCGTTACCCCGAGCCATCTGCCGCCTCCCGGCAGACTTGAGAGTGGAAATTGGACCTATTAGATCCTATACTAGCGATACGGGCGATGTGGTTCGCACAATATTGCACTCTAGTGAGGATAGCCGAGAGATACATGAGTATTACTTGCAAGAACTGTACAGTCCAATTTGATATCTCTGAAGGAGAAAGCCGCTTTCTCGAGAGTGTATCTCCATCAATCAATGGCAGCCTGCTTCGCATTCCCCATCCAACGCTCTGTGTCGATTGTCGACATCAACGCCGACTCGCTCATCGAAATGAGCGTAACTTATACCACCGTCAATGTGCATTGACTGGCGATCGGATTATTTCGATCTATTCTCCGGATAAGAATTACGTAGTGTACTCCCAAGAAGCGTGGTGGAGCGATTCTTGGGATGCGCTCGCGTATGGACGTTCCTATGATTTTACTCGACCGTTTTTTGAGCAGCTCTCGAACCTGCGAAAGAGCGTCCCTCGCATGGCCCTCATGCAGAGCCAAAACGAAAACAGTCTCTATACAAACTGTGTCTCTCATTTAAAAAATTGTTACCTTCTCTTCTCATCGGACTTCAATCGAGACTGCGCGTACGGCACCTGGGTGCAAGATTCACGCGATTGTTTTGATAACTTGTTTCTTGATAAATCAGAGCTAAGCTACAACTCAATTTTTTCGGACAACATCTATCGAGGCAAGTGGAACGTGCTCTCGTCGCAATGCAACGACTCGTCATTCCTCTTTGATTGCCGGGGTTGTTCTGATTGCTTTATGTCTACGGGACTTAGAAATAAACAATATTATTTTGAAAACCAATCGCTGACAAAGGAACAGTATTTCGCAAGGCTTGCCGATCGCCGACTCGATTCCTATGAGAATTTTGAAAACGCGAAAAAACAGTTTGCTGAAGTAGTGCTAGATCATCCACGGCTGTATTTGTGGCGTAAGGGACGGATCAACAATTCAACTGGCGATGTTCTTGCTGATGTTGAGAACTGTCAGAACTGTTTTGAACTCACCGGGGGAAAGGATTGCGCGAATGTGCAGAGTGCGTTCCAGCTCAAGGACACACGAGATGGCTCCTATGTAATGGCTGAGCTCGGCTACGAAAACTGCGAATGTGTTCCACAACCGTTTCATTCTGCGTTTAATCTCAACTGCTACAGCGGGAACGATTTGTACTACAGTGATATGTGTATGAACTCTTGTAGCAACCTGTTTGGCTGCGTCGGACTCAAACACAAGAGTTATTGCGTGTTAAATAAGCAATATACGAAAGAAGAGTATTATGCGCTGCTTCTGAAGGTAGTTGAGCATCTACGCTCGACGGCTGAATGGGGGGAGTTTTTACCAATTAGTGAATCGCCCTATTGCTACAACGAATCAAACGCTCAGGATGAGTTTACCCTGGATCGTACAGAAGCAGAGGCCATGGGGGTTTCCTGGCTTGAGCCGGATGAAAAAGAATTTCAACCGCAATCTGTCAGCCTGGCTGATTCGATCAAGGACTGCAGTGACGAAATAACGAAATCAGTTCTGGCCTGTCGCCAGTGCCGTAGAAACTATCGAATAATATCTCAGGAGCTCAACTTTTACCGCAAAGAAGGCATCCCCCTACCTCGTCATTGCCCAGAATGTCGGCATCAGGAGAGAATGGGCTTCAAAAATCGACGCCATTTATGGTCGAGAAATTGCGCTGAATGCAAGACTCCGCTCCAGAGCTCTTATGCGCCAAAAAATTCCGCGACAATCTTGTGCGAGCAATGTTATCACAAGGTAGTATATTGATTCGACTCTCAGTGAGAGACGAGCGATACCACCATAACAAATGGTAGAGTGGCTAATATGATAGCAGCAATTCAAAGATTCCTCGGAAAGCGATTCCTCCCGCAGATTTTCCCGAAGCCAAAGGAACGCTGCAGCTTTTGTGGGCGACCTCAAGATACCGTTCAGCATCTTCTAGGGGGCGCAGAAGCGCATATTTGCAACCTTTGCCTCGATACCTGCAAAGCATTCATCAACAATGAAGTAGCGCAAGAAGATCCTATGCTCCGTGGCCCAATCTCCTTTCTCGAGGAAGACGCCATCCGCTGCTCATTCTGCCGAGAATTCCCTGCAAGCGGAAAAGAGGCTGTGCGTATCGAGGATAAACAAGTGTGCAGAGGCTGCCTCGACTACTGCAGCGATCTGATCGCAAAAGATCTAAAAGACACCGATACCGTTAAGTGACAGAGGCAGACCTCTGCCTGTGTCTCTCTCAGCCAATCGGAGGGGCAGTATTCACCGCGAATTCACATAGCGTTCAATTCTCTCACACCTTTGATTGCTAGTATCGAGGGTGAAGTAGAACGGCACTGAGGAATACGTAGAAATGAAATCGACACCGGCATTCAAGTTGCTTTATCTTGTAATTCTCGCAATTGCGGTCTTTTGCAATCATTCGATTGGCTTTGCTTCTCCGACTCCAAGTACTATCGTCTGGGACGCACCGTTTAAGAAAATTCTTACCGTACAAGAATCTAAAATTGATAAAGGCAAACTGAAGGCCGCCACGACAGGAGGAGCGACCATCTCAATTCCCTACACCCGCGTCGATGTGGTCATTCGCAATGGAATCGCTTTTACTCGACTGCTACAAATCTATCACAATCATGGGACAAAGAACGAAGGATACGCCTTCTCCTTGCCCACGACTTTAGATACGCATATCTCGCAATTTAATATTTGGGATCGAGGTGAGCGGTATGTCGGAGCAATCGAAGAACGAACAAAGGCGGAGGACACCTACCGTAGTATTACCGGAGATGAAACACCGGCGATGAATGTCGACCCGGGGCTGGTGCGAAAGACGCTCAATCGGTTTGAAATGCGAGTTTTCCCGATCTATCCTGGAGAGTTCAAACAAATTGAGCTCATGACTCATGAACGAATCGAGCTCAAAGGCGACTCGCTGACATTGAAACTACCCCTCGAAGCGCTCCTTACCTCTAGTGATGCTCGACACAAGAATATTGCGAGTGCGAAGACAGAGATCACGGTTCGAATTGCTGACGACTTGCCAATCGAGAAAGTGGTGTTTGAAGGTCATCGCCCAAAGGAGGTCAAACGAGGAGCGCACCTTTCCAGCCATACCCTTCTTCTCAATGCTCAAAACATTGCGGATCTTGTAGTGGCATATCAACTAAAGACTCCGACTACGCCGTCCGTTGCTCAGATGACATTTGAGGAAAATGGCGAGCAGTTTTTTGCCCTCCGGCTTATTAAGCCAATCGACCCAGCGGAATTAAAATCGCGTATGGAGGAGGCGGGAAAGGAGGCACGTGAACTCCACAAGTATATTGGCGCCATCGAAGGCACGGACCCAATTGTCGTTCCAAAAGCAAGCACGCCGCCTACTTATTTTGCCGTATGGAGAAACCCTGTTGAGAATAAGTCTCAGAACGAACTACAGGTATTTGACCTTGAGTTCGCTGGACATAGAACCTTCACCCGCCTTTCTAGCAAAGGATTCTTTCATGCTTCTTGGTTGGCTGGAGATCTGGAAGGCCGTGGTAAAAAGGCTGATTCGCTCCTCACAGTCACTACAGATCAACCCTATCCCAATACGCTGTGGATGCTACCTCTAAGCAGAGGAATGCAGGAAGCCAGACGTGCTATCAGTGCCAACAAGGGATCCGGAACGAAAGAACGGCAGAAAAAGACGATGACCTTTGACCAACACTTCGAGAAAGTGCTTGGTCACCTGGATACGGCCATCAAGAAGGACCAGACGAAACGTGCCTTTCTATTTCTCGATGAGCTCGGCAAATCCAGATTCGATATTCTAGCCAAGCGAATTAAAAAAGCGTCGGAAGTTATATTCCTGCTGGTAACAAAGGAGTCCATTTTGCCACAGTCAATGCACGATCTGACCAACGTAAGTATTTTTTCACTTCGCGATGGATGGATCGTCAATCGACATTTCCATGAAAAGAAAAACCTCCTGACAAGCAGCGAAGAGCAGCAAATGTTCGCAGGGATTGGAGTCCCACTCCATACCTCTATCCTTCAGGAGCTCTGGAATCGGCTACCTGACATCGATCCCCAGACACCACAATGGCAAACTGAGGGCGATATTCAGCTCAGCTCAGTCTATTATACAAATGCAAACCATTTTGGAGCAATGCGCGGCTTTCAAAATGGTCGAATCAGGAATGAAGAATCGTCTCAGTCGCTCTTATGGTTGGTGGGTCGATACACCGGTAGTGGCAGCGGCACAATTCGCCTTCAATACCCCTATACCAATCTACCGATGATGGGTGGTTTCGGAGCTATGGCGTCGATGCCAACCGATTCGCTGGAGGTAGCAGTCGACTTGACAGAAGCAGCTGACGGGCTTCGATTCGTCGGTTCCTTTGTCGGTAGCGCTCAAGCAGCAGAAATAGACGCCAAAATTCGGAGTCGAAGCGGAAGGAACAGATTCCTCAGCGATGAGAAAAAAGATCCAAAGACTGAAAAGGAACTCAAAGAGCTTCGCAAAGAAATCGTCGCCCTTTCTCGTCGCTTCAGTTTTATCAGCAACGAAACAGCTTTCATTGCACTACCCGAGAAACTGCGAAATGAGCATGGCATTGAGGCGCAACGATATGAGATGGGCCAACTGTACGGTTCTCCGAATGATATACATGCTGAAGCAGTGCCTGAACCCGGCACCATACTGCTACTTGCTACGGCATTGACGGGGCTACTGTTGATGTATCTGCATTCACCCCACAGGCATCGTCGCAGTTACGTGCAACACACTTCTTTTTACAGATAGCTCGTTTGCGACCATTGCCTTGATCGGCACAATCGGTCTTGCATTGCTTTGAGGCTTGCCGACGACAGGTCCTACACATTTTCTTTTTCTGCTTAGCGCTTTTGGCCGCTTTTTCTTCGGGTTCGTCTTCGACTGGCGTGCAAGCCATTTCACAACGTCGAGTCGAACAGCTGTCTAGACAAACGAAATATTGTACGCCCTGTTCATCTTTACAAGGGGCACGACAACCATCTCGCTCAGCCTCCTTGCATTTGTCACACCACTCAGATGAAAACTCACCCTCTTCTTGCGACAGCGCAGCATGAGGCGCTACGAAACAGAGAGAAACGAACAGCGAGAGAAGTAAGATTTTCATGCCGCTACCTCCAAAGCCACTACCCCCCAAAATACGAGGCCTTCATTGCAAGGAGGCGCTTATAATTCTTTTTTAGCTCTTCGAAGGTGCGATCCACATTGCCTTCTGCGTCAGTGACCACCCCGGCAGCACCATGAGCATCCGGGTGATGCTCTTTTACGAGCTGGCGATATGCCTTCTTGATGTCAGCTTCCGTTGCCTTGTCGGTCAAGCCAAATTCCGCCAACAATCGAGAATACTCGTCATCAACATCAACCGGCTGCATATACCCTACACCGCGTTTTGCGTATTTCTTTTCTAATCGCTTGCGTTTAAATGCATCGAATCGTTTAGAAAATTTCTCGGTTGAAAGTTCAGGAAAATATTTCCCAAGCACTAGCAAACCACCGAGAATTCCGACGATTACTCCAATGGTAATGAGAAACGTAGCGAGCAGCATACCTTCCCCGTAAAATCCCTTGAAGTAGTAGTAGATTTCTTCAAATCTGCCGAGCTGTTCCATTTCCACAAGCTCAGAAATTCGCGCAGTTGCGAATGTTTTGCCATGTATATCACTTGAAACGAGGCTCGCGAGTTCACGCCGCAATGCGTTGTTGGTTGGATTTGGGTCAGGTCGCTGAGCAAGCAACCACTCGAAAGATTTTGTTGCCTCATCGTAAGACTTACTGCGGACAAGCTCCTTCACTCGCACTTCGTACATCGTAACGAGCGAAGTCTTTATTTCTGGGTGCTTCTCAGCTATTTCGAAAACAAATTTCTCAATCTTCGGATCATCAAAGACCCATTCGCTCCAAACAAGTTGGCCTTGCTTCGCTTGTTCTGCGAGCGCCACCATAGTTTTGGCGACAAACTCATCCCCACCGGCGGCGCGCGCCGCATCGCCGAGGAGCGATAAATTGCGAATCGCAACCATTGGGGGATCGCTCGAAGTGTGTCTTTGAACAATTCTCTGTAAGAAGGCGTCAACTCGTCCAAGAAAAAGCTCACGTTCAAGGTCCGAACTAAGGGAAGCTCGAAACGCCAACACGGTGTCCGGAGTACCACGCGAGACCAAGCGCTCAAATTGCTCATTCAAGCGATTCAAGCTTGTAACTCGCTTCGTGTATTTACTGGCCCCACCAAGCATTCGCTCAACAAAAAGTTCCAATTGCCGCGTCGCAATCGGTTTTCCTTCTCTGATAAGCTCCGCAACTCGCTTCTCGATCCTGCTTCCGACTAAGTCCGCAAAGCCGGAAAATCGTAAAATAAGCGTATCGGGATTCGCGATGATAGCTTGATCGATTTCAGCCTGCACGATGAGCGCATCAGCCAATTCGCTATGACTGATTTTCCCATCTTTCGCTTTCTGCACTAGCCGCGCGACAGGAGTATCGTCCGGATCGGCATAGGTGGGGGTTCCAAACAGGCATAGCAGTATTAGAAGGATAAAAACTTCAAGAAACGCTTTTTGTGGCCTACGCATTGGAACGAGTGATTATTGCATACACGGGTAACACCAAAAGGCGTTGATCCGGGTCTTTATGATTCGTGTTTATCTTAATCTTTGCTCGAACGGCTCCGGCATCTTTACCGGCAAGAGAAACCCGGACAGTAAATTTCTTACCCGGCTCTACCTCTTGTACTTCAGCGCTCACATTAGGATGATCGCTTTCAACAGAAAGTATCCCAATAGATTCACTCGAGCTATTGGTGACATTTACATCTTGGCTCTGGGGTTTTTGTAGAGGTCCTTCTAACAAGCCAAAACTCACAGAGGAACGGGAGAGGGCTAAGTCTCCACGAATTTTAGCAAAAATTGGTAAGTTAATTACTGGACTTTGCTTGCTATTCGTCACAATTGCGACCCGGCTACGGAAAATCCCGACCGGTAAACTGTCTTTTAAAGAAACTTTTATTCGCACCCCTTTGCCATCTGCGAGTTGCTCCTGCTCGACTTCGATGTCTTCTGAACGAGGGCGCAGCGAGCGAATTTTAAACCCGGGGATGTCACTTGAGATAACTACTTCATCGGAGGGAGCACTGCCTCGCCGTACTACACCGAAGTT
>CBDUGV010000110.1:0-12770 GCA_965366815.1 uncultured Bdellovibrionales bacterium | reverse complement strand
AAATCGACAAGCGGAATCGGCACAAGTCCGACACCAACGGCGTAGAGTAAATGCTCTTGTACTACAGACTCAGCTTCCAGCTTGCGCGTAAGCTGTGCTGTCGCCGCAGGACTGACCGTAGTTTCTGTTTCAACTGATGAGACACTCATGGAGAAAGCTCCTCTTTGGAAATTTAATAGGCTTATAGAAAAGAGGGTATTTCAGTCATGTTTCCCTTGTTTAAACTAAGGTAACCGCTCAACATGTCAGAAATCCACGTGAAGAAACTATCCAATTTCGAGGGCTTAGTCCAACAAATAGCGGGGAGCGGTCGGCGCGGCACTTAAATAGTTACCCTAGATAAAGGGGAAAATTGCAGGAGTAACTACCCACAGGTAGCACCATCGCAGCAAATCAGCTCTCGTTTGCCCTAGATTTAGGCTCAATAGCTGATTTTTGAGTGGAAGAAAGTATTTCTGGAATTTCCTGCTCGGCGAGGGGCGGCATAAATGTTTTGCGCTGGAGTGCCTCGTGAATGACCGCTTTTAGCTCGAGCTGCTTACGAGCGTTTCGAATTACTCGAAACTCGCTTTAGTTCAAACTCAGCAGGAGAAAAAACGCGAGGCAATTCAAAATCTATTCCCACTTGTTCGCCAAGTGGATGGTCCCGCGCCTCGATAAAAATAGTTTTGAAACGGGGGAGGAGCAAAGTGAAGGAACGCTCTCCCTTCTTTGCAAAGGAATCCAATTCAATCAAGTTTTCGCGATACTTTTCGGCGGCACGTTTTTCGAATTCACCGTTGCCATGTTTTATCCAAAGCTCTTCGGTCCCTAACCCAGCGAGTAGGAGAATGGCCCCTTTCGGATAGTTTCGGCGAAGCTTGAAGCGTACTCGCTGCGGGCCCGTTCCAATATCGCCGACAGTCGCAGGAATCCAGTTTTCGCCGTCACTTGAGCGCTCGAGTTCAACAACATCTTCCATGCTTGCCCGGAGCGGAAAGGTATTTCTGCCGGACTGTACTGGAAAGCGTTTGCCGTTTAGCTCAATTTCCTTCCAACGTTCGGGAAAGACGACCTCGAGCCTACCGCCATGGAGTAGGGTGCCGCGCAACTCATCCTCGGTGCTTTCTAAACTGAGGTAGTCGCGATTCAATACGACAGGGCGAGCCCCTTGGCGTGGCAGGCGGACCTCGAGCTGTGAGCGGGCTGAGAGCCCATGATGAGTACTGTAGTGCGCCGCGATCTGAAGATGGTCGGGTGTGGACTGAGTGAAACGGATCGGCACTTCATGAGTCTCGCCAGGGAGAAAGCTAATTGGACCGGCAAGGCGACTCCCAGCGTGGTGTAGTTCGACATTGCTTAGCTCATACGGTCGGCTGTTTTTCAGCTGTAGCCGTGCTTCTTGTTGATCGGCGGCGAGAGTTTCTTCGACAATGTGGTATTCGAAATCAGAGAACAGCTGTTCAATAAAGCGCTTTATAGGTTTTGGCTTGTTCTTGTGGTCCCAGAGTCCACGCAAGTCGTCAGGATGATCTGGAGTGAGGGGGTCGTTGAAATTCTCGATTACCGGCTGGGACCAATTGTCGTGCGATTGATGAATGACAATGCCAAAGCCACCCGCTTTGCTGACTCGATCGTAATAGTCAAACAGCCGATGGGCTCGCAGGGCGGGCGGTGTGCTCTCACGTGATGCGACAAAGCCGCCAAATTCGCTGGCATAAAATGGTTTGTTCAGTGCTTGAACTGTCTTCAAACCCTCGCTCCAATAGGTGTCGCTTGAGTCCAGCATGTTCACCCCATAAATGGCAGCCGGGAGTTTTAGGAAAACAAAGTAAGTTGAATACGCGAAAAAATCGCGAGGATTACTGATGATAATCTCGTTCATCAGAGTTTTCAGTTTGGGAACCACTTTTGCTGGACGCCGTATTTCTAACTCATTGCCCAAGGTGTGAAAGAGGGAATACGGAAATCCTTGAAATTCGCGAACGAGACCACGAAAACGGTGAGCCAGTCCATCTCGTTTGATCCAAATAGTTAAGTCAACATCATCCCAGGTGGAGCGGTGTGGTTGGTCGATAATCAACAGCTGCAACTTTTCCACCAGATCGATAACTTCTTGTCGAGTCGAGTGATAATATCGGAGCGCGTTTGCGCCGAGCTGCTTTATTTGAGTCAGCCCCTTTTCTCTAGAAATTTCTGTTCGAATGGTTGAGAAAGAGGGGATGACTCCTTTCACAAAAAACTCTTCGCCGTTTATAAACAGTTTTTTGTCTTTCAGTTGTTTGAGTGTGGTGGTGAATTCTTCGCTTCGGCGACAAAATTCGCTGTTGAGTCGCAGCACTGCATCGTATTCATGGGAGTCCCAGCCCAGCGGTGCCTCGAAACTGTAAGAAAAGTTGCTTCCATCACGCTTGCGGTCGGTTTGCTGTTGTACACCGTCGATGAAGTGCAGCAGTTCTGCGTTTTTCGGTAGTTCGCCCGAGAACGCACTTTGAAAGGTGACTGAAATGGTATCTGGATTGGCCAGCGTTTCTATACGGTCAAGTGACCATTCAACTTCGCTTGTTTGGATTTTTAATTTCGGGTGAAAGAAAAATCCCTCTGGCTCACCGCAGTTAGAGTCTGCGGTCAAATTATTGATAGAGATTGCCAATAGAAAAAGTGCAGCTGCGCTGCCAAACCAGCGGACGAGAACCCAAAACGAGCTTGCCCTCACTCCATCCTCGAGCAGGTCCTCTTCGTGGGTGCGTTGAATCTTTGCCCAGGTGGGTCTGCCGAGCAAATAGTCCGAGAATCCGAGGAGGCAGGCCCAGAGATCGAGAAAGAAAAAAAGCGGATAGCTCAACTTCATCAGGAATAGTTGGTGGACCTGCAGGAGACGAATTCGAAATGATCCAATTAGCAACAAGAGAATAGGTGCCAAGAGACAGAGCGCATGCGGCCAAAACAAATATCGAACATAGGGAAAAGGCGAGAGGAAAAAATAAAGTTCGTGGTCGAGGATGAACATCAAGTGTGGCGCAAGAAGTATCAGCTGAGGTCCGATCCAGAGTGCAAGCACCAAGATTTCTCGTATGATCTTCTTGTGGCGGCCAAAGACCAGCAGGGTGATTCCGGAGGAAAAAACGAAGGTCAGCAGTAGAATCAGCAGCCGTATTTTCCATGTGTATTGAATGAATAAATGGAGCGCATACATGTTGAGCAGCAAGCACACCGCAACCGGGACTGTGTAAAATAGGCCGTGGATGAAGGTTGCGGCTTTTGCTCGCCAGCTGACCGGTGCTTTCAGCACCCGACCTATCAGTGAGAAGAACGTTTTATTGTGGCCGCAACTCCAGCGCCGCCGCCGGGCAATATAACTGTGGAAGTCTGGCGCGACTTCTTCGTTTGACCCAGTGTCGGAGCAGTAGGTGATTAACTCTGCATCGGCAAGTAGCTCGTAGCTGAGGTAGGTATCCTCTGTGACGCAGTCACCGAATGTTCGACCTTTGAGGGCAGAGCTTCGAAACACACAGGTAGTGCCCGTAAAGAAAACAGACCCGACGATGCGTTTCAAAGCGACGCTTACAAGCTCATTGCCGATATGGTTCTGAGCCCCGTCCCAAAGCTGGGGTAGTTTCTTGAGTGAGAGGGGTGCCCGACGTGACTGCACACCAGCGTAGCTCGAGTCACCGAGGGTTTGAACCGATCTGCTCAACCAATTCGGTTTGGCTCGATGATCGGCGTCGAGGAAGGCAATGAAAGGAGACTCTATTTTTGGCAGATACGAATTGAGTTTGTCTTTCTTTGGTCCCAGTCCGGTACAGAGCAGTATCGCCCTACGGTTCTCCCGTTCGGTAATCACTGCTTCCCGCTGTTTTTTTCTCCAGCTGAAGGAAAACTTTTCTCTGAGTGGTTTGAAGGAGGAATCGCTATCATCCTTAAACAGCACTACTATTTCAACATGCCCCGGATAATCCTGGGAGAGTAAGGACTCGATAGTATTTACAAACCCCGGGCCTTCGTGATGGCAGGGGACCAAAACAGTAATATCCTGGTACTCGCCACAAAACTCGCTTTGCTCCTTTTCTCCATCCTTCGACTCGTTCTTTTTAGTCGGTAGTACGAAGGGCAGAATTACAAAACAGACCCCGTAGATGAGGATATAGCAAAATAGAACCAGATTTACGCATAAAAGGACTAGTGAGAACATGGCACCGAGGAATCTACATTGAACTTAAAGTTTTGGTAAGCCGTTTCTATTTAGGAAATACAAATATTCCCAGATTTCGGGGAGAGAGTGTCTCCAGGGGGCATGTAGCCCAATATATCTACTTTCGGGGAAACATTTTTCTGGTTTTACTCATCAGCTTAGGTTAAGGAAATTGATCTTAGTGTCGAGTTAGATCCCTGGCTTGCTGTTGACAGGTGCGATCTGGCTGTACGGCTAACGCCTAGATATGTATTTTTAAAGTTTGGCTAAGTATTAAGTTTAGATTTTTGAAAAACATACTTTCTATATTAACCGCTTTCTTTGCGGTGTTTCTGATCTCCCTCGCATCCCCATGTGTGGTTGCGGCCCAACCCATTGATATTGGTGTCGTTTCCATAGATAGCCCAAGTGGCACTGGCAGCTTCGGCGTATCAGAAGGCGTTACGGTCACCGTCAAGAACTTCGGTGTTCAGAACGTCAGTAACTTTGTTTTACAGCTGGCAGCAGACGACAAGTTCCTTGGAAATCAAAGTTTCTTTGTATCCCTTATGCCAGGACAAGAAGCATCAGTTGTTTTTTCTACAACTGTGGATCTCTCTGGCCCGGGGGAGCACACCATTTTTGCCAGAACGACGGTAGCCGGAGATGGTGACCCAACGAACGACATTGCCACTGCTACAGTCACTACTTCTAATCCTTATACCACTGATGTTGTGAGCCAATTTCCTTACTTCGAAAATTTCGAGGCTGGGGCCGCTGGTTGGCAGAGCTTTGTTGCTACCGACTCTGGCTTTGTCGACGACTGGGAGCTCGGAACTCCCAACGGCGATATTATTGTTGGAGCGGCGAGCGGTTCTAACTCCTGGGTGACCAATTTAGATGGGGTATATTCTTCTGCCACAGAATCTCAAGTAGTGAGCCCGGTATTTGATTTGGGTAGTATTCCGCTTTTAGAGTTATCGCTCAATGTGTGGTGGGAATCTCCAATTCACGGCGCTGGCGCCCAAGTACAAGTCTCTCATGATAATGGCGAAACTTGGGAGACTATTGGCGAAGAGGGAGAGCCGGAGAACTGGTACACAAGCCAAAGTGTCAAAGGTTTGAGTTATACCGGTGATGGAGTCGATGCGGCACCCGGTTGGGCTGGTTATAACAGCGCGGGCAGTTTCGGATTCGCTTACTTTTCCGCCGGTTCCTACACGGACGGTGCTGGATGTTGGACACCAGCCAAACATACCTTTAAAGGCGGATCGAGCACTTCACGATTGCGAATCGCATTTGGCTCAGACCAGTACACTGGAGGAATGCAACGAGGCGACGATGGCTTTGGTTTCGACGATATCGGTATTAAAATAGCAGCAACGGCGACACGAACCGCCGCCTTGGTCGTTGATGTCGATTCCGACGGGTTTATTGATCCAGGCGATACTGTTGAGTTCACCTCGGTTATTTCGAATACGAGTTCCTTCAGTTTGTCAGGAACCACCTTTAGCGATTCACTCACCGATACAAATCTCGACTTATTGCCAGGTTCAGTTAGTACCACCTTCGGTTCTGTCACCAGCGGTAACGGGGGAGGCGACACCTCCGTCGGGGTAAATATCGGCACCTTAGCGTCGGGCAGTGATGCCACAATAGTATTCCGAGCTGTGGTCGGAGCGCTTAGCTCAGGTGAAGTACAAGTCTGTGCCCAAGGAGCTACTTCCGCCAGTGCATTTGGCTCAGGTAATGACCTGCTGACGGATAATCCCGCAACCTCGACTCGGGCTGATACTACTTGTGTTGGAGCATCGATAGACTCTGATAGTGATGGGGTGCCAGATACCATCGATGCCTGTCCAGGGTTCGATGACTCTGACGACATGGACTCCGATGGTGTGCCTGACGGCTGTGATCAATGTGAGAATGATTCGACGAAATCACTGCCCGGTGTCTGCGGTTGTGGCACTGCGGAAGTCGACCTAAATGGCAATAGTATCGTTGATTGTATTGACGCCGTTGTGAATACCGACAATGAGGGCTTTTGTCTGCCTGGGCAAACTGACTGCGTCTATCGCCCACTTCGCTCAGATGCTTGTGTAGTGGCAAATGGTTTTCTCGAGCACGTCAATATTACCTCTGTTATCAATCTACAGAGTACCTCGTTAAATGCGACCGTCCAATATTTTGACGGGTCTGGAGTCAAGAAAGGTGAAGTCACTACCAGCATCGGTGCGCAACTCAAGAAAGATTTCATAATTAATGACCTTGGTCTTACGCCCAATACCGTGGGAACGGTTTGCGTTCTTACCGATGGCGATTTTGGTTCATGGACTGGTGCAAATATCATTTATCGACCAGATGCAGCCGCTACGGCGGGATTCCAGGGCTTCGCCTTTGGTGATGGATTTGAGTATGCCCTCTTCTATCCTTTTGAGAATGAATTCCGCGCTCCCGTAGGTGTGCCGCTCAATACTTTCCGCCTAGGGGCCAATCCGCAAGCTGTGATTGGAAACTGGATTTCTATCGCTGATGCACTTCGAGATGGCAATCCACTGTTCGGGAGAATTTTCTACTACGATAATCTCGGCCAGATAAAACTGGTTCAAGCAGTGTTTATTGCAGATGGTGGACGTTCGGATTTCGCTGGCCATGAAGGGCTGACCGCAGGAACCAATGCTGAAGCAATCGGAAGTGCCGTCTTTGTGCCGGATACCCTACCGAACGGCGACCCAGCTCAGTATTATCTGACCTTGACTCGTTACTTCTACGATTGTCCCGGTGCGAGCTGCAGCAATTTCTTAACTGCCTATAATATCGGTAACCGACCCGCCACCAGTAACACCACCTATGGCGGTATCTCTACCGTGGATGGGCAACTGAGTGTGATTGAGCTCACCAACTACGACAATCTTTCAGCATCAATAGAAGTTGATGTGTTCGATGAGGATGGTACACGCACCTCAACCACTGCGGTGACATTGCCGGGCAACGCTACCCAGCATTTTGTAGTCGGTGGCTCCTTATTGCCGGAGAACAGTATTGGCTCGGCGGCAGTGCGGGTCTTAAGTGGAAAAATCAGTGCGGCAAGTGTCTTTTATCAGCTCGACTCCAATGGTGTTTTGCAGCTTGCATATTCCTCACCGTTTGTTGGGTCGCCTGCTAAAACACAGTTGAATCAGTTCAACAGCTTTATCTCCCATGTGAACCCATCGGAGATCAGTAACGGCTCTAGCAACACCGCCCTTATCCAACTCCAGTATTTCAATTCGGCTGGAACCGAGGTGCTCACAGAGATGTTCTTGCTCCCGGCTATGGCGACTCGAAGAGCTACCCCAAGCCTTCCTGTAGATAACCTAGGAACTATCGTCATGAGTGCCGATCAGAGTGGCGTTGTCTTTCGCAGCTTCATCACACGCCCAGATCAGTACTCCATGCCGGTGATTGGCCGTTAATTCGGTTGTCGTAGCCGGATGCGAATCGGGCAAATTTAAACAATAGGCGAGAAAATGGTGCAGGGATCCTCTAAGGCGATGAAGAAACTACTCGTATCAATTCTAATTTTGCTTTCTGCCGCTTCATCAGTTTCGGCGCAGGATTTCATTGTCGGCAATCTAGAAATCAACGAGTCGACTAGCAACGGTCCTAGTCTGAGCAATTTCGACCTCTATGGCACAGCCGCCGTTTCAGCGGGAGATGTGAACGGCGATGGCATACCCGATATCGCTGTTGGCGCACCAGGTGATGTCGGCAGTGGTGCCATTAATCGCGGTGCGGTTCACCTCAGCTTTCTTGACGGCAATGGAGGTGTCACGTCCACTGTCGAGATAAATGACACTACTGTGAATGGTCCAGCCCTGGTGGATGGAGATCTATTCGGCAGAGCAATAGTTTCACTTGGTGATCTCGATGGTGATATGGTTCCCGATATTGCCGTCGGCGCTCCAGGCGATGACAGTGGTGGGCCAAACCGCGGCGCGGTCTACATCCTCCTCCTCAATAGCGACGGGACAGTGAAGAGTTCGCTTGAACTCAATTCGGCCAGCACCAATATCCCGACCCTGGTAAACGGTGATGCATTCGGCCGTTCTTTGGCAAATCTTGGTGACTTAGATGGTGACGGTAATCCCGAAATAGCTGTGGGCGCGACAGGTGATGATGCCGGGGGTTCGGATCGTGGCGCAGTGCATATTTTGTGGCTCAACGCTGATGGGAGCATCAAGAGCAGTGTTGAGATCAATTCGACTACTACAAATGGGCCCAGCCTTTCAGACGGAATCGCCTATGGAGCATCGATAGCTGCACTGAGCGATGTAGACGGTGATGGTGTTGTAGATCTTGCGGTCGGAACTCCGCTCTCAGATGTTGGCGGTAGTAATCGCGGATCTGTCTATCTTAGCTTTCTCAACGCCGACGGTTCAGTCAAAGGGAGCACTGAGATCAATAGCGCTACCAGCAATGGTCCTGAACTCGATGATTTTGACCAATACGGCACAGCCGTGACCTCGGTCGGAGACTTAGACCTCAATGGAGTAGCTGACCTTGCCGTCGGTGCGCCTGGTGCCGAGGGTGCCGATTTGATGAACCCACTTGAGAAAGGGGATAAACTAATCAACCGTGGCGCTGTCCATATTTCGTTTCTCAATGCGGACGGCTCAGTCAGTTCAACTGTTTCAGTATCTGACCTAGAGCTACGCGGTCCAGATATCAAGAAAGACGATGCCTTTGGTGGAGGTCTTGGGATAGTCGGAGATATAAATGGCGATTCCTATCCCGAACTACTTGTCGGCTCTCCCGGCGTAGATGGGCCTGGTGGAGAATCTGAGCCTGGTCGCGGCGGGGTTTATTTCCTCCTTCTCCCACCGCACTTAAACGGTACTTTTGTCATCGACTCAACTACACCCAATGGGCCGACACTCGGTGGCAGTGATGGCTATGGCGAATCAGTAGCGAGTTTGGGCAACCTCAATGGTGCCGGTGTGGACGATATTATCGTTGGAGAGCCTCGGATAAATTCCTTTGCTTACGACGGTGGGGCAGTTCACATCTCGTTCCTTTCTGCACCCAATACAGTCAGCAGTACGGTGATAATCAATGAATTAACGACGAATGGACCGGGAGCTTTGAGCGTCAACGACTTCTATGGCTTTGCGGTCGAGAACCTTGGAACCCTTGATGCGGATTCTGTCGTCGATATCGCGGTTGGCGCGCCGGGTGATGATACTGACGGACCGGATCGAGGAGCAGTGTATATCTCGTATCTTAATAGTAATGGCAGTGTAAAAAATACTGTTAAAATTGACGATTCTACCACAAACGGCCCGGTGCTTGCGGATAGCGACGAGTATGGAAGCTCCATTGCAGCGGTTGGAGATTTGGACGGAGATGGAAACACCGAGATTGCGGTTGGTGCTCCCGGTGATAGCTCTGAGACAGGCGTCGTTCACCTCTCTTTCTTAAATGCAGATGGTACTGTGAAGAGCACCGTTGAAATAAACGGTCCTGTTACAAGCGGAGATCTCTTTGGAACCTCGATCACGGCGCTCGGAGATCTCGATGGAGATCTGGTGAATGATATCGCCGTCGGGGCACCACGACATAGCGTGAGTTTCCCTGGTATCGGTACTCAGAGTTCAGGAGCAGTGTTTGTCCTACTTTTGAATGCTGACGGTACTGTCAAGACTACGATTGAAATTAACCCCTCGCAGGAATTTGGACCCTTTGTCCTTACGTCGAATAAGCTTGTTCGCTATGGAAGTAGCCTTAGCTTCATGCCCAAGTCAGACTCTTTGCCAGCTACACTTTTAGTTGGGGCGGAGGATGACAGATTAGACGGTAACAGTTCAGGAGCAGCTTACATTACGTTTCTCAGCTCCAGTGGTGCTCCCCTCTCGTCTTTTCGAGTTGGAAAGAACACAGTCAATGGGCCGAGCGGGATCGCCATTTTAGACTACTATGGTTCGGCTGCAGCATTTTTGAGTGATTTTAACGACGACGGTCTTCCGGAAATTGTAGTTGGTTCTAGTCAGGTGCCGAGCGGTGGTGCTGGTAAAGTATACATATCCTCGATAAACCTTCGCCCCCCAGCGATGCAGATACTTGGCAATAGTCAGGAAATAGTCGATGGAGACAACAGTCCAACTAGTATTGATGGAACCGACTTCGGTTCAGCCTTTGTAGGACTCGTCCCGGTTGAGAAGTCTTTTCTCATTAAGACGACTGCCGAAACACAAAACCTATCCTTGACCGGAATGCCGAAGGTCGCGGTTTCAGGGGCTCATGCTGCTGACTTCTCGGTCAGCGTTCAGCCAGTCGGACTTGCGAACTCCGTTGCCGGAGCTCGATTCCGAGTGAGTTTTTCACCCTCAGCTGCAGGAGTTCGCACAGCTACCATTTCTGTTGAAAACAACGGAGATGGAGTACCTCCATATACCTTCGCAGTTCAAGGAACAGGTGCCAATGACGTCGATACCGATGGAGACGGGATGTTTAATTCCGTTGATCTAGATGACGACAACGATGGCCTCAGCGATCTAGATGAAGTACCGAACGGAACGAACCCGCTTATCGCTGATACCGATGGCGACGGGGTGCTCGATGGAACTGAGGTAAATGACGGGACAGATCCGCTTGATGCTGGTTCCTTTATCGCTCGATTCGGAGATGAAGTTTGTGTTGAGTGGAACGGCTTTCTTGATTTTCTTACTCAGATATTCGAGTTGCGAAACACGAGCACGGCGAGCATTGCGGTAGATGTTACGCTCTTTGACATTCTTGGGGCAGCGCAGAGCAGTATTCGTTTGTTCCTTGACCCGGGCATTCAATCAGATGTGATTGTTAACAATCTGGGCGGTTTTGTTCCCAGCAGTTTTGGATTGGTTTGCGCGAACGTGGTTAGTGGACCAGCTGACTCGCTTGGCGGCCAACTTTCGACCTATCGCTTGACGTCATCGAGTTATTCTCTGGCTTTTGCCGCTGAATTCCTCAGTGCGCTTACCGGTCCGCAGTTCTTCACCTACAACACCTTTCAGCCAAGCGTTAACTTGGCCGAGCTGTCGAATTTTGTTGCAAATTGGGTGCAGTTGGTGAACGACGAAAGCACTTCGCAATCAGGAGTGCTTCGCTTCTACGATTTCGAAGGAAACGAAGTGCGAACTCAGAACCTTGATTTCGGTCCGAATCAGCGCCGCGACATCGATGTCCACTCACTTGGGGCATCGCTTTCCGGTCTGGTCGCTTGGGAGCCAAACAGTTCGACGGCGAAGTTTCGCATGCGGCAGAATCGCTACTACTATGGCAGCGCTGGCCTAACTGACCTAGTCGAAGCAGTTGCCTTACCGGCTAAGCGCGGCATTGGTGCTACGCTGACCGCCCCCTTTGACACGCGCGATCGCACCGCTGCTCTAGAGATATCCAATACTTCGGCAGCCTCGATTACGATTACCACCGAAGTGCGAGATGAAATTGGCAGTTTGACGAGTTCGCAACCGCCTGTCCTGATGGTCCCAGCCAAGGGAACTCGTGGTTTGGTACTCAACGATTATCTGAGCGCTGGACTCGGTAACGTCAAGATCAGTTCCGATACCGGAGAGAGCCTGATCGTAAATCTGCTTGAGTATGGTCGAGATTCCAGCGGTAGCTTGCAGTATGCAAGCCCGAGTTCACCTCGTCAGCCACTGGGCACAACCTTGCTGGGTTCATACAACAGCTTTCTTAATCAAAGCTGTCGGATTCGCGTAGCGAACAGCACCGCAGCGGCGGTATCAGCTGAGGTGACAATGACTCGCTTTGATGGAAGCGTCGTGCTGGATAAACAGAATATTTTAGTTCCTGCACGAGGAGCGAAGCAGCTCAGTCTCTGTAACAACGAGACCCAAGGTGCTTTTGGAGAGGTGAAGCTCGATACTACAAGTTCTGCCGCATTAGTTGCCGATATAATTCGTCGCAACAGTGAGCGAACTATAGAGTTTGGCGGACCTCTATTGCCCTGATAGTTGGAAACCGCTTACTGGGCTTGGTCCGAAATAGCGGTGTGTCTGATATTGCTTTAGGTCACCGAACACCGCTGCCTGCGGTAGATTGCATATTTTGGTTAATTGATGATCGTTCGTTCGCCGCCTCGGACAAGAGCGACGAGGATTACTTTCGTTCCGAATCCCTAACAAAACAGTCCATCTGTTCCGGAAAAGCCGAGCCAGCCGGAATGTGGCGAAATCCCTTGCTCTGAAGTAGTTCGAGTAGTTTTGGATAGTCGATCAGGTCAGGGTGAAACTCGGCGATGATAGCTTGGACTTGTTCCAGCCAGCCGAGGTCACCATTACAGAGAAGATCTTCCTCCCCCCCTTCGATGTCCATCTTGAGCAAGTCGATCACAGTACCGCGCTCGGGCAACTCCTTGAGCACGGTGTCCATCGAATGCATTGTCACTTCAAGACTGCCAGATTGATCAATTCGGCCAAAATTCGAGGAGTCGGTTTCTTGAAATTTCACCACTCCATCGTTGGGGCCTACCGCGGCTTGCAGGAGCTTTCCGGGAATCTTGTTATCGGCGAGGTTCGCCCCTACGACTTCGCAATTGCTTGGGACCGGCTCAACCGATAAGACAAATTCAGCGTTGTAG
>CBDUGV010000109.1:0-12940 GCA_965366815.1 uncultured Bdellovibrionales bacterium | reverse complement strand
ATCCGCACCCGCAATCACACCAAACAGCAAGGGTGCCAGAGAGGAGGAGATTACTCACCCGCCCCCTCTGCGTGTCAAATTGAAAGAGGTTCTATCGGAGGAAAAGAAGAAGTTCCAGTCTCCGCTACGCCGAGACTCAAGATTCGCTACGCATAGGATCGTATGGCTTCCTGACAAACTGCTTGGAGAGAAAGGAGTTGCGGTTGCAAACGTGTTTCAAGCTGTTCGGCTACTACTACATTTGATTGGTACATGTGCGGCTCAACGAGTTGCTCACACACTTCTTGCAGGAGATCGACCGCAGCGTAAAACGACTGTATATGATCCGCCAAACGTTTTTGGTCAAGCGTTAAGAGCGAAAGATACCATTGGACATATGCCAGAAGATCGTCAACCGCTCGAGCAAGCGCAGTGTTCGCTTCCGAGGAGTCTTCCAAACGATACTGCTGCACGCACTGTGCAAACGCCTGAATAATCTGTTGAAGATATCCATCTGCGCTCTGCAGTCTTTTTCGAAGATACTCGGCTTTATTTTCAGTAACCACCTCGAACGGACCGTCACTACTTGCAGGATTCGCTTGCCACTGTACGCCTCGAACAACACTTCCTGCAAGCTGAACCGATGACACTACTTGATCTTCTGGAAGTTGCTCCTTTATGTGCGCCAGTAACTCATCCAACGTGGCAAAAGAGGCACTCGCAACTTGAACCGCCTCGCCGTTTATCGCAACCTGCATCATTCAGACTCGCGTTCCGCCTTTTTCTTTTCTATCAATAACTCAGCAGTGCGCCTCGCGCGTTGCTGCAGCAGATCTTCCCAATGCTCCGCACCCTCCCAAAGCATCTCCTTCAAATACCTCGTCGCCAGCTCGCTCCTGGCTGCCAGCATTTCAGCAGTCGCCTGGGCGACTAAATCGAGGTCTGAAGTAGTTGGCACTACTTGCGAAAACAACCCATGTTCAAGGCACCACTCTGCATCGCGCCAATCACAATCGATCGACATGGTAGAAAAAGCCGCCTTCCCAATCTTGCGCTCAATCGCTGGGCCAACGGTAAACGGGCCTAATCCGAGTTCGTATTCGCTCAAACGAACCAAAGCAGACTCGGTCGCACACACATAATCAGAAGCAGCTATGAGCCCGACCCCGCCACCAACTGCCTTCCCTTGTACACAAGTAAGAATCCACTTCGGGCAACGCTTCATGGCGAGAATCAAAGTGGCAAAGCCCGAAAAGAACTCTTGAGACTCTTCAAGGGTGCGAACCCGTTGAAACTCCTCAAACGATGCTCCGGCACAGAAAGTTCGCTGACCACCGCTCCGAAGCTGCAAGACACTCACGGCGGCATCAACACCTAGTTCGGTAATTGTCGCGGAGAGTTGATTGAGCAGGGACAAGGGTAAGGAGTTGGCTTTGGGATGTGCGAACTCAATCGTAGCTACTCGATCTTTTACTTGAACTTCAATTGTGCCGTCAGCATTCATCGTATTGGCCAATTCAGGTTTAGTATTTAATGAAACCTCGTGGATTTTTGCTACAGCTGAGAGACCTTGGGGCCTTCTTACACCCGTAATTATTGGGGTTCCGCCCTAGTGGAGAGTTTGGCATAGAAAACGTACTTCGACCATGCAAGTTGGGTGCGCCAGCTGAACCTTTCGTCGGTCCAGACCCCTTCCCCGTCCCAGATTTCATAGCAAGAGCGTAGGGACTGGAGAGACGCTGGGCAAGATCGCGCTTTGGATCGTAGTTGTTCAAATTTACTCGGCCTGCGCCATTGCTTGCAAGAGACTTCCTGGCAATCCTATGCCCCGCAAATCGCCTACCGGCTCTTCCATCGCCGCCGCCTGAAGCCCAGCCGATCCTTCTTGCACCGGCCATAAATGCGCTCTTACCACCATGGATCGCTCCATTTCCGAAAAGATCCACGGAACAGCTCATTAAAGTTTTGATGAGGTCAGTTACGGCAAGCATGGTTTAAAAAAAAGATTATTTATTGGTCGGTACCCGAAATATTGAATAATATCAACCCCATACATATTATGCGAGCTATCACAGCTCATGTGTGAAATACGTTGTTGGGACATATATATAGTCAATCCAATTACCGCAGACTTTTCTTGAATTGGGAAAGTGTTGTAAACACAAGCGATCTAGTATAGCGATTTGCCTGAGCGGAACCGGAAGGAGTAATACATTCATCCTTCTATTAATCTGAACAGGTGTCCTTTTATTGGGCCTGATACCGAGCTGACGGCCTAAAACGGGTTAAAAAGACAAGGTATTTCATGGGCGAACAGTATCTCGTAATAGTTGAGTCACCGACAAAGGCGAAGACCATTCGTAAGTACCTCGGTAAGGGGTTTACAGTACTCGCTTCTAATGGCCATATCCGCGACCTCCCGAACTCCGCGGCTGAGATACCCGCCAAGGTGAAAAAAGAGGCGTGGTCAAAGCTGGGAGTAAACGTCGACGAGAACTTTGAACCGCTCTACGTCATACCGAAGGAAAAGCGCGATCACGTCAAAGAGCTAAAAGCTGCTCTGAAAACTGCAGATCTTCTGTATCTCGCAACGGATGAAGACCGGGAGGGAGAATCGATAAGCTGGCACCTCGTCGAGGCGCTCAAGCCGAAGGTGCCAACCAAGCGACTGGTCTTCCACGAAATCACCAAGGACGCGATCAAGAAAGCGGTCGAGTCTCCAAGAGACATCGACACCAACCTGGTTCGTGCCCAAGAAACTCGCCGAATTGTCGACCGCCTGTTCGGCTATATGGTAAGCCCCCTTCTTTGGAAAAAAATGGCTCCTCGACTCAGTGCGGGGCGGGTGCAGAGTGTTGCAGTTCGACTCCTTGTTGAGAGAGAACGTGCGCGAATTGCTTTTTGCAACGCGAGCTATTGGGGCATGAAGGGTGTTTTTCTAAAGTCAGATGGTGACAAGACACCGATTGAAGCCGAACTGACCCACATTAAAGAACAGCGCGTTGCAATCGGGAAAGATTTTGACCCCGACACCGGTCAACTAAAGGCTACTGATAAAGTAGTTGCGCTTACTGAAGAAGATGCGAATCGAATTCGCGAAGACATACTTGCTTCGGAGCCGGTGGTAACCTCGGTCGAAGAAAAACCCTATACCACTAACCCACCTGCTCCGTTTGTAACGAGCACACTCCAGCAAGAGGGAAACCGCAAGCTGCGGTTTTCAGCCCGCAGGACGATGGGGATCGCTCAACAGCTCTACGAGAACGGTTTCATTACCTCTATGCGAACCGACTCA
This sequence comes from uncultured Bdellovibrionales bacterium, assembly GCA_965366815.1. GTDB lineage: Bacteria > Bdellovibrionota_C > UBA2361 > SZUA-149 > SZUA-149 > CBDUGV01. The sequence goes on along the minus strand of CBDUGV010000109.1, from coordinate 9,666 downwards.
ACGACGCTTTCGCAAGAAGCGCTTGACGCCGCTCGTTCGTTTATCAGCGACAACTATGGGGCCGAATATCTTCCCGAGGAAGCACGAATCTATGCAACGAAGGTAAAAAACGCCCAAGAAGCGCACGAAGCGATTCGCCCCGCTGGCGAAAAGTTTACACCACCAGAGAAAGTGAAAGAATCTCTCGGAATCGAAGCGTTCAAGTTATATGAATTGATCTGGATGCGCACCGTTGCGAGTCAGATGAAGAACGCGCAGGGAACGCACATCGCGATACACGTGAAAGCGGCAGACGCCACGTTTCGAGCCTCCGGTAAAACGATTCAATTTCCAGGTTTTCTGCGAGCCTATGTCGAAGGGTCCGATGATCCCGATGCAGAGCTTGCTGACCGTGAGAAGATTCTTCCGAAGCTCGCTGAGAAAGAAAAACTCGGTGTCGATGAAGTGAATGCCGCTGAGCGCACGACGCAACCTCCGGCACGATTCACTGAAGGAAGTTTGATTAAAGAGTTAGAACGACTCGGTATCGGTCGCCCGAGCACCTGGGCGAGCATCGTCGAACTCGTGTTGAATAGAAGTTACGCCTTTAAGAAAAGCTCGGCACTGGTACCCACATGGACTGCAATGGCAGTCGTGCGGCTGCTCGAAGAGCATTTCGAGCATATGATCGAATATGCCTTCACCGCGAAGCTCGAAGATGACCTCGACGCGATTGCTCGCGGGGAAGCAGAGAACGTCGATTATCTGAAAGGATTCTACTTTGGCAATGGTCGGAGTGGTCTTCAAACGCTCGTAAAACAAGGCGAAGAAACTATCGATCCTCGCATCGTCTGTGGCCTCCCTATTGGAACTACAGAAGATGGCACCGATGTGGAAGTCCGAATTGGGCGCTACGGACCGTTCATTAGCGATGGTGAGAGAAGAGCAAGTGTCCCCGATCAAACCGCGCCAGATGAGCTGACCCTGGATACCGCAGTCGAAATGCTGGTGAATGCCTCCCGTGACCCGGAATCGCTCGGGCTACATCCCGAAACCGGTGAACCGATCTACTTAAAGGTCGGACCATACGGACCCTATGTACAGCAAGGGGACAGCAATAAGGAAGAGAAAATTCGAGCCAAGATGGCCTCTCTTCTACCCGGGAAAGAGCCAGATGACGTAGATCTGGAATACGCGATAAAGCTGCTCTCACTTCCAAGAAATTTGGGTACGTACCCCGAAATGGAAGCTGATGTCATGGCGGCGAATGGCCGCTTCGGCCCCTACATAAAATGCGACAAAGAGACTCGATCCATTCCATTAGATACCTTGTCTCCGCTCGACATTACTCTTGAGCAAGCGATCGAACTCCTGAAACAACCAAAAGGTCGCCGTGCTGCGAACAAGCCGAAGACCATTCGAGAGCTAGGGGTGCATCCGATTTCAGAAAAAGACCTGGTGATAAAAAGTGGCCGCTATGGCCCCTACGTCACCGACGGAGAGTTAAACGCCTCACTCCCAAAAGGTACGGAGCCGGACGATTTAACAATCGATGTCGCAGTAGATCTGCTTGAAGCTCGAGCGAGCCGGGCCCCAAAGAAGCGTACGCGCAAAAAGAAAAGTTAATCCGACATATGGCGGTTATTGAAGCAATTGTTTTTGATATCGGTCGAGTGTTAGTTGATTTTAGCCTCGACGGTTTTGCACAATTTCTTCATTCGAAAGGCTCAGATGTCCGTGACAAACCGCAGTTTATTGCCGCAAGCGGCATGCGGAACTACGAGCTCGGTGCCATTGATACGGACACCTTTCTTCAACAAGTCGCAACACTTGTCACTGAACACGTTGAGCCAGAAGAAATTGCGAGGCAGTGGCAGGCGATCTTCCAGCCGATCCCGGAAATGATCCAAATCTTAGAGCGCTATTCCAAAACCCATAGAACGTTTCTCCTCAGCAATACGAACGAACTCCATTGGGAATATTTAGATCGAGAGTATCAGCTCGGTAGCTATGTTGAAGCAACGATAACTTCGTTTGAAACCGGCTCTCTCAAACCAAGCCCAGAAATCTTTCAAGCTGCCCAAGAGGCTCATGGCCTCTTACCGAACTCGACTCTCTTTATCGACGACATCAGGGAGCATATCGACACCGTCGAATCCCTTGGATGGCATGGAATTCACCATCAATCCGTCGAACAGACGAGGAAACAACTGGCTGAGATACTAGAGTAAAGCACTGTAGGATCTTTTTTTAACTATGCGCTATACTTGTTCTGGTGAAACCATGTTCGAATCTTTTTCTAAGTAGTATCGGGTAGTTGTACTTTCACTGCATTCCTTTGCTTCGAGTCAGGCCGACCGGGATATCCCAGGGGGTTGTTTGATTCGCCGCAAAGGATAAGCACCAGTATCAAGAAGGATTTTTTTCAACAGACTAAGATCTATTCGGAGTTAGATTAGCGTCTCCTTACTACTCGTACATGTATTTGCACCTGGAGAAACTGCCATGACCGATGCAAACCAAGTAGCGAGTCAAGCACGGAGGTTTCGACTCACAATTATCGTTCCCGCATACAACGAGGAAGCTACGCTCGCCGAGCTTCTTGGTCGTTTGCGCTCGGCGTTGGACGCCGTTTCATTTGAAGGGATTTCGTTTTCCTATGAGGTGAACCTGGTCGACGATGGATCTACCGACCAAACCCCGCTGATTGGCAAACAGGTTGCCGAAGATTGGCCGGAGCTCAACTACTTTCTCGGCGATCACAACGGTAAAGGCTCTGCCGTCCGGATCGGCCTTCGCAACGCCACCGGCGATGCGATGGTCATTCAAGATGCAGATCTTGAATACAACCCGGATGAACTCATACATGTGATCGCGCCGCTCGCTCGTGGTGAAGCGGATGCCGTGTTCGGTTGTCGATTCATGGAAGCAGTCCCAGCAGGAACTGGTCTCTGGCCGCGAATCCACCGCTTCGGCAATCGGACACTCACGGTCTGCTCCAACCTGATGACCAGACTCGGCGTCAACGACATGGAGACCTGCTACAAGGGTGTCAGAATGGACATTTTGCGAGCACGAGAACCGCGTTCAAATGGTTTCAGACTGGAACCAGAGATTGCGCAGATTCTCGCTTGTGCAAACGCACGAGTGGTTCAGGTCCCGATCTCGTACAATCCGCGCACCGTTGCTGAAGGCAAGAAAATTGGCGTCAAGAATATCTTCTCGGCGTTCACCGGAATCGTATTGTTCTGGATCACAGTTCGGTTTCGACGAAGCTGAATTTCAATTCCCCAGGAGGTTCGACGGGAAGCGCTTATCACCAGTTCGCGCTACCCGTGCGATGCTGGTGCTTAGCCTTCTCGATCTACAAGTCGAAGCGAGGAGAGTATTGGTATGGGCAAGACCCGAAGAATCTTCACATCCATGTGAAAAACCCCTCGGATCCTACCCGTCCCGGCCCCAAACGACGTGCCACTTCTCTCACGCCTCTTCTGCTGCTCCGACCTCATTCGGCTCAGACGAAGATTCTTCACGTTGCCGCTTGCGATAGTTCCGTGCGTACGCCCACCACTCACCAGTTGCTCCGCGCACCAGCTTTCGACCGGCGTTTCGAGCTATGGTCAGCAGTCCCAAGATCGTCAGACCAACTTCAGCAAGTAGGCGCAGGCAAAAAAAGCCAACACCAACCGAGGTTGCCCAGGCAATCGTTGAGGACGAAGCATCAACAAAACCGCTCGCCGCGAACCATCCCCAGTACAAGACAAGCAAAGTACAAAGCAGCTTGCCAATACCGAGAATGCTCATTTTATCTTCCTTGAAAGCTTTCCTCCCTGCTTCGAGTCCTGCAAAGCAGAGTAGTGCCGTAAGGCAGGTGAGCAACACGAGTTGCCCACTGTCGGTGACGGATTCGACTATCCACTCGGGCACAATCTCTTGTGCTGTTTCGAACAAACTCCAGGCCGACTGGGGTTCGCTCGATTCGACTGCTGAGCTGGGCTCGACGGCCGGTGGATTGGGAACGACGATATCGTGATCCGGAATAGCAACCCGGAATGCTTCCATCGTCCTGTCGACATCCGGTTCGTTCTTCTGGACAGGCATGGTAACCTCCTTTCCCGGTTTCCCGGACGAATTCTTCGGGCCTTGTCCGACTAGACGGTTCGATAGCAGCAGCGACCGAATACTCGGACAAGACCGATGCTGCAAAGACGCAATGCAAATACGTACATGCAGCAGCATCTACTCGTTTGGGAGGGATACCGCGGTAAGAAGGAGCTAAGTAGGTAGTTCTTAATTGGTTAGCACGTCGATCTCAGTTAACATAGAAATACACTCAAAAACCGGAAGAGAGCTGCTGTCACTATCTGACAACAGTAGATGACCAACCAATCCCTAGTCTTACTAGAACTGTACAGGTCGCCCGAGTAGTGAACGAATCTGCCCCCATCCATAGGCAATGGGATTCCAACTGAGCACTGCAAACACCATCGGAATACAAGAAAGCTCGCCAGCTTTGGCGCAAAGCTGCGTTGCCAAAAGAAGCACGAAGGCGAAATAACCACAGGGAATAAGTGCCGCAACTGGCCATACGGTGGCGAGCGCTATCGAAGCAGTCAACCCCAGTACAAGGGCAATTGGAACGAGCCACATCAAACGCAAATGCGAAGGATGCTTCTTCAGTATCTCGATTCGTCCGAAACCATACAGTTCAACGTTTCGAAACCAACTCTTCAGCGTCGGTCTCATTTTGTGTATCACCGACGCATCGTGTTTAAAGAGTATCTCGCCGCCAGCCTCGGTAAGACGAAAGTTGAGCTCGGGGTCTTCGCAGACTCGAAGAAAATTCTCATCGAACCCCGATTCTTGCTCCAATGCTTTCTTGCGATACATTATATTGAGCGTGGGAATATGTGGAACAAGTCTATCTGCCTCGAATAACATTCCTTGAGTCGAGCCGTGACTCCCCCAAAAGGAATTCAGCGTTATTCCAAGCGATTTCATCCACTGGCTCCCGTTTTGTTGCGGAGTGTTCCCACCACCAACGGCGACGAGTCGCTGACTTAAATCCGAGGAAAAACCCCCGAGTAATTTCTCCAACCAATCTGGAGGTACAATACAATCGGCATCGGTATAGGCAACAAATGCAGACTTCGCATTCTGCCAGCCGATATTGCGACTACGAGCAATGTTCCGCACTTCGTTTACGAGGATACGAAAATCGCAAAATCGCGACGAGAACTGTTCTGCTATCGCAATCGTTTCATCCGTCGACTGATTATCAACCAGAATAACTTCGAAAGAATCCGGGCCAATCGTCTGATCCGCCAAAGAGGTCAAGAGATCGGCAATGTTCTCTTGCTCATTAAAACAAATGATCACCACTGAAATTTGTGGAGCACTCATTTTCGATACTCTTGATGACTTTCAAGGACACCAATCGCAACGCCCATCAGGTAGAGCGTAATGAAGACAAATCCAAGCAATGTACAAAACATTCCCAGGGCGATTTGCGACCAATGCTCAAGCACTTTGCCAAAAAGCATGTACTGAACAACAGAACTAAACAACGAAGCCATCGCCCCGATTAGAAACGGCAAGCTAAAGCGCAAGCAATTAGCCGGGGAAAATAAGCGGTCGACAGACTCAGTAATACGACTCCGCTTTCGCGTACCTGCGTGCACTACCTGTGAGACTCTATCCATTAAAATCCCGACGCCTATCAACATAACCCCGGCAACGCTAAAGGATACGATTGCAAGAATCCTATAAATCATACCTTCTTCAACGCGGCCTGTTTGAAGATACAGCAACACAAGCGGCACCGAGTAAATTGTCGCAACAAGCACAAGAAACAAACCGAGGGGCGCAATGAATTTAAAAGGACGAAATGAAAGAGCTACTTGTATGATCGTACCGAGAAATCGAAATCCATCATGTATAACACTGAGCTTGCTATGCCCGATTCGTTCGGCATAGGTCATATCGATTTCTACTATTTTCAAATTCGGATCCATTACCGCGCGACAGCTCATCGCTGGAGTGAAGTGCAAACCATCCGGAAGTGGATACATTCTTGGCAAAGCAGAACGTCGAATGACTCGCATACCGGAAGCAACGTCCTGTACATCAGAATGACCAAGCGTGTTAACGATAAATCGATAAATTCGATTTCCGAGCCGGCGCACCGCAGGCATCTTACTGTCCGAACCCATTCGCGAACCCAAGCAGATCTCCGCGTTTTCAGAGAGAAGTTTCTGAATCATCGGAACAAAATTAAGTGGATCGCAGGTACCGTCTGCATCTAGAAATGAGACTAAATCGGCTTCCGATGCATCAAACCCACATTTTATCGCTGCCCCATACCCTCGATTCTTAGGATACGCTATCACACGAATCTGCGACTCAAAGGCGCGCGCCCGCTCTTCGGTGCGATCTACCGAGCCGTCAGAAACAACTATAATTTCAACTTCTTCTATAGGCGTAGCGGAGACGATTGCTTGTTTTGCATCAAGACAGCGCTGCACAATTAGTGCAATACCGTCTTCTTCGTTATATGCTGGAATAACAATAGCTAATCGCATAAGACTACTCGCTACTTCTCGTCGTTAAAAGCATGTTTCCACAAACGTTCTCGGTCACTTTCTCGTATTTCAAACCAGCGTGGATGAATTCTACTTTCTCGCAAAACTCCTTCTGGAATCGCTTTCCGAAATCGCGCCAACTCTATTTGAACACCCGACCCTTTGTTACTTTGATAGATGCGAAAATCAACTGACTTTCGCTCATGTGGGGCAGAACTCAATGTGGTTCGACCGCTACTCAGCGCAAACGAAAAGTTATCTCCCGGAAAATAGAATACCGCATCCAGAGGAAACCGCCTATCCGCTTGTTGAGCTGCATACTGCTCAACGAGATGAGCTTCTTTGGCCCAGAGATCGTTGCCTGGCGTCTGCTGCGCCCAATACACGAGAAACAGTGTACAAACACAGAGCACCGACACCACTGAAACAAGGCGATACGCCTGCGGTGCGAACAGCCGAATGCGCTGGGCTACCGACGTTACACCTAACAGCAGGGCATACAGAAACAAGGGTTCAACTGGCACCATCATTCGAGGCTCCATCCAGGGAGAAAGAATACAACCTGCCAAATGACAGAGGAACATCCAGGCTAAGAGCCAATTTCCTCGACGCACCCAGACACAGAGACCGAGTGGAAGCAAAAGAAAAAACGAGAGAGCAGTCAACACTGGAGTAGCAAGTGAGCGAGCTGCCGTCTCGCTTAGCAATCCCGTCGAGAATAAGGAGAGCTGAGCCCCTAACCAAATTCGCTCGGCGAGCAACGGAATTACATTGCTACCAAATACGTTCTCACTCTCATTGTTCCATCCATCTTGACGAAAATAGGGAGACTGAGCTGAAAATGCATTGACCCCACCCCAGGTTCCTACCTTCATCCAATAGAGAGTCGCACCAACAGTTCCAATGAATACCAAAAGTGCTAGCAGAATTCTCAGCGTGCGCGGAACACGCTTTACAAAGAGGAGGCCTGTCGCAAAGCCGAAAGCAAAGAAAATAGCCTTGGTATGAATCGCGAGAGAGAGGAAAAGAGCAAGAGAGACTAAAAGGTAAGAGCGAAGCCACGAATATTCTTCGTTGAAGAGCCGACTCACTCCCAAACAAACAACCGCAAAACCAAGCAGATGTAACGCCTCAGACTGAACACGTATGGCAAAAAGGGTGACGAGTGAACAGCTTGTCGCCAATAGCACAGCATGTGAGATACGAAATCCGCCATCGATGTGAGACTCTCCACTCGAAGCAAGCGTTGGAAAAAGTTCTTTCCCCCAATAGCCAAAAATCAGTAGAGCAATAAACGTACTGGCAATTGGGAGTGCTTGTAAAAATAGATACTCTCCCTGCCCGTATGTAAGAAGAGGCACGAGCAGGAGTGGCAGGAGCGGTGGGTATTGCACGAAGTGAGGCCAATCGGCCTTCTCTTTGAGCTCCGGATCATTCTGCACCCATTCTGGAATTTTTGTCCACGCCTGCATTGGTTTACTGACTGGAGCCGTTATGTCTCTAAGCCCTAAACCCTGATGCAAAGCTAAGCCCGCTGAAATATAAGCACCACTATCGTAGCGCGGCCAATATTCACGGCTACTGATCAGATATGCCACCAATGCTACAAAAAGGAGTAGGGAGATACCCAAAACAAAACCATCTGTTCTATCTGTCTGTTTCTTTTTAGACATCTTGCTTAGCCCTTCCAAAACGCCAGAGTTGAAACAGAGCCAGGGCAAAGACTAACCCGCTAGATACAAACAGCAGTTGTGCAACATCTTGGATCGTAGCAGCGCCCCAAGATAAAAGTACGAACAAGACGAGCGTCCCAAAAAAGAACGGCAACCAACAAAAGTTCGAACGACTGGACAATTGATGAAGAGCCGCTAAGTAGGCCACGCCAATTAAACTATTGGCGAGCAGAACAGTTGTGAGAATCATGGCGGTCTCGGCGTATTCTACGCCGAAAAGTAAAAGAACAATTTGCTTTGACCAAACGGCTGTTACCAGAAGGCAGGAGAGTGCAATCACTATAAAATACAGCATTGCTCTCATTGTCACTTCAGTGCGAGGCCGCTCGGTTGATTGAGCATCACGAATAGCGACCACTCTCGGAAAAAGTGCGGTACCTATCGCGAACGCGCTCATCATTAAAAAGCGGCCAGTAAACGAAGCTGCTATATAGTGCGATGCGGTAGTCGAGGAGAAATTGTGCTTCACAAACAATATGTCCATATTGAGTTGAAGATTCACCAACAGGAGCACAACGAGAATTTGCGCAAAATAGCGATAGTTCCCAGCTGACGATTCTAAACTCATCTGCCTGCCGGAGAGAGATGGTCGAAGTAAGTATATGCAGATTATCAGTGATAAGATAATCCCACCCGAAGTTCCAAGGAATGCTCCACCGGCCCCGTATCCAGCAAGTACACTTACGGTCCCAAGAGCAATCTGCAAACCAGGTTCCGCGACACGCATAAAGGCAATTGACCTAAATCGCCTCGCTCCTTGCAGTACTCCGCGAAGCACAGAAACCGTAAAGAGAGGAATGAAGGTAAAGGCCAGCAACCAAACCGCCCATATTTGAGCCATTTGAAAGAAGAGAGCTATGTGATCAGCTAAAACGGCTACGCACACAGACAATACAATACCCAACCCGATCGCAAGACGGAGATATCCACCAAGTGCTTCCGAAACTACTCCTCCCTGAGCCGCAAATTTCACACTCGCTTCCGCAACATACGTCTGAATCGCGACGGAGACGATAGAAACACATATGAGAATAGAGAGTAGCACTCCAAAATCCGCGTAGATTTCCGCCCCTCCCAACCTCGCGACAACCAGGTGAAAGAGAAAGCCTACTCCACTCCCGATGGTATTTGCCAAAAGAAGAAGAGTCGCGTCCGAAAATAGTGAACGTTCGTCAGGCGCCACTACATTCCCCCACTACTTGTAAAAGTTCTTGAAAGGTCTGCTTCGTAAACCGTCGAGGCACGCGAATCTCTCGATACGAGGTCAATGCCAACTCTCTCTGAAAACTCTTGCACTCTATATCTGCAAGTTGAGCTACAGAACTGTTGGGATGAGCGTACTTCCAGGCATCAATGTAGGGGCCAAAACCAAA
>CBDUGV010000108.1:0-13054 GCA_965366815.1 uncultured Bdellovibrionales bacterium | reverse complement strand
GGGAAGACTGTGCCCTTTCCGGTTCGAGCTGCTATCGGAGAGATAGAGCGTTTGTCGGCTGAAGATTCTGAGATAGAGCCTGCGGTGGTCAAACAGTTGATAGAGTCTTTGCTCGCGTCGGACACGTACGATAGGCGCGTAGCCGTTCTCGCAGAGTTCAGGCAGCATTCACATATCTCCGGTGCATTTGCGACAGAGATGCCGGGAGTAGCGGGTGAAGAAGGGATAGGTGAAGCGCGTCGCAAAGAGGCTGCCGTTCTTGGAGGTATGGCGGCAGGCTTGAGTGATCGAACTGGTAGTATAGGACCAGCCCAGCGGCGAGAGGCCGAAGAGTTTGCCCCGGATGCTGAAGCTGAACGACCGGCTGGCGTTGGAAGCCGTCCAGAAGACCGCTAAAGCAAGCAGGTACTGGTCAAAGTACTTGCAAAATTCAGTGAATACGGTAGCTTGCTCAAAGAAAAGGGCAGTAACCTACCTATTTACTCAGTTATCAAACTGATATATACTCCCTGTTCAACCAAGCAGCTCCTTGCCGCTGATCTTTTCCTTACTTCTATTTGTAGAGTTGATACTTCGCCCCGGGCTTTTCTGCAGCTGCTAGCTATGCGTTGCAGAATGGCACCGGGGCAGTGGTCTTAAAGGACTTTTTTGTAGGTTACCTGCAATGCCCCGGTTGGTCAGAAGCTAACACCAGGCGATTTCGCCATGGAACACTTTCACCCTTTTGAACTGTGAGGAACTATGTTGACTGCAACACCGACTGAGGAACGAACCATCTACATTCGACGCGATCGAAACCCTTTTGGGGGGCGGGTGGTCATTGAGGATGAGACAATCACGGTCTACATGAACGGCCAGGATGAGCCGTTTTTTACTGGCTCCATCCATGCCAAGGCACAACATCAAAGCACGGTCGCTTTGGACGCCACTAGAACGTACAAGGCGAAGGTGGTTGTTGCGCCCGACCTGAAGAAGGAGGACGAGCTGTTGTGTACCTTGTCCATCTGGAGCGATCCGGGCGGAAAAGTGTTGATGCAACACGTCGACATCCCCCGAACTGGCTACCCGCCGCGCGGCAGAACGTTCATCTGCGATATTCGCTCCAACAGCTAGCGGTTGTCGGAGTCTTCGTCGCCGCTGGTCAATCCAATGTACTCCTTGATTTGGCATCGCAGCGGTTTATCCCTTACGGGATCCACGACGCAGACCGCTCGGTGCCATTTCTTAGAATTTTCGCAACCCTAGCTCCTATTTCCTACTATTGACATGCGTTAATTATCCGCGTATCTTACCGCCTCCGCCGAAAAGGCGAATTTCGGCAGCTCTTTTCTTTTTCAACATAGTGTACTTAGGCAGGGAGCCTTAGTTGTCTTAAGGGATTGAAGTACGGTTTTTAGCTTCTGGAGGTGGTTATGGATCGCGATAAAGAAAACATCGCAACCTGTACCGCTGTGCTGACGCTTATCCTGATTGGGTTTGCGTTTGGGACGGTTCGGGGAATGCCAGCTGTGCAGGAAGAATTCGCGCGCATCACCATTGGATGTGACAGATTTTTTTCAGCGTGGCAGACGGAACCTGAATTTTCCACGGAGGGCCCGTATCCTAAGCGACGAATGGATGCTCGCTGGGATGCAATTCCCATGGAGGGAATGCATCAAAGCAAGTCCACCAGTTCTGGCAAGGAAAGTTCTACCCCTTGGGTAGGTGGCTTTGTGCTGGTGGCGGTAACTTGTTGCTTCTTTTTGTCGACTCACCTCTACTTGTTCTTTCGCGGAATGGGTTTTGGGCGTCGGTATATTGACGGTGACAAAGTCTACGGAGTAGCTAACGACGGAAGTCGATAGGTATACTTGTCAGGGCCAGGGGAAGGACACCTTCGGTTCGACAGCTTTGAACCCCCTGCGCTCTTTGCTCTATGCGACGTATACCTCTATATACTTGCTTACCTCGGCCAAGTTTTTCGGATGGCAAATTATCACTAAGATATCTTGATCCTCAATCATCGTCGTGCCACGAGGTGTGACTTCGTTCTCACTGCTTTTTCTCGTAATTCCGACCACCAGCACGTGCTCAACAAATGGAAGATCCTTAATCATCAAACCGACAAGTTCAGAATCCTTTCGGACCTCGGTTTTAAACAAGAATTCTCCATTATCTCCCACCGGTATCGGTTGTCCTAACTCTAAGAACTTTTGTAAATCGGGAATGCCGACTGGACCACTTAGATTGATTCCACCCCGATGGACGACATCAAGTGCGACCTGGAGAAATTCTTGATGATGAGTCGGTGAGTTTCCCCGTGTGGGAACTTGTGCCTTGTAGAGGGTCATCGACAAGGAAGGGAACCATGCACTGACAATAGATTGCACGATGAAGGAAAGAGCGACCGCGATCATAGTTGGTACAATCAAACTATGACCCGCAGTGAGTTCTGTCGCCATAACGAGAGTGGAGACAGGTGCCCGACCAACGCCAGCAAAAAAAGCCGCCATTCCAACTACTGTCATTATTTCTACGTTTGGGCCGTTCTCGAGGATTCCCCCCAACCCAATTGCGGTGGCAGATCCGAACATCGCGCCTGAGAACAACACAGGAGCAAACACTCCGCCTGATCCGCGTGAGCCAATCGTGCAGGAGAACGCGACAATCTTCAGCAGCCCCGCGACTATCATCACGCCCACCGTGAGCTGCCCATGCAAGGCTTTCTGGATCCAGCCGTAGCCTGATCCCAAGATATAAGGGCAGGCCATGCCGATTATTCCAACCAGAAACCCGCCTATTGCCGGTTTGAAAACTCTTGTGACTGGAAGTCGATCAAAAAGCGACTCGATTGAGTAATAGACACAGGGTATGGCAATACTCAGCCCGCCAGCGAATATACCAAGCAGACCATACCAAAAGAGGTCGGATGATTCACGAAAGGCTAAGCCAGGTGATATTTGCAGTACGGGTTCCCAGCCGACAAAAAATCCGTTCACCGCATAGGCAACGGAGGAAGCGATAATTGAGTACATCAAACCCTCGACTTCGATATCGAGTTCGCTATAGAGGACCTCTACTGCAAGAAATGCAGCACCAAGCGGGCTGCTAAAGATAGCGCTTACTCCAGCAGCAGTACCAGCGATCATTATCAATCGCTTTTCAGCTACCGCAATCTTGAATGGTTTCATTACTACACAGGCGAGGCTTCCCGAGATCTGCGCCATCGGACCCTCTCGACCGGCAGCACCACCTGAACCAATCGTAATGGCTGAAGCAATTGCTTTCACTGCCCACACTCTACGGCGAATCGAACCGCCGAGTTGGTGGAAAGAGAATATGACTCCGTTCTCACCACCACCTTCGGCTTCTTTGGCGAGGGAATACACCACAATTCCTGAGAATAGGCCGCCGAGGGTCGTGACCAGCGGTATGAGCCAGACGCCATAAGGACCAAACTCTTCCGGACGCCCAAGTTCGTTTGGTGGACGATAGCCAGCAATAGAATAGAGAAGGTAGAATTCCGCGGCATCAACCAGCACGCGAAAGACCTGGACGAAAAGCGCTACGACGATGCCAACGACAATACTGAGCGCCGCGAGGCGCATGGCTCGATTGAGATTGGGGTCACTCGGAATTTTCAGTTTCTTGAGACGCATTTCAATGCGGCACGCTATTCGGGTTGAGGACGTTGGAGGCCTCTCATACATCGTCTAACCAATTCCGTCACTTCTTGCGGAAATCTGCTCTAGAGAAAGCTATGAAAACGCAAAAATTGCAGGAGGTTAGAGGGGTGTGAGATGGGTGTGCTTGGAGTGACTCTCATAATATGCGATGAAATGACTCGGATGTATTGATGATGGTCAATGGTAGGTAAAGGAACTGTGGTAATGAGCTTTGCGCACAGCAAAATGAGCAACTCGGTTCGGCGTATTGCCGGGGCTGCGAAGGGACTCTTGCTCGATCAAAATAGAATAAAAGGGCCTTCGACAATTGAAATGCCCCAAGCCGATATGCACGAGCAAAATCTACAGACTTGCGAAGTGCGAGACTGGCGCAGCTATTTTGCCGGACAGCTTGCAGGACGCGGGCTCGAGATAGGTCCTCTTCATCGGCCAATGGTTCGTCATGATGGTATGCAGGTTGAGTATATTGATCGCTGCACCGTTGCGGAGCTGCGCGAGCATTACCCGGAGCTCAATGATTTGCCATTGGTTGAGCCAGATTTAATTGGCAATGCCGAGACTATGGAAGGTGTTCCTGACGCCGATTATGATTTTCTCATCTCTGCCCATGTCATTGAGCACACAAAGAATCCCATATCCTCTTTGGAGCAGTGGTGTCGGGTAGTTCGCCCTGGCGGACTTATATATTTAATCGTCCCCGACAAACGCATCACTTTTGACGTGAAGCGAGTTCGTACGACACTCGCACACATGGTTTTGGATTATGTACGCCCCTCAGCCGAGCGGGACTACGAGCACTACCTCGACTATGCGGTGCATGTGCATGATAAGCAGGGTGCTGCCGCTGTTGAGGAGGCAGATCGATTGCGCGAAACCGACTACAGCATTCACTTTCACGTGTTCTTGCCGAGTGACATCTTGCAGTTGCTTCGATGGTTTAATGAGAATATTCGATCTCTTGTAATTGTAGAAGGGCCTGTCATGTCGCCGGGGAGCGATGAATTTCATTTCCTTCTCCGCGTCCCCTAGGTGATATGTCCAACGCTTCAGCTGAAATCACAAGTGAGCGACTTGCTCAGCTGGTAGAAAATCTCAACGATGGTCTGAGAGTTCTAGAGAACGGTAGGACGACGTATGTAAACCGGCGGCTCTGTGAAATCACGGGCTACTCCAAGCAGGAACTACTCGAATCCTCGACGGATCTGATTTACGACGAAGAAAATTGGAACATTGCCAAACAACAGCTCGCACGACGCCCCCAAGGTGAGTCTAGTTCTTATGAAGTGTTTCTATTGTGTAAAGATGGCACACAGGTACCGGTAATTATTTCTGCGCACCCAGTCTATGACGAGCAGGGCAGATGGTGTGGGGCTTGTAGTGTATTTACCGTGATTTCGAAGCAACACGAGACTGAGCGTGAATTGCGAGAGAGTGAAGCTCGTTTTCGAGATTTTGCGGAAATCGCTTCCGATCGCTACTGGGAGCAAGACGATCATTTACGCTTCTCCTTCATCACTGATCCTGAAAATGAGTGCATAGATTCGCCCGTCGGCGAGCATATACGTCAGCGAGTGCTTGGGAAAACGCGCTGGGAGTTAGTAGGGGTCGATCCTTCAAGTGATGAGCGTTGGAGAAGTCACCGCGATGATCTTCTCGCACGGAGACCCTTTCGAGATTTTCGCTATGTGGCCCCGGATGCGAAAGATGGACGAATTACCCATTGGCGGATTAACGGGCGGCCGATTTTTGATCAGAATGGGAAATTTCGTGGCTATCGTGGTACTGCCGCCGATGAAACGAAGGAACATCGCGCCCAACAAGAGGCTCTTCGTGCTCAGCGTCGACTTTATAGCGCCATAGACAGCATCTCCGAGGGCTTTGCCTACTTCGATGCCGAGGACCGATTGGTACTTTGCAATAAACGCTATCGCGAAATCTTTCCAGAGATTTCAGATATTCTGCGACCCGGTATGAAGTTCGAGGAGTGCTTGCGAGCTGGTATAGCTCGAGGGATGACGACGCCGGATGAACTCGATCCTGATTCTTTTTTGAAAGAGCGCATGCAGCGTCATCGAAACCCCGGGGATGGTTTCGTCATCCGCTTGTCTGGGAATCGCTGGGTCCAAGTGGTTGAAAGAAGGACAGATGACGGTGGGATAGTAGGGGTCTGGACCGACATTACGGAGCTCAAACAGCGCGAGCAACAACTGTCGCAATCTCAGAAGATGGAAGCACTAGGGCAGCTAACTGGAGGCATCGCCCACGATTTTAACAATCTGTTGGCGGTCGTTCTAGGAAATCTCGAACTCATGCAGGCGCATGTGGGCGGCGATGAACGGCTTGCCCGATATATCGACCGCAGCATTACTGGCGCGAGCCGAGGTGCGGCGCTCACCCAACGCTTATTGGCTTTTTCAAGGAAGCATCCACTTCATTCGCGTGCGACTGATGTCACCAATTTGATTCATGGGATGAATGAGCTTCTAAAAAGCAGCCTTGGCGAAAGTATTCGAGTCCAATACGAACTGTCCGCGGATCTGTGGAATGCCCATGCTGATCCGAATCAACTCGAAACCGTGTTGTTGAATCTTGTAGTGAATGCACGGGACGCGATGGTGGATGGGGGGACATTGATAATTCGTACCGCAAATCGTCGTCGCTTTGATATTTGGAGAACCACACGGGCTGGGTATGAACACGAAGACTATGTGATGTTGAGTGTTGTTGATACGGGGTTAGGGATGTCGGCTGAGGTGCAAGACCGCATTTTTGAGCCGTTCTTTACAACGAAAGATGTCTCGCAAGGAAGCGGCCTCGGCATGAGCATTGTCTATGGCTTTGTGCAGCAGTCAAAAGGTCATATCGAAGTGCAGAGTGAAGAAGGGAGGGGCACCACAATTTCGCTCTATCTTCCACGGGCTCGAATGGCTGAAGCTCAAACTGAGGAAGTAGCGCAACCGAAGGTACATCCTCAAGGCAACGGTGAGCTGATTCTTGTGGTTGAGGACGATGCTGACGTGCGTGAATTAGTGCTCGCTATGTTGAGCGGACTCGGATACGAAGTTCGCGAAGCTGCCGATGCTGAAACAGCGCTAGAGATACTAAAAGGAGGTCTTGAGGTTGATCTTCTATTTAGTGATGTGGTGCTACCGGGTGAGCTGAACGGGCCAGAACTCGTTAAACAAGTCAAAGAGTTTAGACCCGATCTTGCCTATCTGTTTATGTCAGGCTACACGCAGCATGCTGGCGAATCAGCTGCAGTGCTTGACCAGACTACCAATCTATTGCACAAGCCGTTCCTTCGAGGAGAATTGGCGGAACGGATACAGCGGGCTCTTGGAAATCGAGTAAACCGCAAGCCTCATCTTCGACTCGCTCAATCTTAATCGATTGTGTTTTCGTCATCGCGGCACTGCTACTCATGAATGACTTGCACAGCGCTGAGCTAGGCATTGATAGTGATTCTAGAACAGGACAGCAGGAACGCAAACTTCGCATGCTGTCTCATTACCTATCCTTGGTAGTCCCCAGCAATTCCCCAAGGCAGCGCTACTACTTCACCGTTCGCTTGGTTATCGATGCGGAAAAATCGGAAGCCAGTTGCGTGGTCGACTACCGTATAGAGCAAGGTATCGCCTTGGTAGTTCCAATTGAGTGGCAAGTGAATGCCGAATAGTCCTAACTGAATTTCGAAAAAGTGGAGAGGGTCTTGAGCTATCGTTTTCGCTTCGTCAAAGCCATTGTCGCTCAGCATCGATTTGAACACGGCAGTTTGTGGCTCCCAATAAGAAATTTCTTCAATACCGTCTCCCGTGTAGTCGCCTCGAATAAACACCTCGGATGTTGGAGAGCCAAACTCTTTAATGAGAATGCCGCCACCTGATAGGAGTGCATACGTTTTTCGATCGGAAGGACGGTATACCGCATAGTCGAGGATGCCATCGCCGTTAAGGTCCTGGGCCTTTGGAATGTCGCCTATCAATCCCCAATATTGAATTCGAAATTGACCGTTTCGTTGAAGAATCCACCAGGTCCAGTTGCCGTCGATTAATCGAACGATCGCTGGATTCGTAACACTCGGAGTTTCCCAAGCCCCTAGGGCGATAATGTCTCCTTTTACACCCCATGCAAGTACGTTGAGGGCGGACCCATCGGTTAGCTGAAATCCGGGGCCATTGAAATACCAAAAGAACCAATTCTGCGGGAGTTGGAGTCGAATTACTCCGACATCTGAGGGGCCACTGTTTGGTTGATAGACAAAGGGAATATCACCGGGCACCCCCAATTGCTGCACGATGTGATTCCCTGGAACATCAAAATCGCGAATATACCAATAGCCGAGGCCGCCCACATTCTTTCTCCAAACAACTGGGTTGGAGTTGCCATCCTCGTCGGGATCAAATGGCGCAGAGGATACGATATAGGGGCGAGGGCTGTCGGCCGCATCGTTGAGCGCAGTTCCGAGAATCGCTTCGGCAAAGTCTCGAATGCCGTCACCATCACTATCGATGCTCTGGAAGTTGCTGGCGTCATTCACATCATAGGAATTACTGCAATTGCTGTCCTCTGCGGCATCAGAAATTCCATCGCTATCGGTGTCAAACTGTGCGAGACGATCGCAATTAGAAATGCTCTTGACGTTGGATGGGTTGCTAAAACCCACAGCATTTCGACAAAAAGCCTTAATGTGAAATGGGCTAGTACCCAAGCTCGTCGGAAACCGCACATCCACCGTTGCGGTGTTCGCATTGGAGTCGATGCTCAATCCAGCGACATCTGCAAAGAAAAGGGTTGGATCATTTCCAATCGAATAAGTCACATCTAGAACAATGGCGCCGGGTGCTTGCCGGTATTCTGGGCAGATCTCGATCGTGGTTCGGACAATAAAGTTTTCGGGAACCTCAGCCAAAGCTGTCGGCAGAGCTTGGAGCAGCACAATCGCAAGCCCAACCAATAGTCGGGAGATAGGGTAAGTTCTGGAGTACATGTTCGTCGGTCCGATCAGCATGGTGATAAGAGGAGCATTTTTGTCCGGAGCATTGTCGTTCAAAGTGCGGCTGAATTGCAAGCGAACGGCTCAAAGCGGTTCGAAAATGTTGAGATCGATGCACATCTGTCGATTGGGGGAAAAGACTGTCAGGTTACGGCATTAAAGGTTTATTGACGCATTTCGTGGGAAATAGCTGATTTGCTATTGAAGGTCTCCTGATCCGACTTTTGGCATATTGATGGGGTAGTGAATGCAAGCAGATTCTAGAATAGAAGAATATTATCAAGTTCTCGGTGTAAACCGGGCCACACCACTAAGTCAGATACGCGATGCCCATAAGCAATTGATTCGGCAGTGGCATCCAGATCGTTTCGATCTGAACGACCCTCTTCGAGAAGAAGCAGAACAGCGGGCGATGGATATCAACAATGCCTATCAGCAATTAAAGCAGCTTCGCACAGCTGGTCTCGGATACCGAAAAATTCGCGCTGCGAATCAGCCCACGGAAAAAAAGCGTAGAAACACGGTAGCCTGCAAGTTGGTAGTGCGTGACGGCAAGCTTGTGTCGATTAAACGCAAGAAGCGATTTAGAAACGACGTCGAAGGCCGAAAAGTCAGCAAGCGAAGTAAGGCGGATCTTGGAAAGAAGAAGATTCGAGAAGTATTGTACTCGGCTCGATCAGTTGGTCAGGCTGTTGCAAAAGCAGCAGCTGAAGCAGCTGCTAAGTCTCAAGCCAAAAGCAATGCCTCACAAAACTCTAACAACTTCGTTGTCCACATCGTTGAAGGGCGAAAGTCGGTTCGCTCAGTTTAACTTTCTTTCTTCCCCTCTGATTGCAAATACTGTCTTGTCGTTCTATTCTACGACTCAAATAATCTTCTTAATTGCGAATACTTCTGTAGCGCTTTGGTGTAAGTCTAAGGGCGTTGATATCATCGAGACGTGGTCGAGCGGCAAACAGTACAGCTAACTTCAGTGAAACAACGATCGGTTAAACAAACACGAGAAGCGTATCAGCTTCGCGCGCACATTCAGCAAGTGCTAACGGCCTATGGGCTTGGCCCAAGACTCGTTGTTGCCACATCTGGCGGTGAAGATTCCTGCGTGTTGCTCGACAATTTGAGTGAGATAGCGGGCGGATCGAGTGACGGGATAACTGTTGCTCATGTCGATCATCAACTCCGTTCCGGTAGTTCAGAAGATGCGGATTTTGTGGCTCAGCGTGCAACGGACTATGGGGTTCAGTTTCGGCTCCATCTGGCCAAACCGCCCGAGCATCGCGCGAATCTTGAGGCCTGGGCGCGGAAGGAGCGCTATGAATTTCTAGAGCAGGTACGAGTAGAAGTGGGTGCGGACGCAATTCTGACTGCTCATCACCAAAGTGATCAGGCGGAAACGCTGCTCATGCGCCTTTTGTCTGGTCGACTGAAGAGTAATGCCCGAGGTATGGCCGTCTGGGATCCAACTCGATTCTTATTGCGCCCAATGCTCGCGGTTCCGAAAGCCGAGATTAGCCGCTATGCCGAAATCTGCGACATTCCTTTTGTCGAAGATCCATCGAACAACGATTGCATGTTTACGAGAAATCGCATCCGCCGCGACCTGATCCCCCAGCTTCAGGAAATATACAATCCGAATCTTGTGCCTTCATTGGCGGAACTCGCCAATCGACTTGCCGATGACGATTCCCTTTTGAATCAGCAGGCGGCAGCCCAATATCAAGCCGCCAATAAACCGACTAAAATAATCGACATAAAGCAATTGCCCAGTTCTCTCGCTTGGCGTTACTTGCGGTTCCAGGCAGGGGAAGAAGTTGGCGAGGCAGCAGAGTTAGTGGGATATGACGCATTTCAAAGAGTGATTTACTGCGTAAATACAGCGGCCGATAAGCCGAGAGTCGTTGAGCTTGGTTTTGGTGTATCCTGTAGAATCACTGGCGCAGGGGAAATTTCATTTTTTCTTGGTTCTTAGTTGCCTTTAAAGGATCTAAGTTTATATACGTCTACTGGCATACCTTGTTACTGTGATACCACATCGTTGCCGGGATACTTGAGCGGTGGGGCACGACAGGTAAGTACCAGATATCTTTATGGAGGTTAGGATACTTTGAATCAGATTTCACGAAATGCCGCATTATGGGTCTTCTTGATGATAATGGTGGCGCTTCTCTACAATGTCTTTGGAGCTCAGGCACCTACGCGCCAAGAAATTCCGTACTCGGATTTTCGCAATGCTATTGAGCAAGGCGAGCTAAAGGAAGTCCTCATTAAGGAGAACAAAATTGAGGGCGACTACAAAGATGGATTTGGGCCAGGGAGCACAAAAGTTGTCACGCATCCTCCTCCAAACGATGACACGCTCGTCGAGGCCCTACGGGCTGCAAATGTCAAATTCGACGGTTCCCCCAAAGAGGAAGAGTCCTGGTATCTGATACTCCTTGCAAATTGGTTTCCAATGCTTCTGTTGATCGGTGTTTGGATTTTCTTTATGAGGCAGATTCAAATTGGTGGTGGCAAAGCATTGAGTTTTGGAAAGAGCAAAGCTCGACTGATGGAAGAGGGACCGAACAAAGTCACCTTCGAAGATGTAGCGGGGATTGAAGAGTCGAAATCTGAACTAGAAGCGATTGTTAAGTTTCTAAAGGACCCAAAAAAATTCACCAAACTGGGTGGTCGGATTCCGAAAGGAGTGCTGCTTGTTGGTAGTCCGGGAACCGGAAAGACCTTACTCGCACGAGCAATTGCCGGAGAGGCGGGTGTGCCCTTTTTCAGTATTTCGGGTTCCGACTTTGTAGAGATGTTTGTTGGAGTAGGGGCATCTCGCGTGCGCGACTTGTTTATGCGGGGTAAGAAAAATGCCCCCTGCATTATCTTCATTGACGAGATTGATGCTGTCGGTCGACATCGTGGCGCTGGTCTCGGTGGTGGGCACGACGAACGAGAGCAAACACTCAACCAGCTTTTAGTCGAGATGGATGGCTTCGAGGCGAACGAAGGAGTGATACTTCTCGCCGCGACGAATCGTCCTGACGTGCTCGATCCTGCACTGCTTCGTCCAGGTCGCTTCGATCGACAGGTCGTGGTGCCATTGCCGGATGTGAAAGGGCGCGAGGGTGTGCTGAAGGTGCACATCAAGAAAGTTCCGCTTGATGATGATGTCGACCTTGCTACCGTCGCACGTGGTACTCCTGGCTTTGCTGGTGCTGATTTGGCGAACTTAGTGAACGAAGCGGCACTTTGGGCTGCGCTGAGTGATGCAGAAGTCGTTTCGATGAAGCATTTCGAGTATGCCAAGGATAAGATTCTTATGGGATCTGAGCGAAGGTCTTTGGTGCTTTCGGACCGAGAGAAGGAAATTACAGCCTATCATGAGGCTGGCCATGCGATTTGTGCCAAATTGATTCCCGATGCGGACCCAGTTCACAAAGTGACTATAGTTCCCCGTGGCGTGGCGCTCGGATTGATGCAGCAGCTTCCCGAAAACGAGAAACACACCTATCCCAAGCAGTATTGGCTAGATCGTATTTGCATTGCCTTTGGTGGGCGAGCTGCTGAAGAAGTTATTTTTGATGAGATCACCACTGGAGCTGGCTCGGATATTCAGGTGGCAACGAACATCGCCCGCAAGATGGTTTGTGAGTGGGGGATGAGCGAAACGCTCGGACCACTCGCCTATGGGCGACAAGATGATGCGGTATTTCTCGGTCGTGAGATAGGACATCAGCGCGACTACTCGGAAGATACTGCGCATCGCATCGATGAAGAGGTTCGGCAAATCATCGAATCAGGACTTGATCGTGCTCGAACGCTGCTGAAAGACCACAGGGTCTTGTTAGAGGAGCTTTCAAAAGCGCTGCTCGAGAAAGAGACTCTTGATAGCAAGCAAGTTGAGGATATTGTGCGCGAGTTTGCTCCAGACTCTGGACCGGGCTCGTCGGCTCAGATCAAGGCGGCGTAGATGGAATATTGGGAGCTTATAGATTGGACTCTGCTTAGCCGCGGGCTCGATGTCCTTCTGATCTCCTTTCTGATTTACCGCTTACTTCTGCTGGTTCGTGGCACGAGAGCGGAACCGATGTTGCTCGGCTTGGGCATCATCGTTTTGGTCTATATCGTTTCACGTGAGTTGCGCCTCCCCGTGTTGAGTTGGATTTTGGGGAATTTCCTGGGAGCTGTGATCCTCGTCGTCGTAGTGCTCTTTCAGGACGATTTGCGTCGTGCATTGACGAAGGTTGGACTTTTCCCAAGTTTCGGCAGTGATGCACCAAAAGAACTCGAACGATCAATTAAGGAAATTTCACAGGCTGCGGGAGATCTCTCCTCACGCCGTATCGGGGCACTTATCGTTGTTCGTCGAGATGTTGGCCTGGAAGAATATACGGAGCATGCTGTTCATATA
>CBDUGV010000107.1:0-13148 GCA_965366815.1 uncultured Bdellovibrionales bacterium | reverse complement strand
CGGATAATATATGAAGATTGTCGACGAAATTCCAAATTCTTGGGCGGAACCCTGGAAAGTAAAAACCGTAGAACATATTCGCCTTCTTCCAGAGGAGGATCGCCGTAGAGTATTAGAAGTAGCTGGATGGAACACCTTCTTGCTCAAATCTGCCGACGTCTACATCGACCTGCTGACCGATTCTGGGACAAGTGCGATGAGCGATCAGCAGTGGGCTGCGATAATGACTGGTGATGAAGCCTACGCTGGGAGTAAGGACTACTTCGAACTCGAGCAATGTGTGCAGGACGTCTACGGATTCAAGCACTTCATTCCAACCCATCAAGGTCGAGGTGCCGAACATATCCTGTCCCAACTCATGGTAAAACCAGGGATGCTTGTACCGGGCAATATGTATTTTACGACGACCAAATTCCACCAAGAATATGCCGGTGGACGATTCCTCGATATCATCATTGATGAAGCCCACGATCCTGAATCTGATCATCCATTCAAAGGCAATATCGATCTGGCCAAGCTTGAAAAAATAGTTGCAACAGAAGGCGCTGAATCGATCGCCTATGTCAGTTTCGAAGGCACGGTCAACATGGCAGGCGGACAACCGTTTTCCATGGAGAACCTCAAGCAAGTCAGTGCCTACTGTAAAGAAAACAAGATTCAAATCATGCTCGACGCCACGAGACTCGTCGAAAACGCTTATTTTATTAAGCTCCGAGAACCAGGATTCGCAGATACATCAATCGCCCAGATCGTCCGGGAGGTGTGCAGCTACAGCGATGGCTGCACCGTTTCTGCAAAAAAAGATGGCTTGGTGAATATCGGAGGGTTTCTAGCGGTAAACGATGATCAGCTTGCGGTAGACGCTCGCGCAATGCTCGTCGCCTTTGAAGGTTTGCACACGTATGGAGGCATGGCTGGTCGAGACATGGGAGCCCTGGCAATCGGAATCCGCGAGTCTTTAGAGTTCGACTATATCAGAGCTCGGGTAGAACAAGTCGGCTATCTTGCCACTCGAATCGAATCCTATGGCGTCCCAATTGTTCGACCCTACGGCGGCCACGCAGTCTATTTGGATGCCCGTCGGATACTACCTCACATCGACCAAGACGAATTCCCGGCACAACGCCTCGCTGGAGAGCTTTATCTCGAAGGAGCAGTACGCGCCATGGAGCGCGGCAATGTTTCGGCTGGTCGCAATGATCAAGGACTCAACTATCGACCAGCATTAGAGCTCGTCAGGCTGACAATCCCCCGGCGAGTCTACACTCAATCGCATCTCGATGTGGTATCTGAGGCTGTTGCGCGTGTCTGTAAGCGAGCAGACTCTATACCTGGCCTGAAAATGACTTTTGAGCCTAAAAAACTCAGGTTCTTCCAGGCTCGGTTTCGCTCCCTCTAATTGCTGGTAACTAAGTCCTATTAGACATTGAATTATTCCTCAGAACGTTTATAGTCTAGGTCCTTCTAAGACTAATTTGTCCTGCTATTTTGGAGCGTTAACAATGAGCGATATTGCTGCACGCGGCTACGCTAATCCTGATGTCCTCGTATCTACCGAGTGGCTCGCCGAAAATCTCGAAAATCCTCAGATTCGCATCATCGAGTCAAACGAAGACCAATTGCTGTATTCATCCGGTCATATTCCCGGAGCAGTTGAAGTTGACTGGGTCAAAGACCTTAATGATCCGATTCGTCGAGATTACCTGCAAAGAGAGGGTTTCGAGGAACTCATGTCGAAAATCGGAGTGACGCAGGAAACACAGGTCGTCTTCTACGGAGATAAGAACAATTGGTGGGCCTGCTATGCCTACTGGATATTCCAGCTGTTTGGGCACACGAACGCAAAGGTCGTCGATGGTGGTCGTCTCAAATGGGAGAAAGAGAATCGCGAATTAACTAAAAAAGTTCCAAGCTATGAAGCAACAACCTATGCGGCTCCAGAGCGAGACGATTCTGCGCTGCGATCTTTTCGGGATCAAGTGGTTGCTCATGTCGAGAAAGGGCTGCCGCTCGTTGATGTGCGAAGCCCGGAGGAGTTTTCTGGCGAACGACTTCATATGCCCAACTATCCGAACGAAGGTGCTCTTCGCGGAGGTCATATTCCTGGCGCGAAGAGCGTTCCATGGGCACGGACGATTAATCCGGAAGATGGTACTTTCAAAACTGCGGATGAGCTTCGTGCCATTTATGAGGGCGAATGCGGCCTGAAGCCAACAGATGAAGTAGTTGCCTATTGCCGAATCGGCGAGCGCAGCAGTCACTCTTGGTTTGTCCTGACGCACCTTTTGGGATTTAGCAACGTCAAGAATTACGACGGTAGCTGGACCGAATGGGGCAACTCAGTTGGCGTACCGATTGAACGCTAGTTTCTAGGCTCGTACTCCCATGGCTCAAACAGAATATCCGGAAAAGCTTTCCAAGCTTATCGAAGAGTTTCGGTCTCTCGGGGACCCTGAACTCCGTACGCAAATGTTAATCGAATACGGTGAAAGCTGGCAACCAATTGACGAATCAATTGCCGTCCGGCCTTACCCGGAAACACATCGAGTACCGGCCTGTGAATCCGAAGCGTTCTTGTTTACGGAGGATTTACCCAACGGCACTCTTCGCTACCATTTTGCGATTGAGAACCCACAGGGCATTTCGGCGATGGCGATGGCCTCGATCATTGACGAAACCGTAAGTGGAGAGCCTCTCGAAGAAATTTCGAAACTGAGCGAGGAAGTAATCTATGAATTCTTCGGTCGGGGCATTTCCATGGGGAAAGGCCAAGGTCTGATGGGCATGATTCTGATGGTTCGAGGCTTCGCCAAGAACAAGCTCGACGCACTTGAGCGTTAATTCGAATCGCTTGGCGATCCAGCTTGTGCCAAACGAACCAAGTACCAAAGTAATATAAGCACCAATAACCCAACGGCGACATAGAGGAGGACCGGCTGTGGCTTCGGTTGTTTTCTTGCGGTATCCCTCGCAACAAATTCCGAATTTCTCTCGATACGGGAAAGCGTTGCTTCCTCAAATGACGTGATACCCTTCTTCTTGATCGCCGTTGCGATATCAAACGAAGGCATCTCAGGGTGATCGGTATCGAAGTAAAGCCGAAACGGCGTTTTATAGATTGGATTTGCAGCATCGTGCAGAAATAGAACTTCGGTGCTGATGAAAAAACCAGAGGCGCTCGTCAGATCGAAGGGCAGATTGTCACCGTGATCAATGTCTAACAGATAGCGCTCACTTCTCACGGCTGACCCCAATTCAATACTCAGATTCTGCTCAGGGCCGTATTTAAAAATCGACGCGGTACCTCTTCGGGTAAGTGGATGAAGAGATTTCCTACCCGGCGTTAGTAAACGGACCCGTCGAGCAAATTGATCTCCGTCCACTTGAAGCTCAAAAGTATCTAAGGCAATTTCGCCAAATGGATTCGTCAAGAGATAGAGACTCCGTTTCGAGAAATCTTGGTGTCGAAACGCCGACGAATTGCTGAGCTCTTGTAACTCCTCTGGGTGTAGGCCTCGTATTTCTAAAGCTACCGTTTGGCGACGAGAAAGTACATCATACTCTTGCCATACGCGAACCCCTTCTATCTTCAATGGTTGCTCATCCGGGCCTAAGGCAATTTGTACCTGAAAGAATCTTTTTGCCTGAGGGGGAACCTGTAAGCTCGTATGAGAATAGCTAATACCGTCCTCTTCTGAAGTCATGCGCACGATTCGCATCCCTTCCTTGACAATCTGGTATGCCTCGCTCGTAGACCCTCTCGCCAGCAAGGTAGCAACTCTCGAGAAATTATTATCCTCTACCAAGAGTTCTAGCCGACTTACCAGTTCATCTGCCGGTGGAATCTCCAGCTCGAAACTCTGATACCTATCTGGCGTCATTCCCGCATTAAAAACAGAAACTATTTCTCGTTTGCGAATCTTCTGTTCATGGGCAAAGCGGAGCATGTACGGCACCATCT
The DNA here is from genome assembly GCA_965366815.1 of uncultured Bdellovibrionales bacterium. Classification (GTDB taxonomy): domain Bacteria; phylum Bdellovibrionota_C; class UBA2361; order SZUA-149; family SZUA-149; genus CBDUGV01. The sequence goes on along the minus strand of CBDUGV010000107.1, from coordinate 9,187 downwards.
TGCCGTTCGCATCGACCACCCGAACCTCACCAGCTCCCTGCACTTTTGCCGCAATTTCAGGCGGCAGCACAATGACATGGGCGAGTTGCTTGCCAGGAGTCAGGCCAATCTCAACTGAACCGCGAAAATCCTTGATCTCAACGGCATGCGCCAAAATAGGAAATGCGAGAAACAGAAAAAAGAAACTACGGAGAGACATCACCGGCTTTGATTTCACCTTCATTCGAGGATTCTCTGTCATCTAAAATTTTCTGGCGCAGAAAATCGGCGCCGAAAGTAACCGAACCGAAGACCACAAGGCTCAAGATTCTCAACATCTGTGAGGCGTGCGACAAGTCGTACAGATAGACCTTAATGCCCGTAATAATAAAGAGCACATACGAGGCATAGACCACCGCTTCCTGTCGTCGCTTCACCCCGCGCAAAAACAGCAGAAACGCAATGATGGAATAAGCAGAGGAGACGGACACTTGATACACTGACCGCCGATTTGCATCCGCCAGTAGATCCGCCAGCGGAGGTAAATATACAGCTGCATGAATTTCACGTCGAACGATGACCAAAACGATGCCAAGAATGAACAGGAGTACAACTCCAGCAGTACTCATTAGTTCGGGCGTCTGCCCTTCAGTGCGAGCATCCTTGGTTAACGCCTTGTAGATGTTTACCCCTAAGAAAATGAGCGGCAGCAACATCAACACCGCCAAATGCTCAATGAGCGCAACTCGGCCAAGCGAGACATTGTTTGGCGGAGATTGTGGAGACCAGAGCACGAGTATGGCACAAAGCGAAATAAAACCCCCAAGCCCACCGCATAGCCAGCGTTGGGTCCTATTGGTTAACTGGGCCAACACAAAGCGAAGAGCGAACCCGGTAAGCCCCAGCCACATGGCAAAGGTAGCCAAAGATTTAATTCGACTTGGCATTTCATATGCCAACACTTGATGCGAGAACGAATGGGATTCTCTATACAGCAAGGCGAGGAGGGCTGGAACAATAAGGAGCCAAAGCCAATCACTCGTAAAATTCCCCAACCGCAATTTTCGAGTCAGACGCAAGGCGGTATAGACCGCAACAACAGCAACTAATGCGGTCACCGTCGTCATATCTGCCAACGGCAGATATGTTTGTCCATTGGCATATCTCGGGCGACGCAACAATTCATCCCAAAACAGCAACCGCGCTCCAATGAAACAAATTATCGCAATGACATGAGGGAACAAGACTCGGAACTCTTCCCGACAGGCGAGCCAAGCTACGAAAACAACTTCTATCGACCAGGCAATAGTAATCCAGTGCCCTGATACCAGCATCGGCACAGCGGCAAATAGATACCAGGCACCCACTCCGAGAAGTGTTTGGTACATCAACTTGTCGTGATCGCGATTGCGAAGTACTTGGCTACACAAGCCAAGGTACACAGCAGCGACGAGAACTGAGACAAGGCCTAGATACGGCCGATGTTGGTCAGCCAAGAGCACATAAGCGATACCAAAGGTCAGCAGACCATTGGCAATCGTCAGATAGATATCGGCTATTGTAAACTTTAGATTTTTGGCGATACCGCGCCAGGTCGGTATGATTGCAAAATAACAAAAGAATGTGGCCAGGAACGGCAGGATCCATTTCAAGTCGATCGAAAAATGACGTTGACGAAAATGACTGTTCGTCATTTTGCTTTCAACCAAGACCGCCCAGCTAAACAAGTAGATTTGCGTGAAGGTAAAAGAGAGCCACTTCAGGGCCCCCCAATTGCGAAAATATGAAATTGCCAGGACTGCACTGTTAAGAATCAATAGGTAGCACGAGAGCCCTACATAGTTTTGGCTGCCTGTTGAGGCAAAGAAAGGAGTAAGAAATCCTCCCAACAAGCCCATTATCGCAATGGCTTGCCGGTTGTAGCGTATTGCTTGGGCAAAGATGACGGCAGACACCAACACATTCAACGCAAACGCGAGCAAACCAGGAATTAAATCATAGAAATGTTGGGCCGCATAAATTGATAAGAATAGAATTCCCTCTCCTGCCCCGGTAAAGCCAGAGACTGAATGACCCCAACCTTTCTTTTGGCAATGCACACCGATTCCAAGCATCGCCAGACCGGTGAGCACACCGAGTAGAACTCTAACCTCCGGCCCAATCCACCCCTTATCGACTGCGAGCTTAAAGAACAGCACTGCGGCTAGAAAAAAGGAAAGTGCAGCTATCTTGTTGAGTAAATTTCCTGAAGTAAAAAACGAAGTAACCGCAAGATTAACGGCAGATGGCTGTTTGGGAGCTTCCGGAGCCTCTGGGGCTTTGGGCGGTAGCTGGGGCGGCTCTACCTTTGCCTGGACGGGCGGCTGCGCAGCGCTCCCTACTTTTGGTGGGGCTACTTGAACAGGGGCCTTGCGCTCAGGATGCACCACGTTTGCTTTGGCGGAGTGCTGAGAAGCGTCTCTTTGCTCGATCAGGCTCAATCGTTGTTCGAACTGTTCGAGCTTGCTCTCTAGGCGATCTACCGCTTCGAGTAGTTTCGCAGTCTGTTCGTGTTGGCTCACAGAAATCCCCGACTGGCATAAGAAAGAAACATGCCGAATGTGCCCAAAAGCTTACCACAGAGGGGAGATTCTCGACTATAGACTTTTCGAGTGCCTCATTGACTACACCCTACACAGATTGCTGCTTTCTTCTGCGGCGGACTTGCTTGGGCTTCTCCCCCGAGGAGCTGGATTCCGGCTCTCTAACCTCCTCAGCGGGCAGGCTCGCATCGCTTGGCTCGTCGGCAAAAAGCGCTGCGGTGAACTCCTCTGCCGAGAAAAGCTTCAAATCGGCGATGGACTCGCCGACACCGACATAGCGTATCGGCACGTCTAGTTCATTCTTTATCGCAACGACGATACCGCCCTTGGGAGTGCCATCGAGCTTGGTGACTACAATTCCGGTCAGTCCAGCGCGCGCATTGAAGTCAATCGCCTGCTGTAGCGCATTCTGTCCCGTTGAGGCGTCAACGACCAGGATCACTTCTTGCGGACTCCCCGGCTGTTCCCGCTCGATGATCTTAATTACGTTCTCGAGCTCGTTCATCAAATTGACACGGGTATGTAAACGCCCTGCCGTATCAACGATCAATACATCGACATCTTCATTTTTAGCCCGGTGAACCGCTTGATATGCGACCGTGGACGGCTTGGAACCCTCATCGCCGGTGACCACTTCAACACCGGAACGATCCGCCCAAACCGAGAGCTGTTCTACGGCGGCCGCGCGAAAGGTATCACAAGCCGCAACCATCACCTTCGCTCCCTGCACACGAAACTGAAATGCCAACTTCCCTAGGCTGGTCGTCTTCCCAACGCCATTCACTCCCACGACAACGACGATGAGAGGTTGGCCATTACGCTTCTGGGGAACGATTTCTGGAGGTGTCTCGCAATGAAGAATTTGATTAATATTTCTTTTAAGACTGGATTTCAGTTCGTCAAAACTAATCTCTGATTCTTGAACTTCTTCCCTCAGTGAAGCGAGTAGTTTTCCTGTGGTCTTCACGCCAAGATCGCTTGAGATCAACAGTTCCTCTAAGGCAGCATACTCTTGGGAGCCTAGACCTCGTTTTGAACCAAACATTGAAGAGAGGCGGGAAAAGAACTGTTGGCGGGTCTTCCCGAGCCCACTGACGAGCGTAGTTGTCGACTCCTCCTCAAACGCCGGCTGAACTACGGAATCCTGAGTTGGTTCATCCTGTGAAACTCGTTCGGCGCTTCGTCGCAGCCAAATGCGAAGTACTGCGATAAGGAGCAGCGCTGCACCCTCTAGACAAAGCAACAATGCCAGCTGCTCTTCCTGATCTAGCAAACCAATTCGCTCACGAATAAGCGGCAGTAAATTTTTCAGAGTTTCCATATGTATAAATTAGCATGTCCCGTGGTCACAAAGATCTTGCTATAGCGATATTCCTCAGAAAAAGCTAGGAATTCCGATAAAACAACTTTCTGCAATTGTAGGCACTTAGTACATTAGGTGTGACTTCAACCCCAAGCCCCACGCGAGAGTTCTATGTCGAATGCCAAATATACATCTAGCCCCTAGCCATGAAACACTGGAACCTTCTTGCTCTGGGATTCCTTGTACTTTTGGGACCAGATCTCGCTCATCCTCAGTCGCCCCCAGCTGGGCATGAGCCAAGGGTCTGTAGTGGCTTTAATTCTGGAGCAAAAAAATGGGGAATGGTCGGTTCGGACCCGCGTTCTGACGGAAACGACTGCCCCAGAGGACATGCCTGGTTTGCCGTCGCTGCTGGGTTAAAGCGAGAGTTTGCTTCTGGTCCCGATTTTGTCAGCATTAGTGGCAGCTGCTGCCCGCTACCGGCAGACGACATATTGACGGATGAGCACCTGACCACGTTTAGCAGTTGCCCTGATGGATATGTTGCAACTGGTGCATCGCTTGAGAAGCGCCCTCCTATCTGTGAGTCCGATGACTTTTACGCATGTCTTCACGCATCTTACCAAACTAGGACGAAATTGCGTTGTACGCGGATAAATCAGCAACGCTATGCGCTCTCTGCCGTGAAACCTGGCACAACTATCTCACTTACCCATCATTTGCGGGAATCGTTCGAACAACGAGTTGCTCGAAGCAGAATGCCGGTCTCGATGAGGTATGGCTTAGGTAGAACGTCTCAAACAACTTGGGTAGACCGTGCATGCGTCGGATCACCTCCTGGAGCATTATTTGTCGGTCGTGACGACAAGCGTTGTTCAAAGGTTTACTTTCGTATTCTTGAGTTTCGTGGAGTAGCTGCGGACCCATCTCCTGGCACCAGAGTCCAGATGGTGCCAAACTGCCTCGCTATTTCAGATCCTCTTGACCCGAAAGCAGACTGTCTTAGATAGTAGAGTCAGAACAATACTATGAGGAAAATGTGATACAGATTTTACTGATAGAAGATGATACAGCTCTTGTGGAACTTATCCGCGCAAGCTTGCCGCAACTTGGATTTCCTGCACAACTTGAAGTTCGGACCGATGGGGTAAGTGGCCTGGCGGCAGCGGTTGAAGATCGATTCAGTCTTATCCTCCTCGACATCAGTCTACCGCAACTAGATGGTTTTAGCGTCTGCGAACAGATTCGCGACAGGAAAATCTATACTCCATTGGTCATTCTCACTGGCAAAGACCAGGAATCCGAGCGAGTTCGGGGGCTCGAACTTGGCGCGGATGACTATCTGGTAAAACCGATTGGCATACCCGAACTCACTGCGCGCATCCGGGCATTGCTTCGACGCAGCAAAATCGACCCACTCAGCGAGTCGAGACGAATCGAGCCAGAACTTGTGGCCGTCGGACCGCTTCGCCTTGACGTCTCAAGTCGAAGAACCTGGCTCCACGACGAGGAGATATCGCTTTCACGATCCGAATTTGAGTTGCTCTTTATGCTCATGAGTAAACCGGGAACCGTGTTTTCGCGTCAAACACTACTCGAGGAGATATGGGGATATAACTCGGAATCCTATTCACATGTACTCAACCCCCACATTACCCGGCTTCGAAAAAAAATCGAAGAAGACCCAGCGAAACCCGTCCTGCTGCTTACCGATTGGGGGAAAGGCTACCGTTTCGCCACAATTGAGGAACTGGAGCCCAACGATGACCAATAGCTTGAAGCGCATTCTGCTCATAGAAGATAATCTGGAAATCGTCGGCCTTATTCGAGAGCATCTGCCACACTACAGTGAACGATTTACCTTAGAAACAGCATCAGATGGCCCATCCGGATTGGCGCTCGCCCAAAACGAAAAATTCGACGTGCTGCTACTTGATCTCATGCTCCCTGGAATGGGTGGACTGGACATATGCAAGCAAATCCGCCAAACGAACCAAGATTTGCTGATCTTGATGCTCACCGCCAAATCGAGCGAGCTCGATCGTGTACTCGGTCTTGAGATCGGCGCAGATGATTATCTGGTTAAACCGTTTAGCGTCGCAGAACTCTTTTCTAGAATCGAAGCGCTCTTGCGCCGCAAGGTATACACTCAACTCGGTCATCCTGCTCAGACGAATGCACTCGGAGTTGGTGACCTGGCAATTGATTCAGAGAAGCGAATAGCAACTATTGCTGGCAAACCCATAGATCTGACACCTACCGAATTCGAAATGCTCCTCTTTCTCGCGCAACGTCCCGGTCATACTCTCAGTCGCTTTGATTTACTACAAGCAGTATGGGGCAAGGAATCGGATGGAGCTGAGGACATGGTCAACGCTCATATGAACCGCCTACGGAGAAAACTCTCAAAAGATCGGCAACAATACATAAAGACGGTATGGGGCGTCGGGTATCGATTTGCGACGACAGATGAGTAGCGCCAAAACATCTCCCAAGAACCGTTGGTTTCGAAGCATTTACGCCAAGCTCGGTGCAGTCCTACTTATCTCGCTCATCGCCATGGGGGCACTAAACATCGTCCTAACGATGCAGACCTGGCGTCGCTTGTCCCAAGACTTTGAACAACTACAAAACTGGGATCTTGCAGGCGAACTTACCGCACGGCTTCAACCGAAATTAAGTAAAGCCATCGACAGAGAGCACATCCAGCGGACGATGTACGCTATGGCAATAGGCCACCCGATGGTCGATTTCTATCTTGTCTCAGAGACTGGCGAAATTCTTTTCGCACTCAAACCTCAATCAGAGTATAGCTCGAAACCGATTGAGGTCACACCGCTACACATTGCGAGCGCCGATCGAATTCCAGAACTACCGGTGCTCGGTGATGATCCGGCAAGCCATGAGAAAACTATTTTTTCCGTGAGCAAGACCATCATTGAAGGTCAAGCGGGCTACGTCTATCTCGTCCTGAGTAATCCCCTCGCTCGAGCAATGACGCGACAAGAAGGTCAATATTATGTGCTCGGGTATGCGGCACTTCTCACTGGGCTCATTACCTTGTTTGCCAGCTTGCTCGGTCTCTTGCTGTTTTCCCTGTTAAGCAAGAACTTCCGCCGGCTCCTCCATATTGTCCGGAAATATACTGCGGGAGAGTTGTCGGCGAGAATTCCAGTAGATGGCAACGACGAAATTGCCGAACTCTCTATCGCAATAAATCAAATGGCTGAACAGATAGAGCAGTCGCTTGAGAAATTGGAAGCGACAGACCTCTCTCGGCGTGAGCTTATCGCCAATGTCTCACACGACTTACGTGGTCCATTGATGGTCATGGAAGGCTACGCAGAGCTTCTTGCGTCCAATTGGTCGGAACTTGAAGACAGTAAGCGAGAGGAATATCTTTCGACTATATCGAGAAATATTGTAAGTCAGAAAAAACTGATTTCCGACTTATTCGAACTTTCGAAACTAGAAGCGAGAGAAAAAACACCCGATAGAGAGCCATTCTCATTGCTAGAGCTCTGTCATGATATTGTCCAAGAACGCCAGACACAGGCCCTAAAGCAACAGCAAACCCTCAGTGTTCAGGCGGCGAACACGCTGCCAGATGTTTTTGCTGACGTTGCACTCATCTCGCGGGTCGTCACCAACCTCGTAGACAATGCCTGCAAATACAGCGGATCCGGTAGCAGTATTGAGGTTCGTATCACTGAGAAAAACGGGTCCCTTGTGGTCGCGGTCGTCGACGATGGTGTTGGGATTGAGCCAGAAGATCTTCCACGAATATTCGATAGTTTTTATCGAGCCGACAAGAGTCGAACAAACAGTAGTGATGGGTCTGGACTAGGGCTTGCAATAGTTCGAAGTAGTATTGAAGCCCATGGTGGTACTATCTCAGTGGTAAGCTCGCCCGGGCAAGGATGCCAATTTACATTCACGCTCCCACTCTTTCAAGAAACCCAATAATCCCAACATATTTCCCCAAAATAGCCTCGATCGAAAAATATTCGAATTTAGATCGACTTCTGCCCAGCCCAACGAACACAACGTATCTGAGTGGGCACTCATTCGTCGTGGGATTACGATCGCGGTTGGGTGGAAGAGAAACAATAATTTGGTGGAATACGAAATGAGAAGAGCATTTCTAGCAATATCGATGGGTTTGCTATCCTTCGGCGTCGTTCAGAGCGCCAGTGCGGCAACACTGGAATATCGGATAATTGACCCAGTAAATGTCCCTGGATACGATGGAGTCGGCTGGACGTTTGGGATGCAGTTGAGAGAGTACAGCTCGCCTCTTCCGCATTTGTTGCGAGCCGACAAAGTATCATACGGAGCCCACGCCATTGACATGACGCTGAGCTTAGACACCGACACGGGAACAGTGAATGTGAGCGGTTCAGCCCGAATGGAAAACGTTCCTGTTGAGCGTCGTGTGATTGGAGACCGTTCGACTTTCGAAGGAAATGTTGAAGTCGATTTTACCTGGGCTGGGGTAGAATTCAGCTCGACTGACTACGACAGTCCGAGCGCGCTACAATATCGCGCTGCCGCGACAAGCACGGGTTCTGTCGACTACCTCGATGGTGCGTATGCCGGAAGAGGATTCGACTTTTTTCCGAAAGCAGCATCGGCTGGGTACACAATGCGCCTGCAAACCCTTGCCGATGGAAGAATCGTTCTGGATGGCTGGTTCAACATGCTGGGCTATCACGGCAACGCAGATTTCGTTTTCGAAGCAATACCAATTCACAATCCGCCAACTCCGCCAGGAACGGAAGTACCGGAGCCAGCAAGTGCATTGCTCATGCTCACGGGAATCGGTGCGGCACTAAGGCGTAGAAAAAAGCTCTCTCTTAACAAAAACAACTAAACAAAAAAATAAAACAAAAAAACAATTCGACAAATTCACACACACTCTCTCGCCGGGTATAGTTCCTTCTATACCCGGCTTTCTTTTTGCTCGTCCCCTGCTCTATAGTAAGTTCCTTGGACAAGAAAACTAGTACTGGAAGTACGACTACGGAGCGAACCTCAAAATGCCCTACATTCCGGAAGAAGACAGAACGCCCTATCGCGCAATTGTTGACGAATTAGCCGCCCACATTCCTGAAGATCGGATGAAACGTCCTGGGCACCTAAACTATGTGGTCAGCCTGCTGCTTGAAAAAGTATATGGCTCAAATATGAGATATTCTGATCACAACGAAGCTATTGGGGTCCTGAGCTGTATACAGCTCGAGCTCTATCGTCGAAAGACTGCGCCGTACGAAGATACGAAGATTGCGGAAGATGGAGACCTAGCCTAGCTGCAACCAGAATA
>CBDUGV010000106.1:0-13289 GCA_965366815.1 uncultured Bdellovibrionales bacterium | reverse complement strand
CAAATCCGGTGGCAACAAAGGCGGCGAGCGTCATATGCAAAGACTGGTGGAACCACGCGTCGTTAAACATCGCTGCTACGGGATCAATATTTACAAAGACCCCATCTTGCACGTCAAACCCCGTTGGGCTATTCATCCAAGCGTTGGCAGCCACCACCAAAATGCCAGAGGCTAGCCCAGAGAGCCCCACTACAACACCAGCAAACCAGTGGAGCCATGGACTCAGGCGATTCCAGCCGTAGAGGAACAATCCCAAGGCAATTGCTTCGATAAAAAAAGCAGTCCCTTCCCAGGAAAACGGAAGGCCGAATACTGGACCTGCATGCTCCATGAAACGGGGCCAGAGAAGACCGAGCTCAAAAGAAAGCAGCGTGCCTGAGACAGCACCGACCGCAAAGAAAATCGCAACGCCTTTCGACCAAGCCTGCGTAAGCTTCAGATAGACCGTTTTCCCACTTCGGAGGAAGCGCCAATGAGCTGCGGCCATAAAAAACGGCATGACCATGCCAATGCAAGCAAATATAATGTGAAAGCCCAAGGAAAGGGCCATTTGGAGACGCGCAGCAAGTAGGTCAGTCATGAGTTCCCCTCATTTCGTGAGCTTGTATACCATCGCCTCAGATCTACAGCCACAGCCCATTCCCCGTTTTTGAAACTGCAATTCACAAGAGTTTTACAGATTATTCAATCCTCCCTCACCCGAGTTTCAGGCTGGCAGCCTATACTGCTGGTATGAGTGAACCGAAAACACAATACTGGCTCCTGCCCACTGTACTAACTACGCTGATACTCATTTGGCCAACCACGCTTATCGTGGGATTGCTGTTGTGGGTCGCGCAGCAAGACCCAAAGCTCGCGCGCATCCTCATCGAAGGCTCAGTCGGCACGATGGTGACCCTTCTGTCTCTGCTGCTCGTAGTAATTAGTCTCTCCTTCGGCGGCCTGCGAGCCTGGAGAACTTGGGCAGCCTGCCTCGGACTCGCTTGCAGTATTTTCCTAATGCGGTCAGTACCAGAGGATCTTCAGAGGTTTTTCCCCTGGTATCGCAGCTCAGAATTTACCGGATGTTTGCTCGAATTTTAGGCACCTGTCGCAACGTTCGCTTGTAGCTCCCGATAATAGTGGAAAGGGCTCGAGAGCCCACGGCCTTCAGTAGCAACCACATTCTCAGACGGAGTCAGATATGCCCGAAGCTAGTGCAATATTGAACAGACAAACAAGCCCACTTCCCTTGCCGCTTCCTATACTCCCCAAACAGGGACCGGAAGTTGCCAGTCAGACTTTTACTAATTCGACTCAAGCGGCAAGCCCGATTCAAACCAGCCGCCAGCAGTCGCTCGCAGTGGATGGAAACTCCGACTCACTGGGGCAGATGCTCTCTTCTATCTTGGATGCGGTAGTGGCACTCATCGCGCTGGTAAAGAAGGCGACCGGCTCGACCGTCAAACCGAATGCTACGACCGCCTCCCCAGAATCGGAAACAAATATCTCAAACAGTGATGGCAGCAGCGTCGGCTCCTCCTCGAGTCGCAAAGCGGACAGTTTTTTCGACAAGGCGATTGAGTATCTTGAAGACGAGACACAAGTGAACAAGACTATAACTAAACTCGATAAGATCTTCCCAGGGGTCGCCAGAGTAGCCGAGAAGCTTCGAGTGCCGCAGATTGCCAAGGCTGCTGCCAGTATCCTTGGTATATTCGTCAAATAGGCAGGAACGGGGCTCGGCTTAGAATCCCGCTGCCGAGCTTCCCCCCGCGTTAACACCCCTTTGCTGTCTTTCGCCGAGAGTGCTACAAGCAGGAGTTCACCTACTCACCAACAAAGTGCAGAAATGAGCTCAGAAAAATTAACAGATATTTACGTAGTATCAGAAGAACTACTCCCGACCCCGAGAGAAATTAAGCAACAGTTACCCTGTTCAGAGAAAGCCGCAGCAACCGTGCTTAGCGGACGCGCCGGGATACGCAATATCCTCAATCGAGAAGATCCTCGACGATTTCTAATCGTCGGCCCCTGCTCTATTCATGACCTCGCTGCTGCGAAAGAATACGGGCAACGGCTTTGCGCTCTTGCAAAGGAGGTTGAAGATCAATTTCTATTGGTCATGCGTGTTTACTTCACCAAGCCACGCACGACAGTCGGTTGGAAAGGATTTATCAATGATCCGAATCTCAATGACTCATTCCATATTTCAGAGGGCCTATATAAGGCACGAGAGTTTCTGGTCGAATTGGGAGAAATAGGAATTCCTGTTGGCACTGAGGCTCTAGACTCAACCACGCCTCAGTACCTCGACGACCTGCTCGCTTGGTCAGCCATCGGTGCTCGGACCGCCGAATCGCAAACGCATCGCGAAATGGCTAGCGGCCTTTCGACTCCGGTCGGAATCAAGAATGGCACTGATGGCAATGTCGATGTTGCGATAAATGCCTTGCAGACCATGTCTCACAGCCATGCCTTTCTGGGTACTAACCAGAACGGACAATGTTGCGTCCTGACGACGAGTGGCAATCCCTACGGGCATATGATTCTTCGCGGCGGCTCGCGTCCCAACTACGACTCAGTTCATGTCGCTCTGGCGGAGCAAAGTCTAAAAGCGGCGAAACTCAATCCAGCCATAGTGGTGGATTGCAGTCACGGCAATTCCCTCAAGAACTACGAGCTGCAGCCGGTGGTTTTTCGAGATTGCATACATCAGATTGTTGAAGGAAATACCTCAATTGTTGGGCTCATGCTCGAGAGTAATTTGGTTGCCGGCCGACAAGATATCCCAGAAGATAGAAGCAAGCTCCAATACGGGGTCTCAATTACCGATTCCTGTATTGATTGGGACACTACCGAGACGCTCATTCGCTGGGGTGCTGAGAAAATTGCTGAATAGCGATTTCTCGCTGTTTTAGCTAGGCTGTCTGCATGCGACTCACACGCACAAACGGTCTGTTCTGGTTTGCCCAGGCCCTGCTGACCTTTGCGATCTTGCGTGGTAACCACAGTTGGTGGGAACCCTTGCAAGTACTGCCAATGCTTTCCGCCATTGAACTGGCCACGCTTGGCCTTGTTCTTTTAGCGGCCTCCGCACTCCCACTACAGTTTCTCCGTCCCGACTTCCTCAGTGGTGCATTTTCGTCGATTTCGATAATCCTTGGCTTACTTATCTTGAGCTCCTGGATGGACACCGATTACAGTCTATTGCTGGGGCCCCTGATTCGCGGGGAATTACTTCTCTTTTTTCTTCTCTGCGTCGCATTGCGAAAGACTGACGCTCGACTAGTCTTTTCGGCAGCCCTCATTTTGACATTGGTTGGAATGACTACAAATTATATTCTGCTGGCAGACGGCCGTCTGCTCTTCTCAGACGATCATCCTCCCTTCCTTCACCGCCTGCTACAGTTGACTGAAAATTTCCCAAATATTCCCATTTACGACGTGATGTGGAATGGCGGTCTTGATTCGATGTATTTATTCGCCTCCGGCGTGTTGAATGTCTTCGCGATTTTCTCCCCATTGCTTTACTTGCTCGGACCGGAGGCGAGCTACTCGCTGCTTCCTCTCGCTATTTGCGTTCTCGTTACACCGATATCCACCTACCTTGCGGCGCGAGTCTACGGACTGAAACTTGCCACTGCTTCAGCTTCGGCTCTCCTCTCGGTCACAGCTAGCCTTTTTTGGTATCGCTGGTGTTTGAAATACGGAACACTTGGATTTGCCACCAGTGCGGCGCTATTCCCACTCGCCTTGGCCTTGCTTGCTCGAGTTATTGAAGGGAGAGAACGCTTTCGCATCAGACATGCCGCTGCACTGGTGGTGCTCTGCACTCTCTCACTCTGCTGGCCGCTGATGGGGTTGGCGCTTTTGCCAGCCGCAGTCCTTATCGCAGTGCGGGCCAAACGAACTTTGAAGAATCCGAAATTCCTAGCCGCCGCCTTTTTGATCCTTATCATCAACCTGCCGTGGATGTGGCTTTTCGTAAAAGACTTCGCCTTGGCGAAGGCGGTGCAACCAACGATTTCCTCCGTCAATGAAGCCAACTCCACTGCTCCTCCGCAAGATATTCAGACCGAGAGTGGCACAGAGGCCCATAGCGATCGCTTTCCACTCGTGCAAAAGCCGAAACCGATTGGCCTCATGACTGCACTTGAGATTCTTCGCGAGCATCGCGCTGCCACACATCCGCTATTACTATTCTTGACCTTACCTGGCCTGTTGCTAATGGCGCGCTGGCCTAGAATCTTGCTTTTCCTGACACTGGGCTGGTTGCTCGTGCTTGGCGCTGTACTCTCACCCAAAGTTCCCCAGTTCGAGTTCCGACGCTTTATTGAACTCTTCCTATTGTTGAGTGCCATACCGGCAGGCGTGGCCGTGACATACACCTGGGAGAATCGCAGCAACTGGCCAAACATCATCATTGCAGCGCTGCTTGGCGCCTTCCTTTTTGCGGGCGGCAGAGGAGCTGTTGAATCAATGGGCTCTAAACGGATCGAACGTTTTTATTTTGCGGGCCCTTTCCTGAAAGAATTTTCGAGCAAGATTCGAGAACACTCGGGAGAAGGACGGGTCCTTTTCTCTGGTTTCATGCTCCACGATCTGGAGAAAGGACATCTTGCCCCTCTGACCTATTTTACCGAAAGACCACTTCTCGCCTCGAGCCATGTTCACAATCTCTGGTTCTACAAACAGATATTTCCCGAATGGGCGATGCGCGGGGGCGGCCGAGGAGTAAAACTCTATCTCGACCTTTTTAATGTGACGGCTGTGATTGCGCATGAGGGTAAGTGGATACGGTACTTCGCGCCGAAAACAAATGAGTACGAGAAGGTTTGGCAGGGAAAGGAGTTTGTACTCTTTCGGAGGAAAGTTGATTCATCTAGCTATTTTCTACAAGGGAGCGGAACGATTCTCCAGCAGTCAAATGCTGGAGTCAGATTGCAACTCGACACACCTGATGCCCTCATTAAGTTTCGCTATTACCCTTCCCTCGTGGCAAAAGGCTGCACACTGGAGGCCAAAGCCGTTGCTCCGGATCTCGAGTTTATCGCTCTCAAGAACTGTCCTACCGGAGTTCCGATTATGGTAGAGAGCAGATCGTTCTTCTCGCGAGTAGTGGGAGGACGATATGAATAGTCGTATCTCAGTGCAGATTCTACTGCTCACTCTTCTCGCAGCTGGAATGCTTTGCCTTGCCATGGTGGTGCAGGCGACGCCAAGCGTTTTGCATGCTGCGGGATCGGCAGATCAACCCGCCATCTTCCTCTATCGACTATCAAACGCAATTATTGTTTTGCCCAGCGACCCCCTGGGCGGTCTTGCTCGAGTTCTACAAACTCCGCTTAGTCCAGAACAAGTGTATGCGGCACACCTTTTCATTTTCACACTCGGCACTATCCTGCTTCTTCTCAGCAGACAGTCTTTCTACATAACCGCAGTGCTTGGAATCAGCGTTGGGCTACTTGTTCATTGGAATTGGGGGAGTGACAGTATTTTGCTTCGAAGCATTTGTTGGCTCCCCTGGATAGATTTCATCTTGAGCTCTCAGTCGACAAAAATTCCTCGAAGGCACCAACTCATTGCACTTGTTGCTATCAGCATACTCCATGCCCAAAGCGCTCAGTTTCTTGCATTCGCAGCTGTACTCTTTCTACTGAGTCTGCACTGGAGGCCACATGCCACAGCTTCTCCAGATGCTGAGACGGCCTCACAGAAGGAGAGATGGCTGCTCGCAGCTGTTTTAGTGCTTCCGGCACTGCTGGTGTTAGACACTTCGCCGATACTGACAGTACCGGACTACCCACCACTTTCACATGTGGTTCGAGATGATGGACTACCTGGCACGGTCCAGTCTGTAATTGGTCGAGATTTTCCGATACAGATATTTGAGCGTGACAACGTAAAGCAATTTTTCCTACCCCTCGCGGCAGTGCTGACTTTGGGCTCTCTGCTGTTACTTGCGTTCAATCGAGAACGGCGGGTACTCGGTTTTAGTTTCGTGCTTGCCCTGGTTGCACTACTGGATTGCTGGCTCCCCGAACAATTCGCTCAGATACTGCCAGTAGCTGTTTTAGCCAGACTGTTGCCGGGATTTTTACCTTATCCACTGGCTTCGCTTGTTACTTTCTTTTCGCTCTATTTAATCTGTAGAGCAAATTGCAGTTTTATCATGCGCAGTATCGTGTTGTGTACAGCACTGTTAGCTGGTGCATTGCTGGTCAATTTCTTCCCTGAGCAGCTTGGACCACAATCACCTCAACTTTCTCAAGTGAAAGCGATTTTACAGTCAGAGCAAAGCGAGTTACGAAACAAGCTTCTCTCGCCTTCTTACTTCGTGTTGATGTCTGAGGGACTCCATTTAGTATCAGCTCCTGCCAAGGGAAAACTCATCCCCGTCTCAACTCTCAATTGCACGGCCCGCGCGAGCAGTGAGATAGATATGAATAAGGCTTTTGACGGTGACCCTGATACCAGATGGTCTTCAGCTAGTAGTGGTCAACACCAGCAAGAATGGTTCGAAATTTCTTGCATAAGTGAAACCGTCTTTACCGGGATCCGTTTGGAGTTGGGCAAATGGGCTAGCGATTTCCCGCGGGGATTGCGAATCCGAACGTCAAAGGCTTGTGATGATGACTGGCCTATCACCTATCAGAACTCCAATTGGCAAGGAGCGGTGCATCACAGCGAAAAAGGCTACCCGCACTATCGCGGTCAAGACGATATTACCGTATACTTCGATCGAGCAATAACAGCCAAGTGCCTGCGATTAGAGCAAATTGGCCAAGACACCCGTTTTGATTGGTCGATTGCCGAATTGAGCTTGATTCAACCCAACACCAAGAACTCCCAATGGAAGAAATAGTCAGCGTAGTATTGCCACATTCCTCATACGATATATTGGTTTCAGCTGGCTGCTTGCAGCACTGTGGGGAGCATGTTTACCGTGTAGCCCCACATGAGAGAGCCGCACTACTTGCAGACGCGAACGTCTTGGCTGCTCATGGCGATGTCGTTCAACAATCGCTCATAAAGGCTGGCTTCAACACCTATACAAAAGCGTTTCAAAGTGGCGAAGAGCAGAAATCCGTCGATACGGTTTCGAATCTGTACACTGCATTGCTCGAGAACAAACTTGAGAGAAAAAGTCCGATCTGCGCTTTCGGTGGTGGTGTGGCTGGCGACCTTGTCGGTTTTGTCGCAGCAACTTATCTACGAGGCGTTCCTTTTATCCAAATCCCCACTACCCTTTTGGCAATGGTAGACGCAAGCGTCGGCGGCAAAGTCGCATACAACCATCCGCTCGGGAAGAATTTAATTGGAGCCTTTTACCAGCCCGATCTCGTTCTCATTGATCCCGAAGTATTGAGTACGCTCCCGGAAAGAGAGTTTCGCTGTGGGCTGGCGGAATGCATTAAACACGGTGTTATTGGAGACGCCCCACTATTCGACTGGACCGTAGAGAACATCGATAAGATAGTACAACAAGACGTTCCTACCCTAGTCGAGCTCGTCACTCGCAATGTCCAGTTCAAAGCTAAGATTGTCGTTGAAGACGAGAAGGAACAAGGTGTACGTGCCCTTCTCAACCTCGGGCACACATTCGCCCATGCGATTGAGGCCACCGCTGGCTACGGCACCTATCTCCACGGCGAAGCAGTTGCAATAGGTATGTGCGCAGCAGCCTGGCTCGCCGCCGATTTAGGAATTTGCGATGCAAGTGTACTAGAGAAACTCGAATCTATCTTCCTTAGAATCGGACTTCCAACAAAAGGAAACCTCGTCGCAAGCGACCAACTCATTGAAGCTATGACCCACGACAAAAAGGTGCAAGACGGAGCCATCCGCCTCATCCTCCCCACTGCAATCGGCGCCTGCACTATCACCTCCGACATCCCCCAGCAAAAAATCGCGACCGCCTGGACCAAGGTCTCCAATTAAGCGACGGAGACGCACGCCCTCAATTAGAATGTAAGCCAGTCCATTACGGCTCAACGACAGCCGCTACTCTGTCACTTATTGAAAGTAGCTAGGAAGCCATGTGGCAATTGGCGGATAGAAGACAACTAAGGCGACTACAATCGCTTGGATAACAACGAACGGGAAAATTCCTTTGTAGATGTCGCTGCTGCGTACTTCTGGCGGAGCTACCCCTTTTAAGTAGAACAGCGAAAAACCAAACGGTGGAGTGAGGAATGACATTTGTAGGTTTATCGCTATCAGTACGGAGAACCAAAGAAGATCGAATTCGAACTCAGCCAGCAATGGAACCAGGATAGGAACAACAATAAAGACGATTTCAATGAAGTCGAGGAAACAGCCCAGAATAAACAGTAAGACCATTACGGCCAGGAGGAATACGCTCGGGGAGTAATCGAAGGAAAGCACGAGATCTCGTATCGCATCATCTCCACTGAGTCCGCGAAAGATTAGACCAAATGCCTGCGCGCCGATCAGAATCATGAAAACCATGCAGGTCAGCAACAGAGTGCGATCCATGACTTGAGACAGCGAAGCAAAAGTCAGACGTCGATAGCAAGCAGCCAAAACCATTGCCCCAAAAGCGCCTACTGCTGCGGCTTCAGTCGGCGAGGCAATTCCAAAGAAGATCGATCCGAGCACCATGAAGATGAGCGCAGCAGGGGGGAGAAGCGCCTTAAGCGCTTCAAGGAGCACTTCCCGTTTGGGCGTATCCAACCACTCAACCTCTGCCAAGTCTTTGGCGAATACACGGCAATAAACGAAGGCGTATAGAGTATAAAGGAGGACTAACAACAACCCGGGACCCACAGCGGCTATAAATAACTGTCCAACCGAGACGCCAACAATATCGCCAAGCAAGATAAGTACGATGCTTGGAGGTATTATCTGCCCCAAGGTTCCAGACGAACAAATTACACCGCTGGAAAATGCCGGAGTGTAGCCGCGCTTCAACATCACTGGTAACGAGATGAGTCCCATGGTTACGACGCTCGCACCAACTATTCCAGTTGAGGCCGCAAGTACCGCTCCGGATAGAATCACGGCAATTGCCATGCCCGAGCGCATGCGGCCAAAAAGCATACTCATTGACTCGAGGAGACGTTCCGCAATGCCTGAGCGTTCGAGCATCACCCCCATGAAAACAAATAGTGGTACCGCCAACAGCGTCACGTTGTTCATGATACCCCAGATTCGCTGCGGTAAGAGATTGAAAAACACCATGTCCAGGCCAAGAAAGCCAAAGAACAGTGCGACCCCGCCCAAGGTAAAGGCTACCGGGTAGCCCAGCAGGAGCAGCGCAAAAAGTGATAGTACCATCGCCAGCGCGAGATGCTCATCAACGAATTCGAGGCCAAGCAGTTCTGCACCCATCTACGTATCCGAACTCCCTGGCTCTGCCCAATCGAAATAGGACGGGCCGTACCAAAGAACTGCGAAGTTTCGAAACAGCAACCGAATTCCTTCCAGCCCGAGGATGAAAAAACCGATTGGGATAAGCGCTTTCACTAGATAACGGTGGGTCAAGCCTCCCGGGTCGGCGGACTTTTCGGCGAGTTCGTAGGCACGCTGCACAAAGGGGACAGAAACGTAGACCCCGAGTGCGCAAAACGGAATGAGAAACAGCAGTGTGCCAAAGAGGTCAATAACTGCCTTGCCTCGGCTACCGAGCCGCCCATACAATACGTCAACTCGCACATGCTGATCCATCCGCAGCGTATATCCGGCACCAAGCAAGATAATCCCGGAGAATACATGCCACTCAAACTCTTGCACCGCGATTGAGCCAGATTGAAAAGCGTAGCGTAGCACCACATCGTACACGGTAACTAATACCAGCAACAAGGTAAGAACAGCCACGAGCCGGCCAATCCAATGACCGAGAATCATGTAGCAACGGTAAAAGAAGGTGAGCATGCAACTCTCCCTATTAGAATGGCGAGCCTTAGATGTAGCCTATCCCTAAGAAGCATGTCCAACAATACTGCTCGTTTACAAGCTGCTGAGTATTTGGCAGGGTACCGTGAAAATTAAGCGCTTATTCACTGTGAATCAGCGCAGAGGAGATCTACTATGAGCATTTCAATTACCTATTGTGGGCATTCCACGATTATTCTTGGCTGTCAGAGTGCTGGAAAGAGAATAATCATCGACCCCTTTCTCAAAGATAACCCCCTTTGTCCAAGCGAACTCAAGGATCCTGGACCAATAGATATGATCTGTCTCACTCATGGTCACGCGGATCATGCAAGCGATGCAGCCCCCCTGGCAATCAAGTATGGCGCCACTGTTTTCGCTACCTATGAGCTATGTAGTTTGCTTGCGAAAGAAGGCGTCCCTGAATCTCAGCTTCAGTTTATGAATAACGGCGGGCGGGTTGAGCAAGACGGTATCGCAGTGTCATTGACCAACGCATTTCACTCAAATTCTTTTGATGCCGCGGACGGCACCACTCACTACGCCGGACAAGCAGCAGGCGTCGTCGTTGAGTTCGAAACTGATCGCTGTCTCTATCACTGCGGCGACACATGTCTCTTTGGCGACATGAAACTCATTGGCCAGCAATACCAGCCAGAAATTATGTGTGTGCCGATCGGCGATAGATTCACCATGGGGCCTGAAGATGCGGCCAAAGCAGTTCGGCTGGTTAATCCGAAAATCGCTATACCGATTCACTACGGAACGTTTCCGATGTTAACTGGCACGCCCAAACAGTTCACTTCCCTGCTCGGCGGTTCAGGAGCCAAAGAACTCGTTCTTGACGTTGGAGAAACCAAGGTGATCTAGCCAGACGAGCGCTACGCGCAATCCGATTGAGGAGTTTTCTGCTATCAGTGTTCAAAGAAACGCTCGGTCAAAGAACCACAGTATATCTCTTTGACCCGCCACGGTGGTGCCGACAGTCTACGAATTCGCAGAACTGCCGACACCGTGCCGCGGGAGGGGCAAAGCGAAAAGATCCACGGACCCTGGGGTATAAAAAAGTGCTAGCCAAAGCGTCGTCAGAGAATAAAGCGAAGAAAGGGGATAATAGACGCAAGGGCGAACCAGGGAACGCAGATCGAAAGATAATGATTTCTGGCGATCTCAAGTGGGTGGCCAACCACTCAAGACCGCCTGACAGATCGAAAAACAGCGCCAAGAAGAATAGAAACGCCGAATCTCAACCTGCCATTTGTGCCAAGCTTCCGAACTATCGATCAATCGAAAATCAATCGATAGTTCAGAAGACTCATCTCTCGTTTAAAACCGTTCGAACCGACACTCGCCTACCTGGCAATCGGCAGATGGGGAGCGTCTACGAAACAAAACCCTATTGAACTCTGATAGCAGTACGGTCGAGGCCACAATCGCAGCAGGCGCGAACGCATCACTATCCTAGAGACAGACTACCCATTTCGATACTATGAAAGATTCGGCGTGGACTTTTACCGCGACCACACCGCTCCAGCGACCGATGGATATAGCACGGTAGCCCAAAAAAGTGAAGCAAGGGCACCGGCGACAATTCAGACCTAGTTCTATAGAAGTTCTGTGACTCCCCTCACCGATTGGCAAAAAATGCCGGACGACGCTGTAGAATACAACCCACAACCACTCTCCAAGAAGAGCTGGTATTACGTCGCTTGACCCGGCATGAAAGGAAGCAAGCGTTTCTGGGCCGCTTCCTCAGCTGATGCACTCAGACAATCCTTTACGACTGCATCTAGAGCGGTAAGGACTGGACCAACATTGGCAAGCCGACCGCGGTCGTCTTCGGCGTTTAATTCTGCCAGATCAATCAGCAGATCGACCGTAGCAAGAATCTCGGCGCGACTTCTCGCTTTCGGCGGAAGCTTCCGTATAGCGCCGACGACGTACATCCGAGCTTTGGAAATCGCAAACAGCGTCGAGAGATGCGACTGACAAAAGTGGATCATCCTGAGGCGATCCGAATGCTTCTCATCAAGAAGTATTCGGCACAGTGGTTTGAAGGAGTCGACCATTATTTTCTCGACATATGGCGTGAGGTGCCATTGGTCAGGAAGAGCCTCCTTGAGAAGTTCCGCTTCTGCAAGCCATTGCGCCCAAGGTTCGAATTCTTGCGGCTTTTGCTGCTCAAAGCTTGCTACGAATACGTAGAGGACGCAGCGCTGCAACAACTCAAAATCACTTGCCCGCGTGACATCTAAAGCATAGGGATAGTACTCCTCGATACAGTCAATTTGTTGCCACATCAGGACAAGTTCTGACAAGGACCACTGCTGCATCTTGTACTGCAACGATAGATCGATCAGGTGCAGGACGATGTTCGTCGTTGATGGACTTCCAGCGATTCGAACTGGGACTCCAAGAACGTCGCGATTCTGAGAAATCAGCGATAGTATCTCCGTTCGCGGGGCGCCCGGAGAAGTGAGTTCAGTGAGGGTCTCGGCAACCTGAGTTGCTCGACGTTGTTTCCCCCACCGTTGGAATAGCTTGCGCATAGCAATCTCCGGGGTCAAAGGGGAAACGGGATAAGAAAAACCTAAGAACGATAACAGGATCTACAGTATCGCCCTTACCCCAAGACCTGGAATCTAGGAGTTTGGGCGAACTAAGGTTCTCTCTACACTTCTCTAGTTGGGAGAGGCTATTAGACTCCTATTTAGTGCGCTAAGCAATAAGCTGGTAATCAGCTGCTAGAATCCAGCAAATCACTGCAATTAGGTACCAAATTGATAACATTCTCGTATTACTCTGAATTCTCAGCGATTGGATGCCCAAAATACGCATAACTTGATTAGCGACAAAAGGTTCTAAAAATGAACACTTGGAGGGCAACGTGCAGCTTGCAACACAACAACAGTCCCAGGAGCCAGCAATTCAGCGCTCCCCGGGCATCAGCCAAGAGCTCTACAATCGGATAAGCTCTCTTGAACGCGGAGAGACTTTTGAGGTCGATATTGTTGGAGCTGACGGAGCGGTCGTTCACGGCGGTGCGATTGTCACCTTAGCTGGAGAAAACGGTAGCTACGGGGCGTACATCCAAACGAAAGGCTCTGAGACCAAATACTACTGCTCTGGGACAACCGCCGACGGCAAACATGTCCCCCCTCATCGACTCAATGCTGACGGTTCAATCTCACTCGGTGTGAGTAGCGCCCCACGGCTCTTTCTCTCAACCGATGCTGAAGCGGAACGAATCTTGGGACTCGAGAACGGAAGGCGGCGCGGCTACACTGGAAGCTATCAACTTCAGACGGCCGGTGATGGCTCGCTCTCTTTCTTCTATTCTGGAGAAGCCCATCAAGACGGCACGGTAATGGGTAGTCAGACATTTGATCATGGTGTTTGGCGAAACGATG
>CBDUGV010000105.1:0-13463 GCA_965366815.1 uncultured Bdellovibrionales bacterium | reverse complement strand
GCGATATGGCCGTGCACCAAGCCATGCGAGTGAAAGGAGGCAACGATTTCGAACAAACCGCGAATCAGCTCGTAGACCTCTTCTGGGGTCCAGCGGAAGCCACCAGCAATCTCATGGGCAAGGGTTGTGGGAACTAGGGTCCTTCGAAACCAGATTTGATCTTCAAACTCACCCCAATCCCTCAACTCAGTTCGCAGCGTAGTAAAGCGATTGAGCCGCTCGAGCGATTCCCGTACTCGGCGATGGAGTGGTTGAGAAAAGGAAATCTGTGGCCCTGAAAGTCGGATGATCGAAGGGCCTTCTTCACCCGAGCGCGCCACAACCGGACGCAAATCCCAAATTCGCGATGAACGCGCTACCGCAATGACTCCCGCACCCGGACAGATCTCGGCAAGCAAGCGATCCACAAACTGCTGCTCACTAGAACTCAACTCATCCTGAGTAATGAGATCAAAGCCATTCGCACCCTGTACGGACGTTGATGAACCGGCGATATTGCCAGAAGTGCTACTAACCAATTTTAGATTCGGTGGCTGCTTACCCACTTCATACCCCCTAAGAAAACCACGCCGCACGGTCAAAACCGGCGGACACCCAAAGTAAGCCTATCCATGAAATAATCAGTGTTTCCAGGGACTTTGCTTCGTTTGGACTATAACTCTTTGAAATTACATCACTTAATCTTGTGAAGAATCGCGCAAGTTTGGTTGCCTTAAATGGCTTTAGGCTCGCTCAGCTATCAGGCGATCAACTTCTTCGAGCAGGCGCTCGATCACTTTGTCGTAGGCGAACTTGCCTATAAGTTCTTCACCGCGCTTCAAATTGACAAATGTGGGAGCACACCAAAGACCCAGATCTGCCTCATCTGTTTCTCCAGGGCCATTCACCCTGCAGCCCATTACCGCCACAGTCAATTTGTGATCTTTCGCGTAGGCAATTGCCTCTTTCACTTCCTGGGCTAAAGAAACGAACGCTTTGTTTTCAACTCGAGAACATGAAGGGCATGAAATAACATTGAGCCCCCGATCCAAAAATTCAGGCACTGATCGAAACCGACCTTCCTGCACGTCTTTGATAATTTCGCGAGCAACTTCGATCTCTTTATTCTTCTCTTCGTCAGGAAGGGTCAAAGAAACTCGAACGGTATCACCAATACCCAACACCAGCAGTTGCTCAAACGCGATGCGAGTCTTGATGGCCCCATCCGGCAACATTCCGGCCTCGGTCACTCCCAGATGGAGAGGAACGTCGGGGTGTGATTCAGAGAATTGCTTATTGACCCGGACGACTGCTCTCGGGTCTGAACTCTTAAGCGATACCACGAAACGGGTAAAACCTAGGCTCTCAAGTAATTCAGCATGTTCGGCGGCAGAACGAAGGGCAACCGTCTCAGAGTCTTCGCCTTGCTCTTTCAGAGCTGGATCGAGGGAGCCGAAGTTCACACCGATCCGCATCGCGCAATCATGCGCTCCAGCAACATCGACTAAGTACTTCACCTTGTCTTCGACCGGCGTACTCCGTTGATGATGATGAAGGTGGCCAGGATTGTAGCGAATCTTTTGCACATACGGCGCAATTTGCTCGGCGAGGCGATAGCTCTCTTGTATATCGACTACCAAGTTCGCATCGGTTCCCTGCCGCAACTCAGCAAGGGCTTCAACGTCCTTACGACTGTCGATTGCGATTCGAATAAGATCTGCACCAGCAGCTTGTAGCAAGGCTATTTGCTTGCCCGTCGCCTCGAGGTCCGTGCTCTTGGTAGCACACATACTCTGAACAGCGATCGCTGCTCCAGCACCAATTTGCACTGTTCCTGCTTGCACCGCTCGAGTCATTTTTCGATTATTCGAACCTTTCGGAGCAGTATGCATTTCGTCAGATTTGGTATCCATTTCTTCCTTTGAATGAGGGCTCGTATACACCAGCTTCAACTTCATTGCCACACAAAAGTTTAGTGTTTTACTGACCTTTCAGTTTGAGGTAGTATGCTGGGGTCAAAAAGTAGGGGTCCTATGGAAAGCGAAATTCGTGAAATATTTGAAGCAATAACAGAGCATCACCAGGTACCACGACGTCTGGGGAGCCGCTGTGAGGCGTCAAGCTATTACCGCGTGGAAGATCTCTCTTCTAGCAATATAGACACCTGCGCAACCTTCATCGCCGAGCGAATCACCAACGTCTGTAGCCCTCAATTACCTACCGCTCTTATCAATCTTCCCGGTGGCTACACTGGTTTGAGTGAGGCCCTCAGTACCCAACTTGCCTCCTTTGACGAAACGCTCGCTATCCACGATTACCGAGAGATTACCCAAGACGAAAATATCAGAGAGTTTGTTCGAGATGCACAGGTGGTATTGGTCAATGATGTCATTACGACCGCCCGCTCCTGCCTTGAAGCACACACCGCTGTTACCATGCTCGGATCTCAGGTCCTCTGTTGGGCCTGTCTCATAGACCGAACCTTTGGCCCAGGACCTGTTCCAGTCGTCGCGGCATTTACCGGTGCTCCGGTAACGCTGTTAGAAGAGATTCCGTAGCGAATGCGCGGCACACAGGTAGTTAGCTAGATAGGCGACACTACCTTTCGTATCTTCTTGCTGTTCTTTTTCTCCTCACCCTTTTTGTGTAGACGAAACAGAGAGCTTCTCCTTCGTCGGTATGACGCACTACCGCTGTGGGAGAAGTTCGGAGTATCACGGCGATTGAAATATCGCCACATCATAGTTTTGTTAAAGGAAGAATAGAATGGCTGCTCGGAAAAGATCTGGGCAGCCCACGGCTGCCCGAACCTCAAGACACTCTACCAAAAAGAGAATCTTTGAGGCCCTGCGGGACGGCATCGGCTTCCCACACGTGATGAACCTCGCTTGGAAAAACCGCGATCGACTCCTTCAGGAGATGGCGGGAACCAAGAGGTTCTGGGAACCCAAAGTGGTTGGATCGCTCGAAGACGAGTTTTTCGACCCTTTGGAATCTGGAGACCGCAGTCAGCTGCGTACCCTCTGGGTTCATGCAACGTTTCGCCGAATTGTCCATCACGTCTGGCACAACAAGTTCCTTCGACTTTCACACGTCGAATGGTTCATTGATGCGCGGCTCAGACGGAGGCTTTCACCGGAAGATGCCTGGGCTGCGATGCCATGGAAGTCGCAACGACTCGTTTCGTCCGACCAATGGTCGAACCGAATCGCACAAATCGTTGCCGGAGTGGACCCAATTGAGGCCTGGATAGCTGCTGCGCAACGAGCCGGTACTGAACTTGGTGAGGTAGATTTTCGATACCTGCTGATCGCTGAATTGGCGAAGGGGAGAAATGCTACCGCACTGGAGAACGTCCGCAGGTTCGATCCGCTCAAGCGACTCCGTGCCGACATCCAGCGTTGCGCTTCGCCCGAACGCTTGTGCGCTACAGCTGTCGCTCTTCGTCCGCAACTCCAAGCGGTGGCGAAGGGTCGCGACTGGAAGCAAGTGGGCACGCTTGATGAAGAGTTTTTCAATCCTCTCGAGTCGGGCATACGCTGCGACCTGCGGAAGGCTTGGAATCGTGCGATCTATCGAGTCGTTGTCGACAGCGCCTTGCGAGGCCGTCGTCCTACACTTGATTTTCGCCAGCACTTCATCGATGCACGCTTGCGCACGCGCCTGAGCGTCAGAGAATTCTGGGACTCCATCACATGGCGTGGTTCGCTCTACAATACTGATCGCCAATGCAACTTCTTGCGACGAGTCTCAAGTGGACAATTCGTGTCAGAAGCATGGGTACGCTCAGCCGAAATCGGAGGGGTACAGATTGGATTGCTTGGGTTTGAATCGCTCTTGGTTGCGAAACTTGCGACAGGAGCGAAATCAACTGCCCTTGCGGACACCAAAGAATTCGACGTGCTTCAGGAGCTTCATCAAGCAATTCGGCGCAAGCTCGACATTCCGCTGCTTGAACAAATTGGATTGGCATTGCGCAGGCAAATCCATGAAGCAACCAGGGCCAAGAAGTTTACGGGCGGACCAGTCGAGAAAGATTTCGTTACAGTGCTGCGCTTTGAGCGCGATGACGATCGATTCACTGATGAAATTCGCATCGGTGAGGAGTGGAACAAAGCATTGCTGCGAAGAATCTTGCGCAAAGCGCGACACAAACACGACCTTGGTCTGAATGGCCGAGATTGGTTCATTGACGGGCGTATTCGCCTTGAGTTGGATCAATTTGCTGCACGTGCCCGTGTTCCCGCTGATCTGGATCTATTTGAGTATCAACACGGTGGGAGTAACAAACGCCAATGTTACGTCGACCGAATTATTGGCACTCGAAAGAATCCAGGGCGTCGACCGGAAGAAGCTTGGGAAGAACTCTATCCAAGAGTTGGCATGCAGGTAGAAGATATCTTTATTGGCGGCTTAGCCATGGGATATAGCCCAGTTGCAGCAGCGCAATGGGCCGTCGATGAAACTGCACCGGGCAAGATCAAGGCGCTTCGACGAATTGTCGGCTAGTTGTTTTTTTAAAGGCCCTCCGGAGCACACCAACTCTTGGAGGGCCTTGGCAAGGGAGAATGGATACTCCGGCTTCTTGCTATACTCCCCCACGTGGTCAGCTCATTGAGCCAGCAGATTCGAAAGCTAACTGCCCATATTTGCGATGCGGTTGAGCTTTTCGATACTGCTCTCCGTTTGTTTAGAGTCGAACTCCTTGAAGGTATCGTCTGCCCCAATCTCGTCTAAATAGGTCAAAGTATCTTCTAGCAACCACCCGATCCGTGATTTATCTGGACCCAGCGTCTTGAGAATTCGCGCTGCATTGCGTACCTGCCCTCGAACTTCATCCAATAAGGCTTCTTCGGATTTAGCCTCCGTCTCACTCATTTTTTTCTTGCCCTCAAAACAGTTAAGTCTAATGTCGAAAGTTCCATATTACTTTAAACAACTTAAAACACCAACTGCGAAAAGGGAAAGACGAAAATACGTATGTAACCAACTAC
This sequence comes from uncultured Bdellovibrionales bacterium, assembly GCA_965366815.1. Lineage (GTDB taxonomy): Bacteria > Bdellovibrionota_C > UBA2361 > SZUA-149 > SZUA-149 > CBDUGV01. The sequence continues at coordinate 8,490 of CBDUGV010000105.1, read as the reverse complement.
TTTGACAATTTATCCACAAATTGCTAGGAATTATCGTTTGTTCGACTACATCACAGAGGCTCATGAGCGCGCACCGACCTACGTCGCAAAACTCCATTTCGCTGTACGACACCACACTACGAGACGGCACCCAGCAACAAGGTCTGAGTCTTACTCTCGAAGACAAGCTCAAGTGCGCCAAGCTTCTCGACCAATTTGGAATGCACTATATCGAAGGCGGCTGGCCTGGTTCGAATCCCAAAGACTCCGAATTTTTTGTTCGAGCCCGAGATCTTGATTTATCTTTTTCTACGGTGACGGCCTTTGGAAGCACTCGGCGTGCGCAAACTGCTGTCGAGGACGACTTCAATATTAAAGCACTTCTGGGAGCACACACCGCAGCAGTGACCCTCGTCGGTAAGTCATCTCAGCTTCACGTTGAACAAGTACTCGAGACTACGCTCGAAGAAAATATCGCAATGATCGACGAAAGCGTCCGGTACATGAAGGAAAATGGCAAAGAAGTTATCTACGATGCTGAGCATTTCTTTGACGGATTTATTGAGAATGAAGACTATTGTCGATCCACGCTACAGGCCGCGGTCGATGCCGGAGCGGACTGGATAGTTCTTTGCGATACCAATGGTGGAACATTGCCATCTGAAGTTGCGCGAATCACTAAAGCGATTTGTGAATCGTTTTCCTGCGCGGTAGGTATCCATACCCATAATGATTGCGAAACTGCTGTTGCCAATTCGCTCTCGGCAATTGCTGCTGGCGCAACTCAAGTGCAAGGCACTGTGAACGGCTACGGGGAACGCTGTGGCAACGCAAATCTGGTAGCTCTTATCCCATCGCTGCAGAGCAAACTCGGATATTCTTGCGTAACCGAAGAGTCACTTGCGAAACTGACCAGTCTTTCCCAGCGAATCTCCGAAATAGCAAACCACAAGCTGAACCCTCAAGCAGCCTACGTAGGCTCCTCGGCCTTTGCTCACAAGGGCGGCCTTCATGTCGCTGCGGTAGAGAAAGTCGCGAAAAGCTATGAGCATATCGAACCCGAGGCAATTGGAAACAAGCGGGGCAGCGTCATATCCGAATTATCGGGAAGGGGGAATGTCCGCGTGCTTGCCCAAGCCTGCGGTGTTGAGCTTGGTGGGAGCGAAAAAAAGATTCTCAAGCTGGTAAAGGACCGGGAGAACAAAGGGTATCAATTTGAAAATGCCGAAGGGAGTGTCGAGCTGCTGATACGACGGCAGCAAGATGGATATGCGGCACCCTTCTGTGTCAAAGGGTTCATCGTGGTAAGCGAGCAGCGTAGTGACGGTGAAGACTCAGTAGAAGCCATTGTCAAACTCTTACTCGATGGTCGTTTAATTCAAACAACTGCACAAGGAGAAGGTCCGCTCAATGCACTTGATAATGCATTGCGAAAAGCTCTCCTCCCCCGTCATCCGGAACTCGCCGATTTCCGTTTAAGCGACTATAAAGTTCGGATACTCGATCCCGATAATGCAACTTCGGCGATAGCTCGAGTCTGTGTAGAAGCATCTACCAAGGATTGTAGTTGGACAACCGTAAGCTGCTCAAAGAACGTCATCGACGCAAGCTTTTATGCGTTGGTTGAGAGCTATGAATTGTTTCTGCTTCGTCAGAAGACGTCAGACTCCGTCAATGATACCTCACTCCACGTCGGCAACGAGGATGGCTTGATCCGCTAGAAGCACAGGGATTCCATCGCGCACTAGGTAATACCTGCCTTCTCCTTGGCAGTACAAGATCGTTTCAACCGGATCAATTACTGGTTCACCCTGAACAGTTCGCACGACGGCGGCAACAATTTTTTGGTTGAGCTCAGCAACCACCTTCGCATCAACGCGAGAGAGGGGTTGTTTCGACAACGGGCTTGCCAAGGTAGCGAGTAGTTCTTCAGAAATCTCCATTAATGCCATCCCTTCCTTTTTCAACCGATTACCCTGATAGTACTTCATACATCGCGGCGGTGATACGCCGTAACTCATCGGGCTCGATAATATATGGGGGCATCGTGTAGAGTAAGTGACCAAACGGCCGTAGCCACACCCCTTTCTCAACAATTGCCGGCTGAAGCAGGCTCATGTCGACCGGTTTTTCGAGCTCCACAACGCCTATCGCCCCAAGGCAGCGCACGTCTCGCACCCCGGAAAGCTCACGGCAAGGCTCAAGTTCCCGTCTGAGCTGTTGCTCGATATCTGCTATCCGCTGCTGCCAGTCATAGCTGAGCAGCAAATCAATGTTTGCCGCTGAAATAGCACACGCCAAAGGATTTCCCATAAAGGTCGGCCCGTGCATAAAGACTCCCGCCTCACCTCGGGCGAACGTCTCGCTCATAGCTGATGTAGTAATTGTTGCCGCAAGGGTAACCATACCTCCAGTCATTGCCTTCCCGACACAAAGTATGTCGGGACAGACATCTGCATACTCACTTGCAAACAATCGGCCGGTCCGCCCGAAACCAGTGGCAATCTCATCGAGTATGAGCAGCACATCGTATTTCTCACACAGCTCTTTCGCTCGCTTTACATACTGGGGAGAGTAAAAACGCATTCCACCAGCGCCTTGTACAACTGGTTCAAGAATTGCAGCGGCAATCTCTTGGTGGTGCTGCTCCAGTAGTTGCGCGAAACTCGTGATATCGTCCTCGCGCCATTCAGCTCCGAACCCAACTTGAGGGGCATCTGCAAAAAACTGCGGGGCAAGAAACTGATCAAACATATGGTGCATGCCAGTCTGCGGATCACAAACCGACATAGGTTGAGAAGTATCGCCATAGTATCCGGAACGAATGGTCAGGAAACGGTGCTTCGAAGGATCGCCTCGACTAATCCAATACTGCACGGCCATTTTCATAGCCACTTCAACGGCGACTGAACCAGAATCTGCCAAAAAGACCTTTTGAAGCGCACGTGGAGTGAGCTCTACAAGACGGCGCACGAGTTCCACAGCTGGCCGATGAGTAATTCCACCGAACATGACGTGAGCGGTCTTCTCCAATTGTCGATGCGCGGCTTCAAGCAAGGTCGGATGTCTATATCCGTGAATACAGGTCCACCAGGAGGACATGCCATCCACCAAACGCCGCCCATCTTCGAGTTCGAGATAGACACCCTGAGCAGAGCGAACCGGGAATATCGGAAGTGTATTCGGCATTGCGGCATAGGGATGCCAGACATGCTCCCGATCCAGCCTCAAGAGCTGATCAACGGATAATTCTACTTCAGCTGCCATTTATGTCCAGACGCTGCAGTTGCTTGATAGACCAAGGTAACGGCTCCCGACAAGGAACCTTCAGTAGTTGATGAGCCGCCTAGCGCAAGGAGTGAAGTCGCTCGCTCACTCAACTGCGGAAAAATCCGCTCAAGATAGGCAAGCGGCACGTTCTTCAACGTCATCGCCACATCTAACACCTCGGTCTGCGGTTGCCAGGTAAGCAACATGCGAACCGGTGCTCCAGCTTCGTCTCGCGCTCCTCGCAATAATATATCAGCACGCAAAGACACCAACTGCTCGCTCAGTGGAAACATCAAATCAGTTCCCGTCGCCTCTACAACCTCAACGAACAGTCGCTGGGCTCCATTGTGCAAGATAACCTCTCCCTCAGTAAGTTTGAATCGATCCGCTTTCACGATAAGCGGCTTCCGCCCAGAGTCGCCACGCTCGCCTGGTTTTTGCTCGTCGAGGGCCTCTGCCAGGCGGGCTCGCTGTGCAGCAAAGTGTGCTGGCGAAATACACTTAGCGTTATAGAGACAGTGAAGCATAGTCAAGGGATCGGCGACGTCGATTTCGGCTACCAAACCTTCGAGCTCTACACTTTCAACTTTAACAATGTCCTCAAAAGCGGTCTTCCAATAAGGATCGACTTTGGTTTTTCGCACCGAGAGCTGAGGCAGGGACTTCGAAGACTCCTTTGGTGGTTTCAATTGCAGCGAACGGACTACGAGATCCCCGGTCAGCGTCGGGTAGACTGCCCCCGCTACAAGCGGAATCGTCAAAGCCTTTCGGAGTACTCTTTTAAGGAAAAACGAAAATACCATAGCGTCGAATCTCGGAACTCAAAGACATCGCAAACATCGATAAACTCTCGGAATCTGGAATTCGGTAATTATTTCAAAGATTTCTACCGATAGCAATTACGGGAAACAATGCCATGAAAACTCCTCTATTAGGCTATGAGAGCGGCACGATGATCGCCGGTCGCTACGAAGTAAAAAACTGCCTTGGCGTCGGGGCTATGGGAGTTGTGCTTCGAGTAGCTGACCACAAGCTCAAGGGTGAGGAAGTCGCCCTCAAGTTGCTCCATCCCCACCTTTCAATTACCGAAACATCACTCGAACGCTTTCAGAACGAAGTGCTTCTTGCTCGACAACTCATTGACTGCCATATCGTGCGAATCTATGAATTTGGCACTGCCTCAAGTGAGCAGAACTATATTACCATGGAGCTGGTCGAAGGCGTATGCCTAGGAGAGTTGGTTGAGCGCACTGAAAAGAAGGGGCTGCCGTTCGAGGAGGCCTTGGTCATACTTCGACAAGTCGCGCAAGCTCTCGCCCATGCGCACTCGCTCGACATCATTCATCGAGATATCAAACCTCAGAATATTCTCGTCAGTCACGAAGGAGTAGTGAAGTTGTCTGACTTCGGCACTGCTCGACTTATCGGCACTGAGCATAATTTGACTCAGACAGGCGATACGGTGGGAACTCCCTACTATATGTCTCCTGAACAAATCCGTGGCGCAGAGGTTGACCGCAGTTGTGATGTCTATGCGTTTGGAATCACTGCCTACGAAGTCTGCACCGGACGTCGACCGTTCGAGGACGAAGTATATCTCAATCTCTTGATGAAACAGCTCAACGACCCCTTACCTGAGATCATACTCGCCGATGGCAGCGCCGCTCCGGAGTGGTTCTCATGTCTACTGCAGGCCTGCACCGAGAAAGAGGTCGAGGACCGAATTCAGTCGTTTGATCAAATCATCCAAGAGCTCGACGATCGGAGCACTACCGACGAAAAGCAGCAACAAGATGCGGTTGTTCGACTCTGGAACCGCACCGAGCAACAGGATCGGCTCACCCAAGAAGCAAGGCGTCGTTCTAGACGAATACATGTCTCTCTACTTCTATCTCTGATCACACTCGCTTTGCTTTTCGTGTTACCACGCATTTCTGGCTCGGCGTATATGCGGCTTGCAGTTCCAACTATACTCATAGGAGAGTATCTATCGACCCCACTGCGAGACAGTTTATTTCGATTCATGAGCATTCCTACGTTTGAGCAAAGTGAAGACATTTTTTGGCTCTTAGGCGCTGCGAATAGAAGAGACCGCATGCGATACTTATTGATTGCGCGGATTCGAGCAGGAGCTGACTTAGAGAAACTAAGCAAATTCGGCGACCATCCCTTGTTTGTCGCAAGTCAATACGGAGATCCAAGAATTATCGAGGAAATGCTTGCAAGCGGCGTCAATCCGAACGCTCACGGATTAAATAGGCGGACGGCGCTGATGTTCTCTCGAGAAGACGACCGAGGGAGCAGAATAACCAAGATGTTGCTCAGCGCTGGAGCCGACCCAATGGCAATCGATAAGGACGGCAACACTGCTGCACACTTTATGACGCTTCACCGTAACTTTAACGCCCTCGAACTGATATTGGAACAAATACCCCATGGCAGGGCTGACGTACGCAATCCAGCTGGCTTTACTCCGCTTCATTCATTACTAAGAGTTACAGCACATACCGTCGAGAATATTCAGATACTAAAAGCTCGCAATGCAGCTGAGTCTCGAATAGAGCGACGGAGAAAAGATTTGACTGCCGCCGAGAACACTTTAAAGGTGTTGCTTGCTTATGGATTCCACGGAGATAGCTTATTTCCAGACGGAACTACGCCAATAGAATTTGTGCGAGAGAATCAGATACCCGGTTTCGAGCAGCTGTTACTGGATGCCACGCAAAAACCCGCTGAGCAAGTGTTTGAAAGTCCTAAGTAGAATATGTCGGTCGAAGCTGGTATCTATTACGGCAAACAACAGCACAGCGTTTCCAACTATGGCTCAGCAAAAAGCAATCTCCCCTCTTTATGCGATTGCAAACATTGATCGGTTACAGGTTCCTCTTGAGTATATTCGCTTGCTCCTAGCTTCCGGCATACAGTTGATTCAACTTCGGAGTAAGGGACAATCTTCGAAAGAGTTTGCTAAACTTGCCCGATCAGCAGTCATATTGCGGGACGAACTTTGTGCGAACGCGCGGCTGATAATCAATGATGATCCAGAGATATGCGCAGCGGTCGCAGCCGATGGAGTTCATCTCGGTCAGGGAGACCAGGATCCTCGTAGCGCACGAGAAATGCTGGGACCAGAGGCGTGTATTGGCCTCTCAACCCATACGCTTGCTCAAATCTCAGATGCACCGACTGATTGCCTTGACTACCTGGCGCTCGGGCCGATTTTTCCTTCACCGACAAAAGTAGGTCACGCAGAAATTGTCGGTCTTGAGACTCTCGCACGCGCCTGCCGAATAAGTCCGCTGCCGCTCGTGGCGATCGGTGGAATCAACACACAAAACGCCAGAGCAGTCTATCAAACAGGTGTATCGAGCATCGCGGTCATCTCCGAACTACAAAATGCCGAAGACATGAGCAGTACGGTCGCTCAGTTTTCACGAGCATCTCGGGGAGAAATACGAGATTAGTGCGGAAGAGTCTCGTCGGGCTCCTCTACCTCGCCGACATCCGCTTCTCCATCCGCTTCATCGCTCTCCGGCACCTCGAGCTCAGCTGCAGTCTCGAGTGGAACTCGTAGCTCCTCTTCTTCATCTTCTTTTTCTTCTTCCCCGAAGCCATCCGGAAGGCCGAACAACAGAGGTGGATCGTCAACCTGAACGCCATTCGACTTGAGTTTAATCCACAAGTCTTTCAATTGAGTTTTTAGCGATTCGTCGAGGAGCTGTTCAGAATTCGGCAAATTGAGTAACTCATTAATCGCAACAAGAGAGGCCATATCAGAACCTTCTCGATCGATTACCTTCTTCTCGATATCGGCAAGGTACGCCTTTACTTGTTTCTTGGTTAGTTTTGGCGTATCAGATTTGGTGCTTGTTTCACCCATGTCGAACTCCCTTCACTTTCACATTATTTCTTTAAACCAAAAACATCGTCGAGATTCAGATCAACGTCAGCCCCTTTCGGACTTTCTGCCTTTATCGAACCAGTCGACTTTGCCGCAGCAGCTCCATCAGCTTCACATATCGACCGAGTCATTTGCAACACTATGCCTGCAACATCTTCCAATTCAATTACTTCGAGCAAATTACTCGTCTTCAAATTGTGCAACACCATCGCTAACAGACGCTGCGCTTCCTTTATCTTATCATCGATAGTGGTCTCTTGCCCAACATCGGACCCGGCCTCTGCAACTGGAGCTGCCGGCATAGCGGGGGCAGCGGGCTTTGGTGGAGCCGCTGCTGGTTTCGCCGTTTGGGTCGGCAATGAGACTTCGACTTCAACTTCAAATGAACCGCTCGAGGTCTGCTGTTCCTCCAGGAAGTGCACCAATCGCTTGCGCAGCGTACTCGCCGCTACGGGCCAGCCAACAAGACCATGAGCACCGCTCTCGGTGGCATCTCTTATTACTTCTTCGGTAAGGGACTCGCCGACTAGAATGACCGGAAGATCTGCGAACAAGGTGTGATCGCGCATTTCGCGACAGAAATCAAAGCCCGCCACTTCGTTTTCTCCAAGTAACACATTAGAGATCACCACACCGGGTTGTTTGCTGACTACAAACCGTTTAGCCGCTGGAATTGCCGTAACCAATTCCAGCTTCGCGTCTAAGCCATCAAGCGCCTCTTGGACTACTTCGCTTAGGCGATCCTTATCGTCGATGACTAATACTATTCCTGCCACTAAGAAATCCTTTAACCGGAATTATTAGCGATCAAGGGCAATTATCTCGACTGCTTGTCGATATCGCCCATGAGTGTCGTCCGGATCTATAAGAATCGGCTCGCTAATCGTCACGGCTTGAGTGAGAATTCTCCGTGGTTCCATACCTACACCAACAAACATAACAGCCAGCTCTTCGGCTCGCCGCTTTGTCAGATGCTGAGAATAGGCAGCATTCGGATCCTCGGATGTATTGTACACAGCAATTACGATGCGCGACCAAGGCATTCGATTACGAGTAATCTTAGCTATTTCTTGAACTAGGCGTTTGGAATCTTCTTTTACTTCAATACTATCGCTGTCAAAAAACCAATCAGCTGGATAGATGTCTCGATTCGGATGCAATTCGAGCCGGCGCGCGTAATGCTCCGCCAACACTTCATGAACCCAAGATAACTCCCGAAGCTCATCTTGCTGCATTTGACGATTAATTTGGTCTTCTTCTAAAAGATCCACACCGAGACCACTAAAAAGGCCGAATACAGCGCCGAATCCGGCACCGACCCAGGCTCCAGGTCCCGCCGC
>CBDUGV010000104.1:0-13470 GCA_965366815.1 uncultured Bdellovibrionales bacterium | reverse complement strand
TACCCAAGAACAAGTAGATCGCCTTCGTGTAAAAGCTCAGGGGAAAAATCTTGGCGGGGTGATTGCACCCAACTTTGCTATTGGAGCAGTGCTGATGATGAAGTTTAGTGCAGAAGCAGCCAAGTATCTTGAGCGAGCAGAAGTGTTAGAAGCGCATCATGATAAGAAAGCGGATTCACCGTCTGGCACCGCCATTCGCACTGCTGAAATGATAGTTCAAGCCCAGACGAATCCCCCCGCTGTTCTCGGAGATAAACAGATACTTCCAGGGGCGCGAGGCGCGGCTTTGGATACCGTACATATTCATTCTATGAGATTACCCGGTGTGGTAGCCCAGCAAACGGTAGTGTTTGGGGGGCTTGGACAAACGCTGAAGATTGAGCACAACTCGCTCGATCGGCAGTCGTTTATGCCAGGCGTCTGTCTCGCTTGTCGGCGAGTAGTTGACTTGGACCAGATCTATTACGGGCTGGAGCACCTTCTCTAGGGAGTTTTCTCTATACTCTCCGAGATATCGAACTGATTTTCCTCGCCCGCGGCAGGGGGGAGATTGGGAGAGGGTTGCTGGTCGCTGCCTTCTTGAGCAGCAGTTTCTGGCTCGGGAGCAACTGTTTTGGCCGTACTGGCGGCCGCCCCCTGGTTTAGGTTTGCAGCGGTAGTCTGAGTTAGACGCCGAAGTTCTTGTGGATTGTACCCGCGAATAACTACAGAACCAATACGGATCGCAGGAATAATCCCTCGACCGACTGACGAGTAGTATTCTTGTTCAGCGTTTCGATTGGTTTCGAGATTGTAGACACGATAGCTGATTCCAGCTCCGTCCAAAAAGCCAACCGCCTTTAAGCAATCGTCGCACTTCGATGCGACAAACAATTCGACATCAGTGCTCCCAGCGCTACTTCGAGGCCAACGGCTTGCTGGTACGCTATACCCAGGTCTATTGAGATCGGTGTTTCCTCGCTTTCGGGGTGATTGAGCCGAGGGACCCTGCTGAAGGATACGACGTTTTTCTTCTTCGATTTGCTTTAGTTCTTCCTGCTGTTGGAGGACGGTATCCATTACCTCTTGGCGTTTTGCCGCCTGATCGCGTTCGAGTTGCTCTCGACGATACTTCTCTTCCTTACTTTCTAGTGCCGATCCAACCCCTTGTTTTATCTTGTCCCAGGCCCCTTCAGACTCCTGAGCCTTTGCAGTGGAGACGGTAGCCACTGGCACTGCGAAAAGTAAGAGTGCAAACACAAACAGAGAGGTGCAAGTGTCGAAGGTTCTTTCTCTTTGACTGAGTTGTTTCATGATAGTTCTTGGCGATGCTCGTTGCGCAGTTGATAAGACGCCCGAAATTTCAAAGTATTCTAGCAGTGTAGTCTATTATTGCCGAGCGGCAAACTATTTCAAAGTCCTCAATACGGCATCGATAAGTGATTGCCGTCCATTCAGCTCATCGCTACTATGGGGATATGCAGCTCAATTTATTAGACCTTATCCGACAAACGACTTCAGCAGGGAAGGATGAAAAAGCAACTGCCAGCGGTGGGGCGAAGCGTCGTAGCGCTACCACGGCGGGTGAAGGCTCTGCTGACCCGACGCCGGATTTGAATCCGATTTCTTCCCTGATGTCTTCGTTGCTCGCCGGTACATCACCGGCTACATCACCGGCTGGAAGCTCTCGAACGGGCTCCTCGAGCCCAGGGGAACCCGGGGTGGTAAAGTCAGAGCGCCGCGAACCCATTGAGCAAACCCGCACCCGCATAGCGCCGCTGAAGCGGGTTCCGCTGATTAAGCAGATCTGGCTGGATGTGCGTCGCAGCTGGTTCCCAGACAGGCCGGATCTCGATCACTATATTGTCGTTTGGAGTAGGCGGCCACAGAAACGCACCTTGGCTTCCTGCAATATTGAATCGAAGCGCGTGATTGTTGCTCGTGAGTTGAATTATCCAGAACACTATCGTTGGCTCAAGCCACTTCTCTACCACGAGATGTGCCATGCCTATTTGGGATTCTCTGTTGTTGATGAGGATAAACGATGTCGCTGGCATGGCCGTGAGTTTAAGTCGCTTGAGCGTCGATACCCAGGTATGCCAGAATTTGATTATTGGGTTAAGAGTGGTGGTTGGGACAGGGCCGTGCGCAGCGACCGATCGAAACGGGCCCATCGAGCTCGAAAAGAAAAGCTTTCTCAGTTGGTTCGTTGGCGTCCAGAGCAATAAATAGAGACAGGTATGACTATTCCCGCGGATTCTCCTACAGCGTTTTATGTATGCACCTTTAGTATGCTCGGCAAGCTTGCAGCAGCCGACGGTAAAGTGACTCGTGACGAGAAGCGGAAGGTTGAAGAGTATATTACAAAAACGCTCAAGCTCGATAAGAAGCGCCGCAAGTTGGCCATGGGGATTTTTCAAGAAGCATTGGATTCTCCACTCGAAATGCAGGACTATGCGATTCGGTTTCACCGGAGCTTTCCCGATCGAGTCCAATTGTTAGATCGAATGATCGAAATACTATTGGAGGTTTCTGTAGCAGACGGGGTACTCTCCTTGGAAGAGGATAAGATGATTCGCTCGGCCGCATTACTGCTTGAGCTGAGCGAGCCAGGCTACGAGCGGCTCAAAGCAAAATACGTTACGGCCCAAGCTACCACCCATTAAGATCACTCGTATTCCTTTTTCGAAAGAAACGATCTGAAACGATCTAATTCGTTGAGCATACCGCTGTTTCTACAAACAATTTCAGAGAATATCGTTATAAAAAAAGCGAGTCTTTGCAGGTGCTTCGCGCAGTGTATGAAGGACGATGCCAAATTGTGAGGATATGGTAACGCTATTGATATTTTTCGCACCGATAAACTTGGTGAGATGATACATCGGCGATCAAAATCAGATGGAAGTAAGCAGACTATGGATAATCTCGTAAGAGAAGAAACGACATGTGAGCATGATACTGAGCTCGCAGAGCAAGTTGCTCTTATCGCTGAGCGTCTCGACCGCTTGCGTTTTGTTACCGACCGGGCTTATCCCTTGCTCGCCCACTATGAGCGTCGGGCATTTCATCCATCCGTCAAATGCACCGACGCAGCGTATGAAGAACTACAGGTTGCTGGAGATCTCGTAGTTGCTCTTGAAGCAAAGCTTCGCGAAGTTGAAGAATTGCTCATTTCGGGCGAGGCCGATGTAGCGACGCTTGAGAAGCTCCTTGAGGCACAGTGTCGTATCAGACCGCCGCAACTGTCAGTTTTTCTTCGCATGTTGATGTATTCCAATTTCAGATTAGTCATTCCCTTGAGCAGTACCGACAAAGTACTCGAGCGCATTTTCTGCCGACTGCAAGAGACTATGGTTAAGTCGGCAATTGAGTTGCCAATGCCCCGATACGATGGTGCGGCATCTTAGTGCTCCTCAGCTCCCCCTAAATATCTCGCGTTCTTAGTAGTTTATACCTCCCCGGACTCTTCTGCTGCGGAAAACGGCATAACCCTAGGGTACGCCTTTTTGGAGGAATTATGAGCAATCTCAAGCGTGTTCAACAGCTTCAGTATCTACCAGTTTCCCTAGATAAAGTTCGGCTCTATGTGCCGCCTAAGGAAATAGTCGAGCCGGCAAAGAATTTGATAAGTGATTCCCGTGCGGCATGGCTTCGGGTATTCGCGAACTCCGATACTATCAAGGGTCTGTTTGAGAAATATGTATTTTTTCTAGCTGCCATTCCGACTGTTTCCGGTTTTTTCGGACAAGTGCTCTTTGGAAGGGCAGGGGTCATCTCGAGCTTCTTTACCGCAGTTATCGCTTACCTGCTTAGCGTAGCGTTTCTCTATGGAGCGGCGCATCTTGCACATCGCACTGTGCGCGTGTTCGACGGATCTATGAATCTGGATACGGCTGGCAAGTTAATAGTCTATTCGTTTATGCCGTTCTTTCTGTCGGGAATATTTTTGATATTTCCGCCACTGAGTTGGCTGGCACTTACAGGTCTCTATAGCGTGTATATGTTTTATCAGGGTATTCAGCAGTTGAGTGGGATAGCCCAGAAAAAACGACTTCCGTATTTCATGCTCAATGTCATTACATGGATTGTGGTAGCGAACTTTGCGCTTGAATTGCTCTAGGCCAGTCTGTGTGCCACCCAGTTCATGTACTACTCAATTCATTCGTCTCGCAATTTTTCGTCACAAAGGGACTGAAGAGCAAGTAGCACTCCGTCAATCGATTGTTGATATCCCCAGTCGGCGATTATTCTTCGGCTTGCGTTTCCCATTTCCTCAAGCCGGTCTTTGTCAGCTAAACATTCTTCCAGGCATCGACTCAGGCCAGTGCAGTCTCCAGCGGTAAACACGAATCCATTCTCTCCCTCACGTACCAGATCGTAGCCCGATACGACTTGGTCGCTGACGATTATCGCACAGTTTGCGTTCATCACTTCGTTTACTACTAATCCCCAGGGCTCGTTGAAAGCGGGTAACACAAAGATGTCGGAGAGCTGATAGTAAGCGGGTAGTTCGCTTTGATTTTTGAATCCAAGAAACTTGACGCCAGTCGCACCCAGCGTTTGCGCTCGAGCTTCCACGGCATTTCTCGTCTCGCCGTCACCGACAAATAGTAAATAGGCATGCGGATTTTCCTTATCGACAATAGCGGCATAGGATTCGAGCAAGTCGATTGGACGCTTGCGTTCGATAAATTTACCCGCATACAAGATCACTGGTAGATCGGCATTCATGTTCAGCGATTGCCTAATCTCCTTGCATTGGTCAGACGAGTTCGCAGCATGCGTAGCAAAGAAATCGTTGTCTACAGTATAGGGCACCAGAAAAATACGCTCTTTTGAAACGCCGTGTGTTCGATAGTACTCAGCATTCTTTGATCCGATTGCCAAGAAACCATCTACCACTCTGGTGAGTGCGCTCATGAATCCTTTCTTGAGGTATTTTCGAACTCCGCTTCGCTGACTGCTCAGTTCGCTCGTTTCATCACGCAGTAAGACTCGGATACCGAGCATTTTGGCAATGCACATTGCGTAGAGGTAGTAGGGTCGAGAAAAACCGTGAACCCATAGCGCATCGTAGTTCCCATTTTTCAGTCGTGAGTAGAGCCCGTAGTTAAACGGCCGAAACGCGCTGAGCCCAGTTCTTGGACCGAAGGCTGGTAGGAATTCAGAGCGATAGCCCTCAAGGAGGGGGACATCCCACTTCACCGCCGCGCCAAATCCCGGATCCTGATATTCGTGAAGTGAGAGTTCGCTGCAGAAAAAAACATCCAGATCTAGCAGTTTTTCTTTGGAGAGCAACCTGAGAAGCGGAACTTGGTACTGAATCGGATGGCTGGCGAGGTAGGCGACTTTATACATGATTGAGCTCGCAGATATCTCGAAGAAGATCGGTATAAGCAATCATCATATGGAATGTTGGTCAAAACAATACATCTTGTCTGTAAACTAGTCTCGTACGCCCCCGGCAATCTCGCAAGCCCAAGGTAGCATATGTTCTATTATTTTGTGACAGTTGGATGCTTTTTCGGACTTACGTTGCTTTTCGTCGTCGCGATGAAGGGCAAACGGAGGCGATCTCGAAATACTATTCAAGGTGGTGCAGTAGTATTCGGGCTTGCAGCCATTTTTATGTCGCTGTTTGCAGCGCTTTGGATAGTGCATAGCTTTGTCGCTCCACTACCGCTCATCGGAAATCTCATGTCAGCCTACGATCCAAATGTAGAATCCTGGTATGAGAATATCGGTGGTGGCGATTTTGGCGAGCTTGGACTCCATGATGAGGATTGGCGAACCTCAAGAGAGGGCGGCGAGGGAGAGCATTACTCGAATTTACCAGAACTACAAACTGCGGCTCGGGGAAACATCTACAAAGCAATGCTGTTGTTTATGGGTACAGTGGTGGTAGTTGCCGCCCTGTTGATGTTTGCTTTTAAGCCGAAAGGATATCGAGTTGATGGTTCCAGCGCACCGAGGAGATCCCGCCGAAGGAGGCGACGACGCAGGTAGCACCGAACTACCAGGTTTTCAAATACGTACGGCTGCCTTCGTTCAAATTCAATGGAGGAATCAACGCAGTGCCGACACTTCTGATAGTGAGTTGGCACTTCCAAAAACCACGGCGCACGGGGAGACCTGTTTCTCCACCGTGCCTGCGACCTGCACATTGCTACGCTAATTTCAGGCTGCTAGACAAAAACAACCCTAAACCAGTGAAGCTACGCATTATGACCGGCATCGATGAAACTTCCCGCCAATCGGTAGGAAATTCAGCCGGCTTGAGCTCTTTGGCTCTTGCAACTGCTTGCTTGCAAAGGCGCCGTTGGTGCGCCTTTTGGGATTCGTCTTGAGCTTGAACCGTAAGGCTCGCGCTTGTCGTAGACATGACTTCTTCCCAAAAAGGAGTTCCATGCTTGCGATAGGCTGCTTCGAAAAAGTCGCCTTGCGCCGCAAAGACATCCCAACGTAACGCTACTGCAAACACGCTAGCACTCGCAGACGGGGGAAGGTAGAGGAAGGCCTCAACCACACCGCTGCGAATCCTCTCATTGTATGCGGAAGCGTATCGCTCTGTTGCTTCTGCAATCAGCTGCGAAATGCCCTCGGTACCACCAAGTGCATTCCAGGCTTGCCGTGACCACGTTCGCCGCTGGCGATGAAACACATCGTGTCCATCAACAGTCGGGCAATAGAAGTCTTGCGGAACCGGCATCGGAAGTAAATCCACCGAAGCCGGGTCATCAATCAGCAAGTCCCAGTCCGATTCCGGACGGGGATTTCCGTACCGTCTGGAACCGAACAGTTCAACCTTCACATCAAACCTCCTCATATTCTTAGTACTCGAACTAGTAAATTGAATCGCACCTTCGTGCGAAAACCCCTCCATGAGCTTGGCGGCGCTCTGACTTTTGAGTAAGTCAGTAAGCAGGCAGGATCATAGAGCCTCCGCTGTGGATAGGTGGGCTCGATTCAATTTCTCAATACCTACGAAAACTATGTAGTTAAGTCAACTCGACTGAGCAATACTGGGCTGTTTCAAGCCGAAAAACAAATCTATATGTTGAGGATTACAGATTATTTCTAGGCAATGGGGCTGAGCTATTATTTCCACATTGGTTTGTAGGCGCTGTATAGGAATTGTCCAATGCTCCAGGCGAGTAGGAGAAGGAGGAGCTTTTTGCTCCAGCGGTTGATCGTCCGCCAGAATTGAGGACCTTTTTTTAGCACGTGCGCCTCTTCGACAAAGAGTACCTCACATGCCCCATTGCCGCTGTCGTTACGTACCGTGCTTGTTTTTCGAACAAAGGCTGATTGCTTTTTATCGTGATAGTTGACGAGCATCCCCTTTAGAAAAACTTGGTCGCCAATTTGCATTTGTCGAATACGATTCCGAATAGTCGAATTGTCTGAAAGGATATGATTGTTAGAAAGGGCCTGCATATTAAACTCTATGTTTTGCCCACCGGGCCAACGAGTCCAGCATGTCCAAGGTTCACTCCAGAATTCAACTTGTTTAAACGAGGTGTTTTCTGCATTCTCGCCCCAGATCACACAGAGGTCCTTGATATCAACTGAATCATCAGTGTGATAAATGTCGATGAAAGAATGAATGTTGTTGTGACTTACGACGAGCCCATAGAGTTCATATTCTGCCACCGGCTCGACTACGTAGTCTGCTCCTCGATAATTGAACTCGAATACGCTGCGAGTACTCTGCTCTTGGTAGGGCTCTTCTTGCAACTCGGGCAAGAGGCTTCCCACTTCGCGCAGATCGTCTTTGCGAAGATGGGATAGTGCCAAGGCGGTGAGTAGAAGGAGCCAACAAAGTCGGGAAGCAGTCTTCATCTATATAAATTGTACCTAGAATTACTCTCTTACTATCTTTTTCTTGAGTTTCCGCATATACTCCCTCAGGAAACTCGCCAGACTCCTCTCCAGTCTTATCTATGTGAGCGGAATCTCCAGTAAGTCTAGTAACTTAAATTAGAGCAACGACTGTGACTACAGTACCCAGCTTTCAAGAGCTCGCGTTATCAAATGAAGTACTCGGTGCAATAAGTGCCGTGGGCTATGAACATCCCTCGCCTATTCAGGCCCAGAGCATCCCACAGATACTCTCAGGAAGAGATATAATTGGGCAAGCACAGACGGGAACCGGGAAAACGGCGGCTTTTGCCTTGCCGATTCTTACCAATCTGGATCTCACTCAGAAAGATCCCCAGGTCCTAGTTCTTGCTCCGACTCGAGAATTGGCAATTCAGGTGGCTGAAGCGTTTCAAACTTATGCCGCCAAACTTCAGAATTTCCACGTCCAACCAATTTATGGCGGACAGGACTACTCGGTGCAACTACGCAGTCTTCGACGTGGGGTGCATGTCGTCGTTGGAACTCCGGGTCGGGTGATGGATCACATTCGGCGTGGCACGCTCAAGTTGGGTGAATTGAAGCATCTTGTTTTGGATGAAGCCGATGAAATGCTGCGAATGGGATTTCTCGATGACGTCAAATGGATTTTAGATTTTATTCCGAAGGAGCGTCAGATCTCGCTTTTTTCAGCAACTATGCCCGTTGAAGTAAAGCGCATTGCAGAAAAGTATTTGGTTGATCCAAAGCTTGTGCAAGTGAAATCCAAGGCAAGCACTGCTGATACCGTTCGGCAGCGATATTGGATAGTCCGAAAAGTTCATAAATTGGACGCTCTGACGCGAATGTTGGAAGCAGAGGCATTTGAGGCCGCCCTCGTCTTTGTGCGAACAAAGTCTGCGACGCTTGAACTGGCAGAGCGATTGCGAGCTCGCGGATTCGCAGCCGATCCGCTCAATGGCGATATTAGCCAAGGGCAGCGAGAGAAAACGGTGGCGATGCTGAAGAAAGGCACGCTCGATATCATCGTGGCTACTGACGTTGCTGCCCGGGGCCTCGATGTCGAACGCATTAGCCATGTCATTAACTACGATATTCCCTTTGATACAGAGTCCTATGTACACCGAATAGGTCGCACGGGACGAGCGGGCCGAACCGGTGATGCTATTCTGTTTGTCTCGCCGCGGGAGCAACGAATGCTTCGCGCTATCGAACAAGCGACGAGAACCAAGATTACCGAGATGGAGTTGCCGACCAAAGAGGATGTGACTAAAAGGCGATGTGAAGAGTTTAAGCGCCGAATTAGTGAAACCGTCTTGGCAAATGACTTGGATCTCTATGCCGAAGTCGTTCAAGAGTATGTGAGCGAACAAGAAATACCGATTGAGCGAGTTGCTGCGGCACTTGCGAAGCTTGCCCACGGCGAACGGCCGCTTGGGCTGGAAACTCAGGTACACGAACTAAAAGAGAAAGAGGATACCCGAGGCAATCGACCAAGGAAATCGCGCGATGGTGGGCGAAAGAGTTTCAAGGGTCGTGGTCGTGAGACTGGTCGTCGAGATGGTGCCCGCAGAGATTCTCGAAAGATTGAAGATGGCCGCAGAGATTCTCGTAGTAGTGAAGAGAGTAGAACGAACGACGGTCCAAAGCGAGCTAGTGGGAGTAGTGCCGGTAGCAGTGGGGCGAAGCGAAATGGTAGTGGTCGTAGCAAGGCTGAGCGCAAACCGAGCGATCGAAAGGAATCTTGGAGTAAGGATCGGAGCGCCAAGCCAAAGAGAAAAACTGCTTCAAAGCCCGGTACCTACAAAAAGTCAGAGAGCGGCGAAAAAAGTGAATGGCGAAAAAATATGCCCGCGAAGCCCAAAAAGTGGGCCGGTAAGAAATTTGCCAAGAAAAGAGCGAACAGTTAGCCGCTCCCGATATGCTTGAAGTTTGAGTAAGTCCAAACCAGCAGGGTCAGGTAGATGACTAAGTCGGAGTTAGAACAGTACTTCTCTCGAAACCTCGAGATGAATCTGGCTTTGCTTCGGCAGATGGTTGAGATTCATTCGATTGCTGATAATGCAGCTGGCGTGAATCGAGTCGGGGAGCTTACGGCCAACCTCTTCTCTGAGCTTGGCTTCGAACGTGAAGAGTTTGCATCTCGCCACTCGATGTATGGAAAGCATCTTCTGCTTACCAAGTCCGGTTCAAACAAAGAGTCAATCGTTTTTGTTTCGCATCTTGATACCGTGTTTCCAGAACAAGAAGCCAAAACCAATTCCTTTCACTGGCGTCAAGAGAATGGACTAATCTATGGTCCTGGCGTTTGTGATAACAAAGGTGGGACGCTCGTTATTTACATGGTGCTCTCAGCACTCCGAGAGTTCGCGCCGGAGCTCTATTCGACCTATTCTTGGAAAATTTTCCTCAACTGCTCGGAAGAAACTGAAAGTGCCGATTTCGGTGAGCTTTGTCGCCAAAGGATTGACGCCGATACCAGAGCAGTTCTGGTCGCTGAGGCCAGTGATGAAGAAGGCGAGACTATTTGGCTTCCTGTCGCACGGAAAGGTGTCAGTGATATTCGGATCACCGCGACTGGACGAGCTGCACATACCGGACTTGCACACCAGAGCGGCATCAACGCAATTACGCTCCTCTCGAAGGTGTTGCTACAGGTGGATGCATTAACTGACTATCAGAACGATCTTACGATGACCGTGGCGCAAGTTCGAGGGGGCACTGCAAACAACAAAGTACCCGATTACGCCGAAGCAGATTGTGAGATGAGATCGTCGTCGCCCGAGCGATTGGCCTTTGGTGTGAACGCATTGCAGGAAATCATTTCAGAACTCGCCCCTGATCATCTTTCGCTCGACATAATCGAAATTTATCCGCCATGGCCAGAGAATCCGGGATCACTGAAACTATTTGCTCTGTGGCAAGAAGTCGCCGGGGATATCGGGCTCAGCGTGCAACCGAAACACAGTGGGGGGGCAAGTGATGGAAGTCGATTCTGGGACATTGCGCCTACGCTCGATGGTATTGGTCCAATCGGTGGGAATAAGCATAGCTCCGGGGGGGTAGATAAAGAGTTGGACCGACAAGAATATGCTATCATCTCGTCTTTCGTGTCGAAGAGTGTGTTAAACGCTATGGCGATCGAAAAACTTCTTACTAGCGATTCATAACTTCATTCGCCCACTCACAACGCCCGGAATTGTGATCCCATATTTGGCCAAGTGTGAGCGTATTCACTTGAGAAGGAAGACAGAAAAAATCCTTTGCGTTCGTTTTTCGTCGATTCCCATCCGGCGTATCCAATGCTTCTGGTGCAGTGGATACGCCTACTAAGGTTCAAATTTCTCTGCTGCGAATCACAGCATTCGAGTAACGAGCGGCTCGAGCATCCAAAACAATGGCGCTGCGACCATCAACGTGACGGCAACCGTGTAGAGCAAGAGATTAGCGCCGTCGAGGACCAGCAAACCGCTCGTCTTGCTCATCCTTCTAGCAGCTCCACTGAACAGAAAAGCGCTCAGCAACGCGACACAACTGACGCCAAGCGTATTGACGGCAGTTATCCAACCATCCTCTATTGTTCCTTCAGTGAAACCGTCTACGAATTGTAGCACAGCAGAGAGAAGCAATAGCAGGCCGGTGAGGGTAAGTGCCCCAGTTAATCCTTTGTGTTCCGTCCGGTAACGAATGTAGTCCTTAATGTCCAAAACCAACTCCGTAATAGTGAGGGTAGAAGTAGAAACGAAAGTCACACGATGCTAGAGAATGCATGCACTCTGAAGCAGCGTGTGACCTTCTTTATATCGTTCAAATACCTTGTCTGTCTTTCCGTCTCTCGCCTTGGTTCCATTTAGTCCAAGGTGAGAGGCAGAGGAAGCGATCTGCCCCGAGCAACTGACTGATAACCGCCCATGGCACGAGCCACCCGAGCTCGAGCCGCCTTTACCGGAGCGGGAAAGCCAATAGTATAGAAAAATCAAACGCTGCCTGGGTTTTAACCAGATGGTCTTTTCGTAGGGTGACAAGGATTGCCTCTACGAAGGTGGCCAACTACCAGCTGCGGTAGTCAGTGATGCAAGAGGTGCCCTCTGAGAATGCATTGAATCAGAGACACACGGAAGCCTTGCAAAGCCAAGTAGTTCGGTTGACTACGCCCAATCTATGCAAATGTCAACAGTAGATTTAGTTGGTTGCCGGAATAGTACACATAGCGAACGACCATGCCCCAGAGCCGCGAATTTTTAGCGAAAAAAGCGAAACCGCTTTTTCCTTGCTGCCCAAGAGTTGCTCCAGTGATGCACACAAACCGTATCTGGTGTTACACAGTCTTCACTAAACGTTTCCTCAAACGAATAGGGATAGAAATAGCGACGTGGAAATATCGTAATATCTCCAACGGTTGAAATTTCATCAGTAAACTGATTAAGACCTCTGGCAATAAGCATACGGCTGACCAAATGCGGTGATGAAAGTGGAGGGTGCTCATTGCCGTTGAATTCCTCTAGCAATGCATTCGCAAGTGCTCCGACAAACGGATGCCGAGGAGTCGCGGCAAATATCGCATTGTTTATCGCCCAATCTAATGGCTTTTCGAGTTGCCAGCCAAAGAAGCATTTCTCATTCCTCAGCGGCTCCAGTGATTGTCGAAGTTCGATGTCGGTATCAAGATAAAAGCCCCCGTGTTCATACACAGCAACGAGACGCATATAGTTCGAGAGGTTAGCGAATTGCCGTGCCCGCATTGCTCGCTTGAGGTAGGGAAGCTTGCTTGGAAGCGAATCTTCATCCCAGCGACGTATCTCGAACTCAGGGCAGAATTCACTCCAGGTGCACAGGCAGTCCTTCATGAGCGGGTCGAGTTCGGTTCCGCCAAACCAGCAGTAGTGAATTATTCTAGGTATCAAATCTAGTCCTCCGCCGGAGGCTAGCTGAAATTGCGCTTGGCTTCAAATCTCTTGAGTCTTCTGCATAGCACTGAGAACGTTCGAAATTGGCTCTAAATTGAGGGGAATTTTCGCCATTTCTTCTTCCCCAGTGGGTTGACTCAGTGGGCTGCAACTATTGTCTGTGGGGAGTCATCTCTACAATCATGAACAGTTCCGCACTGATAAAGCTTTTTGGGCCTCGGATAACCGTCCTATTTGGCGATCCGACGGTTCGAGATCGTTGGTGCTGGGCAGCAAACCGACTCCCGAAGACACGTAACAACGAACGCCTGCTCGACGCCGGATGTGGAACCGGAGCGTTCTCTCTCATGGCGAGCAAGCGAGGGTATCGCAGCCTCGGGTTTAGTTTTGACGAGCGAAACCAAAGAGTAGCAGTCGAACGCGCAGATCTCTGTGGCCTACCCGAAGCAAAATTCGAAATTCAAGATTTGCGATCCATTAATGAACGCACGGACCTGATCCGAGAGTTTGACGTGGTTGTTTGTTTTGAGGCGATTGAACATATACTCGATGATCGCAGTGTGGTGAAGGGATTGGCGAAGTGCCTTAAGCCCGGTGGACGTTTATTGTTGAGCGCACCGTATTATCGATATCGGGCGATTACCGATGGAGAAAACGGTCCTTTTCAGCTGCGCGAGGAAGGTTGGCATGTCAGACGTGGTTACAGTGAGCAAATGTTTCGCGA
>CBDUGV010000103.1:0-13532 GCA_965366815.1 uncultured Bdellovibrionales bacterium | reverse complement strand
ATTCTTAAAAACCCATGTGGCCCTTTTTCGCGTCTCACCAGTCAGCAGTGCCTCCTTTCGACAAGAACTTCAGAAGATGTTCTTTCGCCTGTTCAAACCGTACTTCTCTCTCAAAGGAGATAACAGTGAACAAGTGCTATCGAACATATTTCGAGATATCGACCCACTTCGAGCTGGCAATCTGCAAGTCTTTGCTGGAGATACTATCAATGCGAGAAGCGGCGGTAAAAATAACCTTCGAGAACAACTACGGCAGTTTGAGAACCTTATCGACCTCAGCTTGTTTCCAGAAATTCACCAGTTTGTTCAATCTCATTACCTGCAAATGAGCTTTTTTGAAGTAACGACGAGAAGCATTGTCGCTGAGGGAGTTGACGGGAGGACCCACTTCAGCCTCGGCGAGTTCAGTATCGAAGATTTTCATGCTTATCGCGAAAAACAAAATCGACATATCCAAGACAATGGGTATCAACTCATTTCTGCTATCAACAATCCCCGCCTGAAGCGCGAGATGTTTGCCACTCAGTTCTATTTAAAAGAAGAGTATTATCGAGATTTCGCCGAGCTTGTAGCTGATTTGCTTATCGAGCAGGGAATCATCCACTGAGAAGAGCAGTTTAGCGAAAGACCTCGCAGATCCCCCACGCCCGAACGCAATCGTTCACAAAGAAAGCAGAACTCCATATCTGCGTTATCCCCACCGCTTAAAAAAGCGCCATAATACTGATAGAAAAACTAGTTCTTTGCGATTCTTTTCTGTTTTGATGGGTAGACGAAAATTTGTTCGTTATCCGCAGACCCAAGATTCTACTTCTAGGTGTGCGGGTAACAGCAGCGCATCACTCTGAAAGGTCTCATTGCGTTCTACGCCGCACCGCGGATTGAAATGGGGGTTTGGTAGAGATTGAAGCATCGAAGTCTCAAGAAATGAATTGGAGATCAAATGATCGAGAAACTGAGAAAGTGGAGCCTCGAAAAGTCGAGGATTCTGTTTGGCACGCGAATTCGAATGCATGCTGAAATGATTAACATGGCATCTCCTGGAAGCGGAGGAGAAGCGACAATCGCACTTGCCGAAATGCACGCTGCGGGGCTGCTCCTCCTGCGAAGCATGGGCTTGCGGTCCAGAACCCTTCGCAAAAAAGTACAGGAAGCAGCATGGAGCTTTGCTCCCGGAGCTACATTGTCCAGGAGTATCCTCAAAATTCGCGGAAAGGTCATCCCAACAGTCCTGGTTAATGTACCCAGTGGAGGGGTCACCATTCTGCGAACGGATTTGCAGGGGGAATGGCTTGGTTGGTTCGACCAGGTCTAACAACCTATTGTTGTAAATCAGCCTTCCCACAGCAACAGACCCATACCCTTCGTGCTCACTCCCTCAACGGTTAGCCGAAGAGTATGCGTCTGCTGCTATCTACAATCGAATGCTCAAGCTCTTTCACAACATAAAATGAGTTGATGGCATCTAGACATCTCTCAATAGTCGAACTCGAAACTGTTCGTCTCCTGAGAGATGCGTGGCGAGACTCTACGCTTCGCTCTCCCCACTCCAACCCCCACCAAGGGATCGAAACAGCGATATATAGGCTTCAACCAACAGGCCCTTGCTCTGCGCGTAGTCGATCTGTTGGGTAAACAATCTTTGCTCACTGTCGAGGACATTTTGAAAGTCAGTTAGGCCAGAGACGTAGAGACTTTTGACGAGCGCAGTAGCCTTCTTGCTCGCGACAACTGATTTCTTGAGACTCTCGGCGCGAAGTTTTTGTTCTCGCAACGAAACCGTTGCATCTTCCACCTCTTGCACTGCTTTTAAAACAGTCTTCCTGTGTTCAAGCCGAAACTGCTCGGTGCGAAGCTTCTCCACTTCTACGGCATTGAGGGTTGCTCCCATGTCAAACAGATTCCAACGAATCGAGGGTCCGATACTAAAGGCAAGGCTATTGCGGTTAAAAGCCTTCTCAACAGAATTGAGCGCTTGAAACGAGAACTCCCCTGGCAGACTCACTATCGGAAAGAGTTCTGCTTTTTTCGCACCGATAAGAGCGTGTTGAGCTGCAAGCAGTCGTTCGGCACGACGAATGTCTGGACGTTGGCGGAGAATATTTACCGGAACTTCGCTAAACTTGATTCTCGAGACTTTCGGGATAGGTGCTGACTGAGCAATTATATCTCTTACCTCCTCTGGATATCCGCCAAGCAAAACCGCAAGTTCGTGTGTCTGTTGGTGGATCAGAATACGAAGCGCAGGCAAGGCGGCTTCTGTTGCCCCTAGATTTGACTCGGCTTGTCGCACATCGAGTTCGGGAGCAATCCCTACATTGAAGCGCTCTCGGGCAAGTTGAAGACTGTCTTTTTGCGTCCGAATGTTCTCAAGCGTAGACGAGATTTGAGATTGTAATGTACGAATTCTCGTATAGCTTAAAGCAACTTCGGATATCAGTGTCACTCGCGTCGCCTCGATATCCGCTATTGATGCTTCAACATCGGCGTTCGCTGATTCAGTCAATCTTCTAATTCTCCCGAGAATGTCCAATTCCCAGGCGAGAATCCCACCAAGCGAGAAAAAACTGTCTGTGGATTGGGAAATCGCAGAGGTAACCGCACTACTTCTCCGTCGCCGCGACAGCGTCGATAAGCCGTCTATATCTGGGTAAAACCCGGCACGCTCAATCCTATACAGAGCAAATGCCTCATCTATACGCAGTGCGCTTTGCTTTAAATCCAAATTGCCATTCAACGCAAGGTCGATCAGTCTGTCGAGCGTAGGTTCCCGAAGCTGCTTCCAGTAGGACTTGAGGATCTCTTGGCTCGGCACTTTGGGCTGTTGGAGCGCAAATTCCCAATCTTTGGGAAGTTCAGTCTCTGGAGGTCGGTAGTCGGGTCCAATAGAACAGGCAATCAAGAAGCTGCATGCAAGCCAAGTACCAGCGATACGAGCACCAGCGACACGGAAAACTGCCCATGGCATCCAACTAAAGCAAAGTAAGGCTCGATCGTAGTTTGGTTTCATTAGACTCGTGTTAGGCTAGGTAGTTAGTGTCTTATAACCTCATTGCATTGGCAACTTGTTCGATAAAAAAATGGCTATAAGTCTGATTGACATTTATTATGAATATTCACAGTGCCTGAGACGTTCTAATCGAGATTAAATTTTCTTATTTAAGATAAATCCCATGCTTCTTAAATCGCCAAAGCTACTTTTGACACTTCTCTCGAATTGTCAAACACCTTGCCTATATAGAAATCTATGTAGAAACCGCAAGAGGTTTGTGGACAAGCTGCAGCGATCGATGGAGAGCCCCTTCATTGTTGTTACAAGATGCCTGGTCCTCTGCCTGCTACTTGCTCCTGCTCCAGCAGAGTCTCAAGGCGCGAGCCCTGCAAAAGTGATTGTCTATAAGGTAAAAAAGGCACCTTGGTCCGATTCAATTGAGGCACTTGGAACACTACGAGCAAACGAGACCGTCTCTTTAACTTCTACGGTCACGGATATAATTACCAAAATTAACTTTGAAGACGGACAAAGAGTCGAGAAAGGCTTTGTGCTTGCCGAAATGACTAACGCCGAAGAGAGTGCAGTTGTTCAAGAGATGACAGCTCGAGTCGGTGAGGCGAAACGGCAATTGAGTCGATTAAAGCAACTTCCAAATGCCGGAGCTGTCTCTGAGTCGCTCTATGATGAACGAGAGCGGCCATATAAAGCAGCCAACGCCCAACTTGAAGCCATGCGAAGTCGACTTACCGACCGTCTCATAGTAGCGCCTTTCAAGGGGGTCGTCGGTCTACGAACGATGAGCGAAGGGGCTCTGGTAAACCCTGGGGATCCAATCGTTACCTTGACTGATGATTCTGTGATGAAGCTCGACTTTACCGTTCCATCGTTGTTTTTGCGAGCCCTGGAAATCGGATTGCCGGTCAAGGCACGCTCTCGCTCTTTTCCCGACGAGGTGTTTGAAGGAACCGTTACCGGAATTGATTCGCAAGTTGATCCGGTAACCCGTTCGATAACGGTGAGGGCTCTCATTCAGAACTCGACCGGCAAGCTTAAACCGGGGCTTTTAATGAGTGTGAACCTAGCGCACGGCTTTAGAGAAGCTTTGATCCTTCCTGAAGAATCTTTGGTGCCCTCCGGTAAAGAGCAGTATGTTTTTGTAGCGAATTCTTCTAAGACACCTCTCGCAGTTGACGATCTTGTCTCGGTAGAAAAACGTCAAATCGAGATCGCTTCCCGCGATTCGGGAAAAGTCGAGGTGGTCTCGGGAATTCGAGACGGCGAGTTTGTGATCACGCATGGCACAATGAGTGCTCGCCCCGGAACAGATGCTCAAGTGCGTGCAATTCAAAAAGACGGCGAGGGAATTGGTGACATACTTACCCGAATGGAGTCTGAGTAATGATCCTTTCAGACCTCTCGGTCAAACGTCCCGTTTTTGCATCTGTCCTTGTCGCAATTATTATCATCTTTGGATATGTGGCCTTTAGTAAGCTGCCGCTGAGAGAGTATCCCGATATCGATCCACCGGTGGTTTCGGTCGAAGTCACCTACCCTGGAGCGGCTGCAAATGTCGTCGAATCCAAAATTACCGAACGAGTAGAAGAAAGAATCGCTGGAATTGAGGGAATTAAATTTATTGAATCAACAAGTGTTGATGGAAAATCCACAGTTTCAGTTGAGTTTTCTATTGATAGAGACATCGATGGTGCTGCCAACGATATACGAGACCGTGTATCGACTATAGCGGACGACCTGCCAGATGAGGCAGACCCTCCTGAAATCCAAAAAGTAAATTCAAATGACGACGTCATCATGTGGCTCAACCTATCGAGCATACATTTAAGCGTTCCCGAGCTTACGGACTATGCGAAACGATACTTAGTAGACCGTTTCTCTGTGCTCGATGGCGTTGCCCGAGTTCGAGTTGGCGGCGGCCAAGAATTTGCAATGCGCGTCTGGCTCGACAGACAAGCCTTGGCCGCTCGAGATATTACCGTATCGGATGTCGAGCAGGCACTTCGTTCAGAGAACGTGGAACTTCCTGCTGGGAGCATTGAATCAAAGACTCGACAATTTACTGTTCGTCTCAATCGAGCTTTTCGAACTGAAAAAGATTTCCGCGAACTCGCGCTCAAGAGAGGCGACGACGGTCACGTCATCCGACTCGGAGACGTGGCCCGGGTTGAGCGCGGTACCATTGAAGATCGCACGACATTCCGCGGCAATAAGATTCCGATGGTTGGCATTGGCACCATAAAGCAATCAGTTGCCAATACGATTGATGTTGCCCGTGCTGCAAAAGCTGAAAAAGATCGCATCAACGAGACCTTGCCGGAAGGAATGAAGATCAATCAAAGCTACGACACTTCAGTGTTCGTAGAAGAAGCGATAAGGGAGGTGTACGCCACCTTACTGATCGCGATCGTACTCGTTGTATTAGTAATTTACCTTTTTCTTGGCGATGTTCGAGCAATGCTCGTGCCTGCTATTACAGTTCCGGTGTCGGCAATTGGCACCTTCTCAGTACTGTATGCACTTGGATTCTCCATCAATCTCTTGACTCTGCTCGGACTTGTGCTGGCAATTGGTATGGTAGTCGATGACGCTATTGTCGTACTCGAGAACATCTCTCGGCGAATGGAGGAATACGGTGAAACGCGACTCGTAGCGGCATATCGAGGAGCAAGAGAGGTCGGCTTTGCCGTGATTGCAACAACCTTGGTGCTCGTTGCGGTGTTCGTCCCCTTAGCCTTTCTCGAGGGTGAGATTGGCAGATTGTTTTCTGAGTTCGCGCTGACGATGGCTTCCGCAGTATCTTTCTCAAGCCTTGTCGCGCTCACGCTCTGTCCAGTGCTTGCCTCGAAGATTCTCGTGCGCACGAAACGCAAATCTAAGATCACTCAGAAGATCGATGCCAGCATTGATCGTGCACGGAATTTCTATAGCCGGAGTCTTCAGTTCGTTTTAAAAGCGCCACTTGCCGCCTTGGTTTCTCTAGGTTTTATTTTCATAACTTGTATTTTTGCGTATCAATTATTGCCCGCCGAGTATGCGCCCAAAGAAGATCGAGGGGCATTCTTTGTGCTGATCAATGGCCCAGAGGGTGCTTCGTACGAGTATATGTCTGGCTATGTCGATGAGATCGAAAAGCGATTGATGCCGTATGTAGAGAGTGGTGAAATTACCCGCCTCCTCGTCCGCGCTCCCAGGAGCTTTGGCAATATTGCCTCATTTAATAGCGGCATAGTGATATGTGTTCTCAATAGTTGGAGTGAACGCCGGAGTGGCTTTGTCATTATGGATGAGATTCGCTCGAAGCTTTCAGATTTGACCGGGGTGAAGGCCTTCCCGGTAATGCGACAAGGGTTTGGTTCCAGGGTGAGTAAACCAGTTCAGTTTGTGATTGGTGGCGGAACCTATGAGGAATTGGTTGAATGGCGAAATATTTTGGTTCGTAAGATCGAGAGCAATAATCCAGGTTTTGTTGGTTTGGATTGGGATTACAAAGAAACAAAGCCTCAATTTCGCGTTGATATCGATTACGAGAGAGTTGCGGAACTAGGAGTCACGGTAGAGGAAGTTGGAAAAACACTCGAGACCATGTTGGGGTCAAGAAGAGTGACTACCTATATCGAATCTGGTGAAGAATACGATGTTATTCTCGAAGGTGAGCGATCCAAGCAGAATAGCGCAGCGGATTTGCAAAACCTGTTCGTTCGATCCAGTCGTACTGGAAAGCTCATTCCATTATCAAACGTGGTTAAGGTAAGTGAGTACGCTGATTCCCCGTCTCTCAACCGCTACAACCGAATTCGATCAATTACTCTGGAGGCAAATCTCCAAGATGCATTTTCCCTTGGAGATGCCTTGGGCTATCTTGAAAACCTCGTTGCCGAACATTTGCCGGCCACTGCAATTGTTGACTACAAAGGACAGTCTCGGGATTTCAAATCCACTGGGGAATCACTTGCCTTTGTCTTCATGCTTGGAATTGTCATCACGTTCTTGGTCTTGGCCGCACAATTCGAAAGCTATATTCACCCGCTCGTCATAATGCTAACGGTTCCAACCGCCATTCTTGGTGGACTACTGGGGCTGTTGCTGACCGGCGGTACAATCAACCTCTATTCACAAATTGGCTTGGTGATGCTCATTGGGTTATCGGCCAAAAACGGCATTCTGATAGTTGAGTTTGCAAACCAACTACGCGACCGTGGAAAGACATTTGACGAGGCACTTCGACATGCTGCAGAAACGAGATTGCGGCCAATTCTAATGACAGGTATCACTACTGCTGCCGGCTCACTGCCGCTAATTCTAGCTTCTGGTGCGGGCTCAGAAACAAGAGCAACTATTGGAGTTGTAGTATTGGGGGGAGTATTGGTATCTACCTTTTTGACGATCTACCTAGTTCCGGCAGCCTATTCCGTACTTGCCAGAAGAACGAGTTCTCCCGAAGCGGTAAGCCGCCAGCTTGAGAGCGAAGAGAGCGCCTTGCCCACTGCATCGCAGATTTGATCGAAGACTTGACTAGTTCTTTAGTGATCCTAGCCCCCTACGCTTGAGAATTTCTGAATCGCTCGCATTGATCCAATGTATGTTACCCTGAGGGTTCATGCATGGAGTTCCGACCTAGGCGACTACATTAGCTATAAAGTAAAATTCGAGACTATCAGTATAGGATCGGTCAATTACAAGATTAGAAGCCTCTTGGACCGACAACAGTTCTCCGATCCAGATGGCGAAGCTCTCAATCTTGGAATTTCATCCGCTGTCTGGCCACTGTTTGGGCTGATTTGGCCAATGGGTAAAATATTGGCAAATCTCATGCTCGCAGAACAGATTGCCGGAAAACGGATTCTCGAAATTGGCTGCGGAATCGCCCTGCCGAGTATCGTGATCAAGCAGCTCGGCGGAGATATCACCGCCACTGACTATCACCCCCTCGCAAGAGCTTTTCTTGCGAGGAACTTAACGCTGAACTCATTGTCTCCTATCGAATTTACTCGAGGCGATTGGAACTCAGCCAACAAGGAACTCAAGAAGTTCGACCTGATTATCGGAAGTGATCTGCTCTACGAGCCACAACATGTCGAGCTACTAGCAGCCTTTATCGACAGGCATTCAAGCAGCCAATCCAACGCAATAATCATCGATCCGGGACGCGGTTTCCATCGAAAATTCGCCAGAGCAATGGAGAAGAGAGGTTACACCCATCGCTGGGATGATTTGCGAAGCTACCCCGAAGCAGGAATTATTCCGAAGGGAGTCATACTTCACTTCCAACGCTCTATGTAAAGGGCCAGTGCATATTCACTATAGTATCCAAGAAGAAAGAGTCGAAATTTGTTGCTCGGCGAACTTGATTAAGCCAATAAATGGATATACAACGCTACTATTCCTAGTCTAATAGATCTGCAGTTCTTTCCCTCCAATACCCGAGAAGCTGAAAAATCTTGCTTTTGCCGAACTTATACCTCGCATGCGGAGTATAAAACGGCGGGGGCTACAACCGACTTGGTTCTTACAAACCCCTGACCGTTTTCGCGTTTCGTCTCTTCTTATCCCTTTCTACAAGGAGAAAGCTATGACTGTTCCTAGCTCGCTGCCCTTGAGACAGGGCACGCGCATCAATCAGGGCAATAAGGTTCTGGTTCTCAACGAGCAGATCGCCACCGGCGGTGTCTCGAAAATCTGGACTGCTCGGCTCGAAGGCACACAGCAGCAGTTTGTGATTAAGTTTCCCTGGATTGATGACCTGAGTCACTGGGACTTAGTTCGTCAGCACTTCGAACGGGAAATGAAGATCGCGCGAGCCTTGCCCGGGCACCCAAACTTGATAAACTGTGTCGCTACCGGATCTCTTCAAGACCATCCCTACATTGTTTTGGAGTATGCTCCGGGGGTCAATGTCCACGACATCCTCGAAAGCAAAGGGGCACTCCCTTGGAGCAGAGCGGTGCGAATTGTCTGCGACGCCTGTCTTGCGCTTGCCCATTTGCACGAGCAGGGTGTGCTCCATCTGGACCTCAAGCCCGATAACCTCTTGCTCGGGGATGATGGAGTCGTGAGACTCCACGACCTCGGCGCAGCAAAGCGAATTTCTGCATCGGAAGACTGGCGTGAGGAGCGTTGGTTTGGCACTCCCGGCTTTACCTGTCCTGAAGGCGCCTTGGAGACTAGCCAAATAGATGTTCGAAGCGACGTATACTCAATGGCTGTCGTTTTGTTCTCACTGCTCACCTGCAGTCTTCCAATTCACTTGTGGACGGACGAATACGCCGATCTCTATTGTGAGTTTCGCGGAGTTGATCGCTTTGAGCTGCCGACAATGGAATCGACCGGAAGGTATCGCTTGCCAAGAGAGCGTTGGATTACGAAGATCTACGAGCAAGAACTGCCCGTCGCGCTAGATACCATCATCACTGATGCACTGGCGATCGATCCGAACAAGCGGTTCACCGACATTCGAAAATTCGCAAAGGCCCTGTCAAGAATTGACTTACCTGAGGAGGAGTAAGTCATTCACGTGGCGGGTAGAACACAACACGGTTTCCGGTTGTACCCGTCATTACTTTGCTGGGACTCAGATAGGCAGCAACTCTGCTAACTCATTAATAATTTGAAGTTATTCTCCAATTCCGCGCTTCAGCCCGTGACTAAACACACCAACGCAACTTGAAGCAATTAATCTCGATAGGCTGAAAAGATAGGTATACGCATATGAAAATATGCCGATATAGTATTTTAACAACCAGGGTTACCACATAGGTTCGCAAAGGGGGCAGTATGCCAATTACAGAAAGGATTATTCAGATTGTTATTCTCGGGGTGTTTGTAGCGACTGCGCTCATTCCCTTTATTATAATCTTCTTGCGGGCAAAAAAGTATTTTGCAACACGTAATGCTCGCCGTGTGTTACAAGAATCGCCGTCGACTCCCTCACCTTCTGCTCCAATTGCAAAGTATCTCCCGCTACTTGAGAAAAGCTTAAAGAAACAAATTTACGGTTTAGAGGAACTCTCATACGATGAATTGCAAATGCAGTTGCGAAACGGTAGTCGATTTGTTTGCTATTCGATTGTCATTTCGGCAGCTATTATCACGTCAAGAAATTCAACAGAGATTTACTTAGTCCGACCCGATCGCAATTCCCCTGCTGCCAGATGGGCCAGCACGTTTTTTACTTTTATTTTTGGTTGGTGGGGATTCCCCTACGGGATTATCTACACCCCTCAAGCACTGGTGCGAAACTGTAAAGGTGGAATCGACAGAACGAACGAAGTGGTTGAAATACTCGATTCATTCTTTGGAGAAGAGAGGCTAGCACACTGTCTTGAGTCCAGAGAAACAGCACCCGATAGAACTTCCTCGGTGCAACTTCCGGCCTAGCTCCAAGGCGCTAGTTAAAAGGTCGATCTTGGGGATGAGCAAGCATGAGTTGGTATCGGGAAATCCACCTACATGGCGAATGCTCGCTCTAATCCCTATCTCTTCTCAGAAACAGAGAGAGAGAACATGTCCGTCCTGCCAACCAACTGAGGAGGCATTGCCTGAAAAGCTGCTGCTACAATATAAGCACGCACGTTAGGCTGGAAGAAGAAAGAACACGTTCTATAATCAGCGATTCCTTACGTTCTGGGAAATGATGGATGTAGAGAAAAGTCGCACGTCATTCTCTCAAAGCGCGGCTGAGGGAACTTGAGATCGACGATAAGCTGGAGAATTTCAAGTCCAGCCGTTCTAAATCTCGAGACGCCCAACTTAATCGCGGCATTCCGAAGAATCTCGCGATCTGGCGCATGGCGCAATTCTCGGTCAGCCCTTTCGGGTCTGATCATATCGCCAGGAGCCACCGATCGGAATTCCTCTCCGGCATACAGAACCATCCACACAGAAAGATCCTGCATGAGAACCAAGCTCTGCCATGCACGGGCCAGGCAATCCAACCAATGATCAGCGAGGACCACCGCTCTAGTTTCGGTTTGAACTAACAGATGAATCGTAGTTAATTCGGCGCCGTGTGAAAAGAAGTAGTCGATGATTCGCCGCAGATGCTCAGTGTACTCTATGGCCCATTGAACTTTTTCCGAAAATCGCGTCAACTCAAACCCGGAGTCATTGACTCCAAGATCATCGTACGCCATGCCGGTCTCAGCCTCAATCTGTCCAACAAGCTCCTTCATGAGCTGACCAAACAAATCGAGCCAAGCCGACATCTTCGGACGTATGTCGTCTTCCATTGAAGACCTCCAAACAAAACAAGTATAGAAGACATGACTGAAAGTGATCAGTCGTGTAGGGAAACAAGTGTCACAGGACGGACACGATAAAATATTACCCAAGACAATTTGGAGATATCAAAATAGCAGAAGAAAAGCAGTAGCACAGTCGGGAATAAAAGTCTAAGCGCCGAGAATTACGTTGATAATTGTTAGAAAAAATTCTCATTTCCAACATGACGAATGGAAAATTCTAGGTTACTACGTCTCTATAGCGTCGAAGGCACCACGCTATGCGGAGCCACACTACTGCCAGGAATGAGTTGCCAAACTGAGCCTCCTACGAAACGTCCATGGAATTGCAAAAGAAGTTCAGAAAACTCGGCTCTAAGAAAACTGCTGAACACAGCCAGCGCTTTTTTAAAACGGCCAAAGGGCAGTATGGCTATGGCGACGTCTTTTTAGGAATACGAGTGCCCGTTATTAGAAAATTCCTGAAGGACAACCAAAACATACAACTAAGAGATATCAAAAAATTCATACGCTCAAAGTATCATGAGGAACGACTCTTGGGGCTGCTTGCCCTGGTTCAAAGATACGCAATCGCAACTAGCGATTCCGATCGAGAAAGAATCTATGCGGAATACGTTGGGAGTTTTAAATACGTGAACAATTGGGATCTTGTAGACGTCACCTGCCCCCATATCGTTGGCAAGCACTTATCAGATAAAGATCGCTCCGTTCTCTATAGATGGGCGAAGTCGGAGGATCTTTGGACAAGAAGAATCGCAATTATTTCCTGTTACTGGTTTATCAAGAACGGTGACTTGAGCGACACATTCGAGATATCGAAACTCTTATTGCAGGACGAGCACGATCTCATTCACAAAGCAGTCGGCTGGATGCTGAGAGAAGCTGGGAAGAAAGATCTAAAGCAGACTGAAGCTTTTATGATACGACATTATAAGTCGATGCCGAGAACGATGCTTCGCTATGCCATTGAGAAGTACCCTGAGTCAAAGAGGCAGAAATACCTAAAAGGTAAGATGTAACAAAGTAACTTGGGTTGCCCCACTACTAGTTAGCTTAGAAACTAAAATCTATGAGATTGAAATGAACGCCCATATAGAAAAACTTAAAGCCAGATTTATTGAGGACGGTTTTCGGATAAACGATCCGGAGAACACCGATAATTTCCCCTTTCTCTACAGCACTAGCAAAGTTCGTTTTGATATAGTCGGTCTGCCAATTTTCCTAGAAGAGTTTTTCATATTCAAAGAAATAGATAAGGTCAGAAACTCGAACTTAAGCGCGTTTGTAGATTCGGCTTGGAATTGGGCACTCGCAAATGAAAACAATATGCCCAACTCAGCAGAGCTTTCGAAGAAAGCCCTCGAATTTGCAATGAAGAAATTTAAGGGTGGCGGGCGATTCGTTGCAAGTCAAATGCAAGATAACAGTGTGCGAGAAACGATTTGTCTGATTTATGTCTATGCAATTGCTGTGAGTAAATCCGTAGAGCCTGACACTTTGAAGTGGATTCACGGAAAAAAGTCAGCTGTAGCGAAAAAGAGTGAAAAATACGGTGGTTTCATTGTACCGGTAATCTACGACACTACTTTGAGAAAATTCCATCATTTTGAAAAGAAGCCGATTCTCGGCAGTGCGTATTATTCAGAAGCACAAAAGGTCATGAAGAAGCGGATCTACTGAGACGACACCAGTTGTTTGATGCAGATGTCTGTGTTCACTTTCTCAAAGTGGCGTTTATCAAGTGTAGAGAAGTATCTGATCTAAGCAATGCAAGGAGATTGCTTGGGATATTGCTGCCCTTAGGATAGACTAGCCTCAACGCGCACCAGCTGTATTTTTTAAATTGGAGTAATCTATTCTTTTTTGGTGATTCAAATGCACAAGAAATTTTTGACTGTTCTATTGGTGTCCCAACTACTAGCTTTGTTTTTGGGCAGCTCTGCGATCGCAGAATCTAGTGGCGATCCGCTCCCTACCGATGAGCCTACCGCCACGGAAACCGCCCCCAATACTTCTTCAAAGGCTATCAGAGAAACTCGTCTGCGAGCTTCCAAACCGAATGGAACTTTCTCAACAAGTCGAGGTGCGACAAAGCTAAAACGTGTCGATGTGAAAGTGAGAAACGCTGGGGAGGCCGTAGCCAACGACGTTGTTGTTCGGATAACAAGTCCAGCTGGCAAATCCTATACAGCTTCGGGACCAACTAGTTTGGCAGCACGAGCAGAAGCAACCTACACCACGAACCCTGGCGACTACGTCACTTCAACCAAGCGTATCAAAGT